>SIBH01000026.1 GCA_009695285.1 Pedosphaera sp.
GTCGGGATGATCGCGTTGAAATCCACCGGGCCGGCCATGGCCTCCGTTTCGGTGACCAAGGCCCGGACCATCACGGGCGCCGCCCCGGCCGGGATCGCGCCGGGCAGGGTCAGTTGCAGGGAGGAGATCAGGCGGCTGCGAAATTCCGGCCGGGCCTTTTCCACGATCAGCGCCACCATGTCGTCATCCGGCTGGCGGGCGAGCGGAACAATCACAAACTGCCAAGCCATCCAGCTGATCGCCACCGTCTCGGCCAGCAGCAGCATGGCCCGCAGCGCCCAGGGGAAATCCAGCCACCAGTCGAGCACCATGCCCATGCCCAGCACGAGCACGAGAGTGCCGACGACCATGGACAGGCCGGTGCCGGCCGCCGTCTGGACGCGTTTGCGGCGCACGACCCCGATCTTTTCGATGAGCATCGTGCTCGGCGGCACCTGCCGGTCTTCTTGAGTCCTGTCTAAAACTTCAGGCATACGGGTCTATTTCAAATGCGACATCTTGCGCAAAATCCATTCGGCGCTGACCACGCCGAGCAGCAGCAGAAAATACAGGGGCGAGGACCACAGTTCGACCTCGAGCGGCGACTTGACGCGTTCGGCCCTCTGGCTGATTTTTTCTGGCAGGGTGAACAAATCCTCCTCGCGGAAGAAGGCACCGCCGGTGGTGGCCGCGATCTCGCGCAGCATCGTTTCGTTCATGGCGGTCTCGCCCAGCTCGAACTTCGGCTCGGTCACGTTGAATTCCAGCGGCGTATTCAGGTCCTGCTCGACAAAGAACTGGTACTGGCCGGGGGTCTGCACGGTGAAATCTCCGCGATAGAGGCCGGGCTGTTCGGGAATCGAGCGCAGCACCACATCGGTTTGCTTGCCCCCGCCGCCGGAACGCAGACCATACACGCCCTTGACGAACGGTTCCTGCAACGGCTCATATCCCGCCGTGTAGAGCCGCGCGTAAACCGAAACCCGGTCGCCGGTCATGTAGTTCTGCCGGTCGGTGGTCAGTTGCGTCCGCTTGGAAAGGCCCATCAGCCGCTGGATGGAGAGGCGCTGCGCGATCTGGCTCCAGATGGTGGTGTAGTAGAGGTCGCCCGCGTTTTTGCGCCAGCGCCAGGTGTTGTCCGTGCCGACATACATGACCTGGCCTAGGCCGTATTGCTGGAGGGCGATGACCGGCATTTTGCCAAAGCGGGATTCCTTCGTCGGGTCCGGATCGACGAGCAGCACCTCGGCGGCGGGCTTGGGCCGGGAAACTTTCGCCACCCAGTAAACCGGGGGCAATTGCTTCCACAAGGCCACGCTCTCGTCCTCCTTGTCGGAAAGGCGCATCATCTGATTGGCCCGGCCGGCGGCGGTCAACTCCAGGCGCACCGGCTTGTCCGAGATGACCTCGGCGAGTGATTCCACCCCGGTGCCGTCAAACTCCACCGGCAGCATCTTCTCGATCACCGTCCGGCGATAGCCGCCTGGCGTGTATTTTTTTCCGGCGAGCATCACGAACGAGCTGCCGAACTTGGAGACCAGTTCGCCCAGATTTTCTAGGTTGGTCACCGGCATCTTCCGCGGGTCCACGTCGCCGAAAATCACCAGGTCGTATTTGAAGAGGTCGTCCTTCTTGGCCGGAAACTGGTCGAGATAGAGCGAGTTGGTGCCGCGCGCGATGGACGGGTCGCCTTCGATGAGCAGGCACTTCAAATCCACGCGGCGGTCGCGCGACATCATCGCCTGGAGGTAGCGGAACTCCCAGCGCGGGGACTGGTCGATGAGCAGCACCTTGATCTTGCTGTCGATGACCTTGATGTGCTGTGAACGGGCGTTGTTGTCCTTCACGGTCTCGTCGTCGCGCGGTTCAATGGAGGCGGTCAACTCGAAATCGCCCGGCACCGGCGGGGTGAACCGCATCGGCACCACCATCTCGCCGTCCGCGCCGAACACGATCTCCTTCTCGTCCACGACCGTGCCACCGAAGGTGAGCTTGAGCTTGGCGGACTGGTCCTTCAAGCCCTGCGAGCGGAAGCGCACCGTCACCGGCACCTCGTCCTTCACGAAGGTCACGTCCGGCGCGAAAATGTTGCCCACGATGATGTCGCGCGGCGAGGTGATGCCGATGCCGTAAATATAAAGCGGCACGCCTTCCTGCGAGAGCTGCGCGGCCACGTCACGCGGGTGGCTGCCGCTGTTGTTCGCGCCGTCGGTGACGAGCACCACGCCCGCCAGGGGCTGGCCGCGCTTGCGGTTGATCACTTCGCGCACTGAGTCGCCGATGGAGGTGAGCTGGCCCTGCGGGTTCAGCTTGTCCACCCAGAGGTATTCCTCGATGGTGGTTTTCTTGGCGGTCGCGTCCTTGCCGGCCGCATTGGTGTCCAGGGTGCTAACCCGGGGGAGTTCCACCACGCCCTGCCCGAAGGTGAAGGCATTGACGTCGTAGTCCTTTTCCAGGCGCGGAAGCAGATTGACCTTCTGGTTTTTTAACATGCCCTTGAGCAGGTCCACGCGCGAAACTTGTTCCACGTCCTTCAGCCGGGCCTTGTCGAGCGGCTGCCCAAGCCCCTTGGTCGGGTCGATCAGATTTTTCGCGATGGCCGCGCGCTTCTGGTCGTTGCCGTCCAGGCGCGGGTCCTTGATCTGCATCGAGGCGCTGTCATCGACGAGCATGACGAGCAGCCGGCGAATGCTGCCTTCCACGGTCAAGGCCAACACCGGACGCATCAGGAGCACGACGATGAAGACGAGGAAGAGCACGCGCAGGCCAGCCAAGATGTATTTGCGGACGGGCTTGAGCGCAGCGGGGCTGCTGCGGTACATCCACCAGATCAGCGCGCCCAAGGCGAGGGCGATGATCACCGCCCAGCCGACGCTGATGCCCCCGCGGAAGGCCAGTGACAGGCCCGACACGGTGACGTCCTGCCCCATCTTCGCGCCCAGCAATTTGAGAAAAAATTCAGTCATGCGAACTCATTTTGAACGGCTGAACCATTGTGCTAGGAACGTTTCCAGTGCCGCGACCGCCAGCGCGGCCAGCACGATGGGCAGCCAGAATTCCAGCCCGCTGCGCTCCCGCAGCACCACGTCCTTCAGGGACAGGCCGGGCGTCCAGTCCACCACATGCGCGGAGGCGGACAACAATTTCTTCTGCTCCGCAGAAAGTTCGTCCAAGCTTGACTCAAGCGCGCTCGCTTGGGCGGCAAATTTGAAGGTGGTGAGCGGATCGGCCACGGTGAACTCGTAGAGGCCGCTCAAATCCGTCTGCTCGAAGTGCAGCGCGGGCGCGCCAGCCAGCATCTCGACCCGGCGCAGTTCGGGCACCGCATCGGTCTGGCGCGGCTTGGTCACGCGCGCATCCTTGCCAAGCAGTTCCGAGGAGGTGCGGCGGAGGAAGCGCTCGCCGACCCGCACGTTCAACCCCTCGTCCTGCCGCTGGATGATGGAACCCAGGACGCGGTGCATGACCGGGACGAACGCGGGCCGCACCGGCAGATCGTTCCAGGCCGTGTCCGCCGTCGTGGAAAACAGCACCACCCGGCCCAGGCCCCAGGTCCGCTCCATGACCGCCGGCCGTCCGTCCGAATAGCGTAGGACCACGCGCGGCTCGCCCGCGTCGTTCAGCTTGACATCCGCCGGGTTGTCCCCCGGCTTGGGCGCGGGCGGGCGGGTGTAGGGCGCGGGCAGCAGGTCGATCGCCCGGAAAATCCGGGCAGAACTGAGCGTGCCGGAGCCTTCATCATTCCAGATGGCGACCACCGGGTGATCGAAATTTTTGTCCTGGAAGGAGAGGTATTTTTCATCCTGGTCGGCCTGGCCCCGGATCTCGCCGAGCAGGGCGGGCAGCAGTTGGTGTTTCTTGACGAGCGAGTCGTTGTAAAAGACCGGGTTCACCTTGCCGCCGGGGAAGACGACCAGACCGCCGCCGCGCCGTAGATATTGCTCGAAGGCGACCACGGTCGTTTCGGAAAGTTCGGCCACGTTGGCCAGCACCACGGCGTCATAATCATCCAGCCGCGCGGCGGACAGATCCGAAAGGCTGGCCACGACCGGCTTGATGAAATAACCGGCCTGCTCGCCGCCGGCCACCGGCGTGAGCGCATGGCGCAGGTAGAACACCTCGCTGTCGCGCGGTTCGGCCCCCGGCTCGCCATCGACCAGCAGCACGCGCACTTCCTTGATCGCGCGCACTGCCACGCTGCGCTTGCCGTCCGCCACCAACCGGTCCTCAGGCAGGCGCGCGGTCACGGAGTGAAAGCCCTCGCCGCCCAACTTGGCGAAGAGCGGGATGGTCTTGCTCTCGCCCGCCCCGAGCAGCTCGAGGTTGTATTCGTTGCTCGGCGGATCGGAATCGACATGGAGCGAGACCCGTACGTCGCGCGCCGGTTCACGGCCGTGGTTGGTGACGCGGACGGCGAACCGCAACGGGTGTTTGGCCGGGGACATGCCGCTGTCCAGACGCAGTTCGTCGATGCCGAGATTATGGACCTCGTGCTCGTTGATGAAGACGAAGTGGGCGCGGATGTCGCCCTTGACCTTTTTCAGGGTGTTTTCGATTTCCCCGAACTGCTTCCAACCGGTGGTCTGGCCGTCGGTGAGGACATAAATTTCCTTCCGGATGGCGAACCGGCCCTTGAGCGTTTCGATGGCCTTGTTGACGGCCGGCCCCAGATCGGAGCCGCGGTCCGTGAGGGGGGCTTCCTTGATGGCCTTGCGCGCGAGATTGAAATCAAACGTCGGCTCCGGCACCACGCCATTGACGATGTCGGAGGCAAGCAGGATGGCCACCGACGAACCCGCCGGCATCGTTTCCATGGCCTGCTCGGCGGTTTTCTTCGCCTTCTCGAAACGGGTCTGGGTCCCGTCGCTCATGCCCATGCTCAGGGAGTTGTCGAGGACGACGACGGCCGTGACCTGGGTCTGGCCGAAAATTTCGGAGGCGGCCTGTTTCATGGCGGGCCGGGCGAGGGCGAGGGCGAGCAGAATGAGGAGCAGGCAGCGCAGCAGGAGGAGGATTATGTCCTCGACCTTCATCCGGCGCTGGTTCTGTTCGACGCTGACCTTCAGGAAGCGCATCGCCGCCCAGACGACCTTCTGGAATTTCCGCCGGTTGAGCAGATGGATGATGATCGGCACGGACACCGCCGTGATGCCGAACAACATGAATGGATTCAGAAAGCCCATGGTTAGTTAGCAGGAGTAAAATGACGGATGACGCATGACGGCAAGGCGGCCGGACACGCCCGGCCGGACGGGGCAGGCGGGTTGGTTTCGGACGGGGGCATTGAAATTTCTTTCGTCATGGATAGCGCGTGGCGGTCAGCGGGTGGTGGTCCGGAGCCGGAACCCAAGATAACCGGCGAGCACCTCGTGCAGCGGTTGCGCAGTGTTCACCAGCAGGTAGTGGCACTGGTTTTTTTCGCAGCCGTCGCGCAGCCGGTTGCGGAACGCCTCGACTTCGCGCAGGTAACTCTTCTGCACCTCCGCCGGGCGCGTGAGAATTTTCGGGATCTGCTCCAGCCCCTCGAACTCGACCAGGCCGGTGAACGGAAATTCCAGTTCATACGGGTCCATGATGTGGAAGACGATGACTTCATTCCCGCCGAACCGCAGATGCTGGATGCCTTCAAGCACCTTCTGCTCGTCGTCAAAAAAATCGCTGATGACAATGACAATGCCCTTGCGGCGGATTTGCATCGCCATGTCGTGGAGAACGGTGGCGATGTTCGTCTGGTCCGTCGGCTCGAAGGCGGCCAGCCGGGCCATGAGCTTGTGGATGGTGGCCTTGCTGTCGCTGCGCGGCGAGTAGTCCCGCATCGTCGTGTCAAACAGGCCCAAGGCCACGGCGTCGCGCTGGTGCAGGATCACGTAGGCCAGGCAGGCCGCAATCATTTTGCCGTACTGCAGCTTGGTGATCGCGCCGGAGCCGTATTTCATCGACTCGCTGCCGTCGAGCAAGATGTTGGCGACGTAGTTGGTTTCCTGCTCGTACTGCTTGATGAAGTATCGGTCGGTGCGGGCCTGCACCTTCCAGTCGAGATGCCGCGTATCGTCGCCGTGGGAGTATTCGCGGTGCTGGGCGAACTCGATGGCAAAGCCGCGGTAGGGGGACTTGTGCTCCCCGGCCATGTAGCCCTCTACCATGGAGCGGGCCTGCATGCCGAGTGCTTCCGCGTTGGAAATCGTCTGCGGATCGAGCAGTTGATCAATGTGGGCTTTGTCCATGCGACAGAGATTGGTTCAGGGATTCAGTTCCGGTCGAACCCGGTCCCTCAAGCCAGCTTCTCGTCCTTCGGAATGGTCTCCAGAATTTTCCGCGTGATGTCGTCGGTGGTGACGCCTTCGCTTTGGGCGGCGAAATTCGCGACAATGCGGTGACGGAAAATCGGGAGGGCCACGGCGGCGACGTCATCGCAGCTCACATAGAACTGGCCGTTCAGCATGGCGCGCGCCTTGGCGGCCATGATCAGGTTCAAACCGGCGCGAGGGCCGGCGCCCCAGGAGAGCCATTTCTTGCAGAAGTCGAGCGCCTCCGAGGTCTTCGGCCGCGTGCAGCGGACGAGCCGTTCAGCGTAGGCATAGACGTGCTCGGCCACCGGCATGCGGCGGACGATCTGCTGGAGGACGAGAATCTCCTCGATGTTCAAGACGGCCGTCGGCTTGCCGGAGGTCACACCCGTGGCCATTTTCATGATCTGCAACTCCTCGGCGGCGGTCGGATAATCAACCAGGATCATGAACATGAAACGGTCGAGCTGCGCCTCGGGGAGCGGATAGGTGCCTTCCTGCTCGATGGGGTTCTGCGTGGCGAGCACGAAGAACGGATCGGGCAGCGGAAAATCATTGCCGCCGACGGTGATCTTGCGCTCCTGCATGGCCTCGAGCATCGCAGCCTGCGTCTTGGGCGGAGTGCGGTTGATTTCGTCCGCGAGAATCATGTTCGCGAAGATCGGCCCCTTAAGGAAGCGGAACTCGCGGTGGTTGGTGGCCGGATCCTGGTAGATGACTTCCGTGCCGGTGATGTCGCTTGGCATGAGGTCGGGCGTGAACTGGATGCGCTTGAAGGAAAGATGGAGCGTCTGCGAGAGCGTGGAGACGAGCAGCGTCTTGGCGAGACCCGGCACGCCGACGAGCAGCGCGTGGCTGCGGGTGAGGATGGAAATCAGAACCTGATCGACGACCGCCTCCTGGCCAACGATGACCTTGGAAAGCTCGGTCTTGATTTTGGCGGCGGAAGCCTTGAGATGTTCAACGGCCTGCATGTCCTTATCGGTGGCCTGGGGTTTTTCGAGGGTGGTGCTCATGTGTCTGATCTTTCGTGGTTGTTACAATGTGTGAACGGCGTTCGTTTTCGTGATCTTTTGTTCTAAATATTTGTTCCGACCTGTTGTTACAAGTTTATTTTTAATTTTCCGACCGATGCCTGCCAGACCAAACAAGCCAGACGATTATTGTCCGCTCTTTCCCAAAAACGTTACTCGGGAGTAATTGCCGACGGGAGACTCCGGGCGGCTATTCAGATTTATTTTTGGGTTCAAGATCAGACGGCCACCGCGCCGCCCGGCGGGAATGTCCGGCGGTGGGGAAAATATTTTCATCCAGGCCAACTGTTCATTGACACCTTTCCTCGCTCCGCTAATTTCGCGGCCGATGCTGGCCCGGCTTTCCAAATGGATGATCGTCCTGTCGCTGGTGCTCGCCACCGGCGGGCACTGGGCGCTACTCCAGTCCGTGGCCTGGGCGCGGATGACCGTCCGCTTTTCCCAAACCGCCCGGCTCACCGTCGCGCTGCAAAAAACCTTCGATGGCGAGCATCCCTGCCAACTCTGCCAGTTCGTGGCTGAAGGAAAAAAATCCGAACAGAAGCAGGCGCTGGAAAAGTCCGGGGCCAAGTTCGATTTCTTCAACCAACCCGGCACCGTGGCCCTCTTTCCTCCGTCACGGTTCCATCTTCTGCCCGCCACGGCGCACGCCGCCACCTGGCGGGCCGACGCCCCGCCCCGTCCCCCGCCCCGCGCGGTTTGACGGTTTCCACAGTGCCGCTCCCCGCTGATGGGGTTCGCGGTTTTTTCCCAGTATTAAAAAATGGAGCACGCCGGTTGGCGATAGCTCCCGATTGTTTTTCCTATGAAATTATTTTGTTGTTCAGTTTTGGTTTCCGCCGCGGTGCCGGCAGCATTCGGCTGTGATCTGTGCGCCATTTACAACGTCGCGGCCGCCCACGGCCAGGCCAGCAAGGGCTTCAGCCTGAGTGTTGCGAAACAGTTCACCCACTTCGCAACCTTGCAGGAAGATGGGGCGCGCGTCCCTGATGCCACCGGCCAGCGCCTCGACAGTTCCATCACCCAGGTCATCGCAGGCTACAACTTCAACGAGCGGTTCAGCGTGCAACTCGGTCTGCCCATCATCCACCGCTCCTTCAAACGCCCGGAGGGTTTCGCCATCGACCGCGGCTCGGAAAGCGGCCTCGGCGACATCACCCTGGCCGGAAACTTCGTCGCCTGGCGCCACGAAAAAATGAACTCCACCTTTTCCTGGAGCGTGCTCGGCGGCGTGAAATTTCCGACCGGCGACTCGCGGCGGCTCGCGGAGGAGTTGAATGAAGTCGAAGTGACGGACGCGCCGGAGAGCGGCGTTCACGGACACGACCTCGCGCTCGGCACCGGCTCGGTGGACGGAATCATCGGCACGGGAATTTTTGCGCGCTCCCACCGCCTCTTCTTTTCCGCCAACGTGCAATACTCCATCCGCACCGAGGGCGATTACGATTACCGCTTTGCCAACGACCTCATGTGGGCGGGCGGGCCGGGCGTTTTCCTCGCGCTGAGCGAAAGCCGCACCGTCGCGCTGCAATGCGTCGTCTCCGGCGAAACCAAGGGCAAGGACACCTTCCAGGGCGCGCCCGCCGCGGACACCGGCGTCACCAGCGTTTTTGTCGGCCCGCAGATCAACGTGACCGTCGGTGAAAGTTTCAGCGCGGATGTCGGCGTCGATCTGCCGGTGAGCATCCGCAACACGGCCCTGCAGATCGTGCCGGATTTCCGCGTGCGCGCGGGCCTCACCTGGCGGTTCTGAGCGGAGCCTGTTTTCGCCCGGCGCGCGGTTCCAAAATGTTTTGAAATCGTGCGCCGTGAACGCTCCAAAAAATTTGGGGTGCAGCGGTTCGCCGCCGGCAAATTGACCCCGGTGATTTCCCGGCTCAAGCTTGCGACCCCGGCCTCGAACCCTGCACCCTTCGGCGTTGTCCTCACCGCCGGCCACGTCCTCCCGTCGTGGCGCTCACATTTCTCGTCGTGCACATGGCCCTTCTGTCCATGCGTACAGTTGGCCTCGTGCGGTTTCCCGCCGTGTTCCTTGTGCCCGTCTTCGTGCTTGTCCTCGTGCGCGCCGGCGGTTTGCGCGACATGATTTTCCTTCAGCGCCTCGCCAAAAAACGTCGGGTAATAACCGCTGTGTATTTACACATCCGACTTCTTGAAGAAATGATTCACGAACAGCCGGCGGCTGTCGCCCATGATGCTGCCGAGCAGGCTAGTGTCCTGCGATCGCACACCGACTCCACTTCGCCCAGTTCGTGCGAGGAAAAGAAAACCGTCTTCCCGTCGTTCTTCAACCGTTGAATGATCTCGCGCACCTTCATCCGCCCGATGGGATCAAGGCCGCTCGTCGACTCGTCGAGGATGAGCAGATCGGGATTGTTGATCGGCGCCTGCGCCAGGCCGGCGCGCTGCTGCATCCCTTTGGAATACGTTTTAATCTGCCGTGTGCGCGCATGCTCCAACTCGACCAACTTCAGCACCGCGTCGATGCGCGACTCGCGTTCGCCTTTCGGGATGTTGAAAATGCGCCCGTAAAACCGGAGCAACTCCTCCGCGGTGAGAAATTTATAGTAATAGGTCAACTCCGGCAGATACCCGATGCGCTGCCGGAAAATCGGCTCGCGGACGCTCGTGCCGAAGAGCGAGTCGGCGCCGCTGGTGGCGTTCACGAAACCGAGCAGGACGTTCATGGTCGTCGTCTTGCCCAACGCCGTTGGGGCCGAGAAAGCCGAAGACCTCGCCCTGCCCGACCGAAAGATTCAGGCCCTACAAGGGCACCTTCGTCCCCGACCCGACTTCCTTCGAACGATATTCCACGCGCAGTTTTTCAATTTTTAAAATGTCGTTCATGCTTCGAGGCTGTTCATAGCAAACGCTGCCGTTTGAAAACAGTTTCATTTCAGAACGCAACATCGGCGCGGCGTGGAAAAAAACTTTACGGGTGAAGTTGCGCTTGTTTGCAGAGCTTTGGCCGTGATACGTTCCAGCCATAAACGGCAACGGCCACACAATCTCGTTGGAGATGGATTCTGCAACAGCGGAATTGTTGGAACAACTCGGGCGGGCATGGGGCGTTTCCAAAGAAGAAGCCGTGAAACGCGCCGTGGCCCAGGCGGAGGCTGCTCCTGCTTCGGCCACCAGTTCCGACCGCCTGCAGGCGTTCAAAGAGCTGCAACGCCATCTTCAACTCACGCCCGAAAAGGCGGCCGCCTGGCAGTCATCCGTCCGCGCAAGCCGCCGTTGATTCGAGTCAATAATTCACCTCGACACGAACTTCCTCATTGAGTCACTCGTTTCCGGCTCCGTCGCCGAAACCAAGTTGTTGTCATGGCTCACGACTGGAGAAGACTTCGCCGCCAGCACCGTGGCGGGGAGTGAATTCGTCTGCGACCCGCTGACTCCGCAGGACGAATTGCTCGCCCAACTTCTCCTGTCTGCACCTGAGCCGTTCCCCGCTGTGGACGCCCGCAAAGCCGCCGAGTTGTTCAACGCGACTGGTCGCCGCTCGCGCAGCATGGCTGATTGCCAGATTACCGCCGTCGCCATTCGGTGTGGCGTCAAGCTCGCCACCGGCAACACGGCTGATTTCGTTCCGTTCCAAAGCCACGGACTGGCATTGGCCTGAGAGAAGTCGCTTCGGTCGTCTTCGGTGATCTTATTTTTCTTTCCGGCTGGTACAAACTTGGCGCGCAACTCATCCGCGTGAAAGAGGGCAAACCGGAAACTCTCTGGCACCTTGACGACGCCATTTCCACGCATTACGCCGCCGGGATAATTTATGAGAATCACATCTATGGCTTTCACGGCCACGCCTGGGAGCATGGCGGGCCGAATCTGCGTTGCATCTAGCTTGCCACCGGAAAACTGGTCTGGGAACAGCCGCAAGTCGGCTCCCGCACCATCGCGCGTTTCAAAAAAATCTGCTCATCCTGTCCGACACCGGCGAACTGCAGCTCGTCAAGGCCGATCCCAAGAAGTTCCAATTGAAAGGGCGCTTCCAGGCCGTGGGTCGCACCACGCGCACTTGCCCCGCGCTGGCCGACGGTTTTGCTTACATCAAAGGCCCGCGCCAGTTGGTCTGCGTCGATCTGCGCGCCGTCACGCCTTGGTATGCCTAGATTACAAACCATCCTTCCTAAAGCACGTTGTCACCGACCACGAAGAAATCATTAGTTCACCATGGTTCGTCCAAACGGCCTTTTGGATTCTGGGAACCAACGCGCTGTCCGCAATGCCCGCTTTGCTAAAGGACTTAACAAGTAAAGACGCTGATACTCGCTCGGAAGCGGAACTATGTCTGAAAGCGATCCGGCCAGGACCGTGACGGCCTCACTCCGGCGGAAGATCAATACTTCGCGACGCTGTGGTCAATCTCATCGGCCCAGGCGCTGATGCCGCCTTTGACGCTCTTCACGTATTTGAACCCCTGCTCGCGCAGAAATTTCAGCGCCTTCATCGAGCGGATGCCGCTTTTGCAGTGCAGATAAATCGTCTGGTTCGGGTCGAGTTCGGTGAACCGCTGCGGGAGCGAGCCGAGCGGAATCTGCGGCACGCCGTTGATGTGCGCGATCTGATATTCGTCCGGGTCGCGCACGTCGATAACCTTGATGCCGAGCTTGGGATCGTCGAGCGCGCGCTTCATTTCCTGGACGGTGACTTCGTCGGGATTCTGCGCGGGGTTCGCCGGTTCGGGCAGGATGCCGCAGAACATTTCGTAGTCGATGAGCTTGGTGATGATCGGGTTCTCGCCGCAGAGCGGGCATTGCGGATCGCGGCGGAGTTTCAATTCACGAAACTTCATGTCGAGCGCGTTGAACAGAAGCAGCCGTCCGATGAGCGAACTGCCTTTGCCGAGGGCGATCTTCAAAATCTCCGTGGCCTGGATGCAGCCGACGATGCCGGGCAGCACGCCGAGCACGCCGCCTTCCGCGCAGCTCGGCACCATGCCGGGCGGCGGCGGTTCCGGGTAAAGGCAGCGGTAGCACGGCCCGCCGAGGTGCGGCGCGAAGACGCTGGCCTGGCCCTCAAAACGGAAAATGGAGCCATAGACATTGGGCTTTTTGAGGAGCACGCAGGCGTCGTTCGTCAGGTAGCGCGTGGGAAAATTGTCGGTGCCGTCCACCACAATGTCGTATTGCGCAATGATTTCGAGGGCGTTTTCGCTGGTGATGCGGGTGTTGTGGAGGACTACTTCCACGCCGGGATTGATGCGGTTGATAGTGACCTTCGCGGACTCGGCCTTGGACTGGCCGACGTTCTCCGTGCCGTGGATGATCTGCCGCTGGAGGTTGGAAAAATCCACGGTGTCGAAATCCAGCACGCCGATCTTGCCGACGCCGGCGGCGGCGAGATACATCGCGATGGGCGAACCCAGCCCGCCCGCGCCGATGCAGAGCACGCTCGTCGAACAAATTTTCTTTTGGCCCGCGAGACCGACTTCGGGCAGAATGAGGTGGCGTGAGTAGCGGCGGATTTCGTCGTTGTTCAATTGCATAACATTTTTAGCGGCCCAGAGCGTAAGGCAGCGACGGGATAAATCAAGCCACACAAAATGCTGAGTCGAGAAACAAAACATGAGGGACGCCCCGCGCCGGCGGAAGTGGCCGCGCACATCCTGAAACGCTCCAAGCTGCGCCCGACGCTCGGCCTGGTGCTGGGCAGCGGATTTCAATCTGTGATGGCACGCTGCACGGTGGTGATGGAGGTGTCGTTCGTCGAGATTCCCGGCTTCGCGAACACGAGCGTCTCCGGACACGAAGGCCGGCTGGCGCTGGCGTATCTGGCCAAGACGCCGGTGGTGGTGGTGAGCGGGCGGACGCATTTTTACGAGGGCCATTCGATGGAGACAGTGACGTTTCCCATCCGAGTGCTGGCCGCGCTGGGCGTGCGCGCGCTGCTGCTGACCAACGCGGCGGGCGGGATCAACGGACGTTTTCGCCGCGGCGATTTCATGGCGGTGACCGATCACATCAATTTCATGGGCGCGAATCCGCTGCGCGGCTGGCGGGAGCCGAACCGGTTCGTCGATCTGACGCAGGCCTACGATCCGGCGCTGGCCAGGCTGCTGAAAAAAGCCGGCGCCAAAACCAAGACGCGGCTGCACAGCGGAGTGTATCTGGCGGTGTCTGGCCCCAGTTATGAAACGCCTGCGGAAATCCGCGCCTTCTCGGGGCTCGGCGCAGACGCGGTCGGCATGAGCACCGTGCCGGAGGCGATCGTGGCGCGGCAGTGCGGCCTGCGAGTGGCCGCGCTCTCGTGCATCACCAACCCGGCGGCGGGCCTGGGCAAGGAGCCGCTCTCGCACGCCGACGTGCTGGCCACAGGCGACGCGGTGAAAACCCAGGCGGCGCGGCTGCTGGAAAAATTCGCCGAGTTCTATGCCGAAACCAAATAAAGCTCGAACTACGAAATCTGAATCTGCACCGGCAAGTGGCGCAGCCGTCCCGGCGGTGCTCACGGGCGTCTCGCCCGGAAATCTTTTTGTTCGAGGGCAGGACGCCCGCCCCGCCACCATGCCGCCGTCCCAGGTCCGAAGTTCCGGCAAAGCCCGGCTGATTCGCGCGGCCCTGCAGGCGCGGGCGCGGGCTGTCGCGCCCTATTCCAAATTCCAGGTCGGTGCCGCCCTGCTGACCAGCCGGGGCAAAATCATCAGCGGGGCCAACGTGGAAAGCGTAAGCTACGGCCTGACCTGCTGCGCCGAGCGGATCGCGCTCTTCAAGGCGTTGACCGCCGGGAAAAGAAAATTCACCGCCCTCGCCATCGTGGCGCGCGTGGCCGGTGGCCCGATGCCCTGCGGGGCCTGCCGGCAACTGCTCTCCGAATACGCGCCCGCCGCGACCATCTGGGTGGCCGATTCTGCGCGTTCGAAAACGATCCGGGAGTTCACCGTGCAAGAGCTGCTGCCCGGCGCGTTCCTCAGCCTCTCGAACGACTTGGCCTGATCACGGCTCCAAAATGGACACCACCCAAAACCTGGCTGGAGGAAAATGATTCGGGCCACACCAATCAGGCATTGAACCCGGGCCGGAATTCCCCATACTCGCCGACACATGGCCAAATCCAAAATATCAGGAACCGGCGACGGTTATCTCGGCGAAATCATGGTTCACAAAATTTCCCGCGCCGTGGGCGTCGTGGAAAGCGTGACCGAGGCCCGGGCCGGCTGGGCGCCGGAGGTCTCGTTGAAGCTGGCGGACGGCTCCTTCAAGAAAGGTCGGCTCAGTGATTTTCGCGAGGCGAGCGGCAACGAACGGAAAAAATTCTCCGGCGCCTAAGCCGGCCGCCACGTGAAAACCAAACGGCGCTGGATGCTCGCGGGCGCGCTCCTGCTGCTCGCGTCCTTCGGCCTGCATCGCTGGCGGCAGGCCCCTCTCGAGTCCAGCCAGGACCAACCGATCCTCGCGGCGGCCCGGCGTTACGGCGTGCATCCCGCGCTGGTCAAGGCGGTGGTCTGGCGCGAAAGCCGGTTCAACCCCACGGCGCGCGGCGGCCAGGGCGAGTTCGGCCTGATGCAAATCATGGAAGTCACCGGGCGCGAATGGGCCGAGGCCGAGCACGCGCCGTTTTATTTTCATGAGCAGTTGTTCGACCCGGAGAAAAACACGCGCGCCGGGACATGGTATTTGCGGAAGGCGCTCCGCCGTTATGAGCAGACGGACAGCCCCGCGGTGTATGCGCTGGCCGACTACAACGCGGGCCGGGCGAACGTCCTCCGCTGGGCCAAGGGAGCCGCCGCGACGAACAGCGCGGAGTTCCTGAAACAGATGACCTACCCCGGCACGCGCGAATATGTGAAGTCGGTGACGAGGCGGTTCGCGCATTACGCGGAGACGTTTCCTCCGCCAGTGCAGAAGCCGTGAGAAACTTAACCGAAACAATTCTGTTCAACCACGAATGGACACCAATGGACACTAATCACAACGAGCCAGATCACACCAAACAGGGTGTGGCAGGAGGAAGCTGCAACATCCTCGGTCGCCTCTCCCATTCGTGTCGATTCGTGTGCATTCGTGGTTTTAATTACATGGTTCCGGCTTAATCGACGGTGAGATTTTTCAGGCGCGTTTCCAAATCGCACCGCGCCTGTTCGCGCTCCGCGCCGGTGGCTGCGCGGGGGACGCGCACCGGCTCGCCAAACGTCACCGTCCAGCGCGCGAAGGGAAAAGGAATTTGAAAGCCGTCCCAGCTCTTCGTGCGGAACTTCCAGTTCAAGTGATAGGAGACCGGCACGATGGGCATGCCCGTCAACTGCGCGATCGCAATCACGCCTTCCTGCACTACGTAGCGCGGGCCGCGCGGGCCGTCCGGCGTAATGGCCAGGTCGCGGCCCTGCGCGGCGACGCGCGTCAGTTCGAGCAGCGCCTGCGGCCCACGCCGGCTGCTGGAGCCGCGCACCGGCAGCGCGTCGAAATGTTCGAGCACGCGCGCGACCATCGCGCCGTCCCCGCTCGCGCTGACGATGGCGGCGAGGCGGCGCGTGGGTTGGAGCTTTTGCACGTAGTCGCGCTGGATGAGCAGCGAGAGCGCGAGCCGGTTGTGCCAGACGCAGAAGATCACCGGCTGCGTGGTGCCGGCCAGCAGCCCGGAACGGTCGCGCCATTCGCGGCGCAAGGTGGAACCCACGACGCGAATCAAATAATAGATGAGCGCGGCCAGGAGGGTTTGATGCCAGCGCAACCGGCGCGGCACGACGACCGGTCTGGAATCGGCAGCCGCCATCACGCGCCTTTTTTCAAGCAGGCCCGCACCAGGCTCTCCACGTTCGCGTCCGGGCCGAGCAGCGCGAGCGACGCACGGACAGCGTCGTGCGCCTCGGGCTGTTTGAAGCCGAGCGCCATGAGGGCGAGGATGGCGTCGTTGATTTTCTGGTCGGCGGCGGAGAGGGAATGTTTGGCGCTGCTGGCCTCCCACGCACCGGTCGCGCCGATTTTGTCGCGCAGTTCGACGATGATGCGTTCAGCGGTTTTCTTGCCGACGCCGGAGATGGAGGAGAGCGCCTTCACGTCGCCGTTGGCCACCGCGCCGCGCAACGCGACGACGTTCATGCCGCTGAGAAGGTTGAGTGCGATCTTCGGCCCGATCCCGCTGACGGTGTGAATGAGCAGGCGGAACAAGTCGCGCTCGGCGGCGGTCATGAAGCCATAGAGCAGGTGGGCGTCCTCGCGCACGGTCAGGTGAGTGAGGATGGTCACGTCGCCGCCGGGCGCGGGCAGCTTGTCGAAGGAGGACAGCGGAATGAGGACTTCGTAACCGACGCCGTGGACATCGACGATGACCTGGGTCGGGAGGGATGCAACGAGTTTGCCGTGGAGGAAGGTGATCATTTGGGGAAGGGAGAAACATTCAACGCCCAACTTTCAACGCTCAACCTCGAATGACAGAAACCGCCGGCCAGGCGCGGTGCCGGTTGGGCGTTCGATGTTGAATGTTGAATGTTGAATGTTTTCATCGGTTGTGGTGCCACTCAGATTTTTTTCAGCGCGTCCCGGCTCAGGCGGCTGCTGCTTTGCGCGTGGGCCAGCGCGAGCGCGAGCGCATCGGCGGCGTCGGGCGCGGGCAGTTCAGCCAGGTGCAACATGCGCTGGACCATTTTGGCGACGGCGATTTTTTGCGCCGCGCCGTAGCCCACGATGGCCTGCTTCACTTTGCGTGTGGCCAGTTCATAGATATCCAACCCGGCCTCGGCGGCGGCGACCAGGCCCGCGCCGCGCGCCTCACCCATGATGAGCGCGGTCTGCACGTTCTGGACGAAGAAAATTCCCTCGACCACGCAGACGGTCGGCTGGTGCTGCCGGATCACGTCGCGAATGGTCGCGGCGATTTTCACTAGGCAGCGCGAGTGTTCCCAACTGGCTGGACAGCTAACCGTGCCGTGCGCGAGCGCCTGCGGATGGGGCCGGGCCAGGCGGATGACGCCGTAGCCGGTGCCGCGCAGCGATGGATCAATGCCAAGGATGATTTGATGGGCGGCAGGGCGGGGAGCGGATTCCACCACGGGGCGGGCGGTGCGCCGCCGACCATCAAGGCGGGTTTGAAGCTGTGCAAATTGTTGCGGCGTGATGCCCACGGCTGGAATTGAAACACAGTCGCGCCGGAGTGAACATGGTTTTTTTCGGACGCGAAAAAACCGCGCGGAATGTTCCGCGCGGTTTTCGTGGGGCGTTACGCTGGACGCGGTGAATTATTTGTTCCGGTCGTTCTTGCCGTTGCCGGAGGAGTTCCCAGCGCGGCCCTGCGGGTTGGAACTATCCTGTGGGACAGGCTGACCGCCAGGCGCGGCGCGCCTGACCGGTTGCTGGGGCGCCGGCCGATGTTCAAACATCTCGGGGTTTTGGCCCTTGTAGAGCTTCTGCGCCGGCGATTCGTACTGGCCCTTCGGCTGGGGCTGGCCATAGAAGCCGCGGGCCGGCGGCTCGGTCCTGACCGGCACGGGGGCGGCGACCACAGGAGGGGCGGATTTCGCAATGGTAGTCGGATTGGGTTGCGGGATCGAGGTGACGACAGACTTGCCGGCCGGAGGGTTGTTCCGCACCGGCGCGGGGTTGGCAATGGCAGGGAGCCTGACCGGCGGGTTTTCCGCCTTGTAGCGCAACTGCGCGGGGGATTCATATTTTCCAGGCGCCGGAGTGGCGACGGTGGTCTGCGGCGTGGGGGCGGGATTGTTGCCGCGCATGGTGATAGGGGCGACACCTGTTTTCAGGCCGCCGGCCAAATTCGCGAGCGGGGCGGGCTTGGCTGGATCCGCCAGCGGAGCCGGTTTGGCGGTGTCCGCCGGCGCGGGGGCGGCGACCACAGGAGGGGCGGCTTTCTCAATGGTAGTTGGATTGGGTTGCGGGATCGAGGTGACGACAGGCTTGCCGGCCGGAGGGTTGTTCCGCACCGGCGCGGGGTTGGCAATGGCGGGGAGCCTGACCGGCGGGTTTTCCGCCTTGTAGCGCAACTGCGCGGGGGATTCATATTTTCCAGGCGCCGGAGTGGCGACGGTGGTCTGCGGCGTGGGGGCGGGATTGTTGCCGCGCATGATGATGGGCGCGACACCTGTTTTCGGGCCGCCGGCCACATTCGCGAGCGGGGCGAGCTTGACCGGATCCGCCAGCGGAGCCGGTTTGGCGGTGTCCGCCGGCGCGGGGGTGGCGAGGGAAAGCCGCGGGGCCTGCGGGTTTTCGGCCTTGTAGCGCAACTGGGCGGGCGATTCATATTTTCCCGCAGTGGAACTGGCGAGCGTGGCGGGCGGGGTCTTGGGCAACTGCGGACGATAGACCACCAGCGAGGCGCCTTCTTTTTCCATGCGCTCCGGTTTGATGCGGGTGCGCGCCGTCCCCGTCTCCGACACGGGCGTTTCGCGGATGGCCACGGTGCGCACGGACGTTTGCGAAACTTTCACCACCGTGTCGCGCCCCACGCCATTATTGATGATGGTGTTGTTGTTTCCGACCACGTAGTTATTGATGACGGTGGAGTTTTTATAGACGTTCGTCACCCGGTGGCGCGGCTCGTAGTGGCGGCGCGGGTTGTAGTCACAGAACAGGCCCAGCCCAATGAACGTGTAATGGAAGTCGGTCAGGCCGAAATCAAAACTCACCCCGACATTCCGTTCCTGATATCTGAATCCGACGCCGCTCACGTAATGCGCCGCCGGCGGCAACGGCGCCCAACCGCAATGCGTGGACGTGTAGCGCCAACTCACCCAGGCCGGCCCCCAGTGGGTGTCCGGCCGCCAGACCCAGCCCATCCGGTCGTGCCGATGCCAGCGTCCATAATGGAACGCCGCCCAGCCCCAGGAATAATCCGACTGCCAATACCAGCCGCTGTCCGACCAGAGCCATCGGCCGCGATCCGAGTACGGCCGCCACTCGGCCGAGGCGACCGCGACGGTCGGCTGCCAGCACATGCCCACGCCGCTCACGTTGACCCAGGTGCCGTACGGCGACAGCGAGTCATAAAAATACGCCACGCTTGGTTCCTGCACCGGCGGCGCGACGTAAGTGGTGGTGACGACCTGCGTGGTGGCAACCGGAGGTGCGGCGGGAGCGGGCGCAGGCGCAGGCACATTGGAAACGACGTGTGGCTGGGCCACGGCCGGCTTGGCTGCCGCCAGTTTTCCATCCCGCTGAATCATCGCGGTGATGACCGGGCTGGTGACGCCGAGGTCGTTCAAATAAACAATTTCATCCGGACCGAGCGTGAAGCGCTGTTCGGAATTGCTGATGTAGGCGAGCATGATCTCCTCGGTCACGCCGGCTTGCGCGAGTTTGATGATCTCCGCCAAGCCGGGGGTGATCTTCAAGTTCTCCGGAGCCACCGCCGGAGCCACGCGCTGCTCGACGGCCGGAGCCGCCGGAACCGGAACCACCGGGGCCGCAATTGCCGGAGCCGCCAGCACCGTTTTCACCGGTTCGGTTTGCGCAGACTGATTCGTGCAACCCAAAAACAAAGTCAATCCCATGGCTGTTCCCGTTCCGAACTGCCGCATTAATTTATTTTTCATATCGTTGCTTCCGCTTCGTGTCGCTCATCGCGCTCTGAAGCTGTTGAACTGTCCACCGGTATCGACTAGGCCCCTATCCAGGCTATTCATCGGCCCGCTGCAAACCCCTTGCCATCAATTGAAGATCGCCAGAATTAACTGGTGCCCCCGCCCGGAATTGAACTGGGATCAACGGTTTAGGAAACCGCTGCTCACACATGTTTACAGGGGCTGAAATACGCGACTATCGTTTTTCTATCACTTTTTCGTTGCGAGAGGCCATTTTTCGGCAGAATGTGGCAGCCATGAGCAAACCTAACTCAGCTAGGCCAAAGACCTTAAGGCACCGGCCTTGGACAACCCCGGGCGGCATCCGCATCCGACCAATGAAGAATCGATCAGGCACATACAGCTTCCGGGTCGAAGTGCCCGAGAGCGTGATGGGTCGTCGGACTCTCCGGCAATTCAAGACCACCGAAGAAGCTGAAAGCTACGCCGCCGTCTTGCTGCGCCAGCGGATGAACAACGGTCTCGCCGCCTTCGACCTGGATGATACCCAGCGCAACCATGCCCGCAAAGCCTTCGACCTCTTAGCAATTAAGAACTGCCGCGCCGAGGATCTTGAAACAGCCGTCCGCTTCTACCTTTCCCACCACCGGCCCGAAGGCGGTGATGTCACGGTGGACCAGCTCATGAATGATTACCTCATAGGCAAACGAAACGGCTCGACCACCAAATCTCAAAAACCATTACGTGAGCGCTCGGTGGCGGACGTGGAGCATCGCCTTGGAGTTTTTGCGAAGACTTTCGGCTCGCATTTGGTGAAAAATGTCACAAAGGCCGATGTGCGGGAATGGCTCGATGATCCGACGCACACGGCCCAGACGCGCCGCAACTATCACACGGTCGTCAACGGGCTGTTCCGCTATGCCATCTGCCAGAAATTCGCGGCCATTAATCCGCTTGCCGAGATTCCAAAGCCCGGTGTCGATTACCGAGAGCCGGGAATTCTAACCGTCGAACAGGCCGCGCGGCTCTTGAACGCCGCTTTGGAGCATCCGGAACTCGAACTCGGCTGGTTCATTACGCTTAAACTTTTTTGCGGTATCCGCACTCTGGAAACTCAACGCCTCATCATGGATAACATTCTACTTCCTGAAGGCTTCGTCAATGTCAAAACAGCGGTTACTAAGGTGTCTCACATTCGCAACGTGGAATTTGTGGTGAACACGTTCGAACAATTGACGTTCCTAGCCAAAGACGGCACCAGCCGAACCGAGCGCCACGCCACGCAGCTCGACCCTGTGACTGCGTGGCTTTCCCGTCTGCCCGCGCCGGCCAGTAGCGGCCTCGAACCCAAAGGCTACAACAAGCGGTTCGCAAAGCTCCGCAAATACGCGGGAATCGACCCCTGGCCGCAAAACGCGATCCGTCACAGCTACGCCAGCTACTTGTATGAGCTGACCGGCGATGCCACTTTGGTTTGTGCCCGATTAGGGCAGAAGAGCGACAAAACCCTGTTCAAACACTATCGAGCCTTGGTGCGAAGAGGCGATGGCCTGAAGTTCTTCAAGCTCGCGCCACCGGCCTCCGCGACGAACGTCATTCCTATGACGGCGGCAGATCCAAAAACGAACGCACTAATTGCTTCGGCCTGATTTGGGCGCGAACATCCTTATGCCTACTCCCAAAAGAATCAGCCCTGCACCTTCCGGCGCACCTCCCCTCCACGCACGGGTCATCCAGCCGGTGAACTTCCTCCACCTCGTGCCGGGGAAAAACAAGCCGGAGTTTTGCCGATATTTCGCCCACTGGCTGGCCGGCGGATGCTTCGATCCTCTGGTGCGGGCCTGTTTCGATGCCGAGCCGGATGCATATCAACTAAAGCAACGCAGCAAGCTCTTGCCGGCTCCATATCGGAAGCTCCTACAGAGCCTCCGTGACGAACACGACCCGAAACGGCGCAAGGAAATATTCCGCCAGTTGCATCGCATACTGCCCCGGACTAAATCGGCCACGATCACAAAGGAGCTTCTGCACCGTGACGAGGTCTTTCGCAATGGCTACGTGGCGCGTTTGATTGAGGCTTTATCCTCTCTCCCGCCGAAGCAACAGATACTCCACCTCAACCAACACCTAATAAAGAACCGCGCCTTGCTGCCCCCCTCCGAATCCAGGTGGATTCGGGCCACTGTGCCGAAAGACCGCCGTGCCGCCTATTCGGTTAAATCGCCTCGGACCATCTCGCTCGGAAATATTGAGGACGATTACTACCGCCACCATCCTAAACTTACTCCGCACAAGGAACTTTATGATCAGCAAGTCTTTAGCTGTGAACTCGGTGGAGGACTAGCCGCGAAAATGGCACGGCCCGCCTATCAGGGTGAGGGATTCCGCCTCACGGAACTCGCCGCGGAACTTTACACCAGTCCATCTCGTGCACGGCTCATGGCTCAGTGTAAAACCAATAACGACTCTCTGCGCGCCGTTGCGCGCGCGTTGCTGTGGGCGCATCTGAATTATCTGTTGCACGTCAGCCAGTCATCACTGCCGCAGCGGCGAAACAAAAGGGACTTGATCGATGCGGCTCGTAAGATAATCAAGCAAGCGGCTGCGGGAAATCAAGATCGTGCTGACATTTATCGCTCCATCCATCGTGACCTCCGCAGCGGCGAGGTTGCCGAAGCATTGTGGAACTTCTTCTTCGACGGCCTGTCACACAACGACGTGCTCACGAGGCCAGGTCTTCTCGCCAAACTCCTGCCGCCGCTCAAGAAAGACACAACATTCCTCATGCGGTTTCTTTTCCAGAAAAGAAAAAATAGACCACTCGGTCTCGTTCCGCAGTGGATCGAGAACGATGCCGCAGGCAGCGGATTGCGCAGGCGACTCGCCCTGGCTGGATTGTGGCCCTATATGGTTTCCCAGAAACGTTTGGGAAAGAAAGAACCGGAGTTTGCTGAGAGCCTGAACAAGCAGGCGGGCGTGCCTTCCAGCGAGACAACCACGGCGAAATATCTGGACCGGTTTGCCCGTGAGCGTGAGCGCCTCGGCCTAATCTACCCGAACTGACGATCCTCGCCCTGCCCAGTTGCCCTCTTCCCGCGGCAACTAAATTCGCCCGACAAATCCCGCCACAACCTTGGTGTAAAGCCGACGGGCGGCAATTCGTGACGGGTTGCCGCAAATGCACAAAGTTAGCCCCGAAACGGTTATTTTATGCAAAACAAAAACGACAAAACCAAACAGGTCAGATTACGGGAGCTTACACCGGCAGAGGCAGCAGACATCCGCCGCGATCCCCCGCTCAATATGAACCTGCTTGAGGCCAGCACCTACCTCGGTTGCTCGAAGCGTAAACTACGCTACGACGCTAAGGCGCGGCTGGTCCCACACATCAAACT
>SIBH01000027.1 GCA_009695285.1 Pedosphaera sp.
CGAATTTACGTGGCCGGCCATCGCGGACTCGTCGGCAGCGCCATCTGGCGAGAACTCCAGCGACAGGGCTTCACTCAATTGCTTGGGCGGACCCGCGCTGAACTGGAACTGCTCGATGCCGGCGCGGTCCAAAAGTTTTACGCCGAGGAAAGGCCGGAGTTCGTCTTCGTGGCGGCGGCCAAGGTCGGCGGCATTCTCGCCAACCACAGTCAGCCGGCCAATTTTCTCTACGAGAACCTCCAAATCCAGAACCACCTCATCCACGGCGCGCACCTGGCCAGCGTGAAAAAACTCCTCTTCCTCGGCAGCTCCTGCATCTACCCCAAGCTTGCGCCCCAACCGCTCAAGGAGGAACACCTGCTCTCCGGCCCGCTCGAACCGACCAACGAATGGTACGCCGTCGCCAAGATCGCCGGCATCAAAATGTGCCAGGCCTACCGCCGCCAGCACGGCTGCGATTTCATCAGCGCCATGCCGACAAACATGTACGGGCCGAATGACAATTACGATTTGCAGACCTCGCATGTGCTGCCCGCGCTCATCCGGAAATTTCACGAGGCCAAAGTTTCCGGCGCGACCACCATCACCTGCTGGGGCAGCGGCTCGCCCCTGCGCGAACTCCTCCACGCCGACGACCTCGCCCGCTCGTGTCTGTTCCTGATGCGCCATTACAGCGAGGAACAGTTCATCAACGTCGGCAGCGGCCACGAGTTGACCATCCGCGAAATGGCCCACCTCGTGAAACGCGCCACCGGTTTCACCGGTGAAATTCTCTGGGACACCTCCAAGCCCGACGGCGCGCCGCGCAAGCTGATGGATTCCTCGCGCCTCTTCGCGCTCGGCTGGAAACCGGAAGTGGATCTGGAGACCGGCATCCGCCTCGCCTATCAGGATTTTCTGGCGCACCCGCCGGCGCGCTGAACCGGAATCATGCAGTTGCAACCACGGATGGACACGGATGAACACGGATGTTCCCGATCAACAACCAACGAGGATAAAAAAACAGCCCGACCCCCTTTCCAGTGACACGATGCTGGCTTGAAAATCAGGCCTCTCATCCGTGTCCATCCGTGGTAAAAAAATTTCGCAGTTGGATCGTCACGGCTGAAGCGGCAGAAGGAGGACGATCCTGGAGCCAGTTGTCGGGATCGAACCGACGACCGACGGTTTACAAAACCGTTGCTCTACCACTGAGCTAAACTGGCGTTCCGAGGCGGGCATCTCTTAGGTCACACCCGCCGCTTTGGCAAGTCCGCATCCCCGCAACCCGTGGCGGCGCGCGTCCCGCCTGCCGTGGAGCCGGTGCGTTCCGCCCGGCGGAAAAAACGCCCCGCAGTGGTGGCCACGCCTGATTTCAAATTACGGTTGAACCCGCCAAACCTCCGCACCTACACTGCGCCCCCGACGCCGCACCGGTGCCGGACACATTGATACATGCAACCATTTGACACGCTCGACGGAGCCATCCTGATCGACAAGCCGGCCGGGCCGACCTCGCACGACATCGTGGACGCGATCCGCCGCCAGTTCCGCATCAAAAAGGTCGGCCATTGCGGCACCCTCGATCCGAACGCCACCGGCCTACTCATCATCGTGCTGGGACGCGGCACGAAGTTGTCCGAAAAACTCATGTCATCTGACAAAGTCTATGAAGGCACGATCAAGTTCGGCGAAACGACGGACAGCTTCGACGCGGACGGTGAGGTGACCGGTTCGCAGCCGGTGCCACCCTTGACGCTGGAATTGTTGAACGCCGAGGCGGATAAATTTGTGGGCGACCAGATGCAGTTGCCGCCGATGGTTTCCGCCGTGAAAATCAAGGGCGTGCCGCTCTACAAACTCGCGCGCAAAGGCCTGGAAGTGGAGCGTAAGGAACGGATGATCCACATCTACACCTTCCGCTTCACCGATTACGCTGAGCCGTTCGCGCGGTTCCGCGTGGCCTGCACGAAGGGAACGTACGTGCGCAGTCTCGCGCACGATCTCGGCCAGCGACTCGGCTGCGGCGCGCATCTCAAAACGCTGCGGCGCGCGGTCTCCGGCAAGTTCGACGTGGCGGACGCCATCGAGTTCGAGGAAGTGATGAACCTGTCGCCCGCCGAACTGGAGAAGCGCGTGATCCCATTCCTGCAATTGAGCCGAGCCGAATAAAATCTCCCGTGAATTTCTCTCTCGCCAAAAATTATGTTGTGAATGCGGGACATTCCGCTCCTTGCCATAAGCTGCCGCTGGCCGATGATCGTGCGCCTCTTCTCCCTCTCCTCCTTTTGGGGACGAGAGCGAGAAGACTGGCACTCCGGCTTGCGCAATGAAGATCATCCAACAAGCCGCCGAACTGCAGCCGGGCACGTGCAAAGTCTGCGCGGCCATCGGCGTCTTCGACGGCGTGCATCTCGGCCATCAGCAGGTCATCCGCCAGACGGTGGCGGACGCCGAACAGCAGGAGGCCCTGGCCGTGGTCATCACCTTCGACCGCCATCCCAATGCCGTGGTCGCCCCGGCCCGCACCCCGCCGCTCATCCATTCGCTGCCGCAAAAACTGCGGGCCATCGCCGCGCTCGGCGCGGACGCCACGCTCGTCATCCCGTTCGACCAGGCGTTCAGCGAACTGACCGGCGAGGAGTTCATCTTCGGCCTGGCGCGCGATTTCGGAAAAATCCACAGCCTGAGCGTGGGGAGTGATTTCACCTTCGGCCACCAACGCGGCGGCAACGTGACGCTGCTCAAAGCGCTCGGCGCGAAAATGCACTTCTCCGTCCACGGCTTGGGCGCGGTCGCGCTCGACAGCGAACCCGTCAGCAGCACACGCATCCGCGAGGCGGTCCGCGCGGGCCGGCTGGATCGCGCGGGGGAACTGCTCGGCCGCGAATACGCGCTGGCCGGCACGGTGGTGCGCGGCGACCAGCTCGGACGCCAGCTTGGTTTTCCCACAGCGAACGTGGACGTAACCGGGCGGTTGACGCCGCCGCCCGGAGTTTACGCCATCCACGCCTACCACGGCGACCGGCGGCATCGCGCCGTGCTGAACATCGGCCACCGGCCCACCGTGAAAGCGCCCGGGCCGGAGTTGCGCGTGGAGGCGCATCTGCTGGATTTTTCCGGCGATCTTTACGGACAGGAGCTGGAGATCACCTTCGTGGAGAAGCTGCGGGACGAGCAGAAGTTTGCCTCACTGGAAACTCTGAAGGAACAGATCGGGCAGGACATCACGGCGGCCCGGCGGCGATTCCAGGCGGCTTAACCCCCAAAACCGTTGGGACGCCATTTCGGGGAAAAAGTCGGGTCCGTCAGAAAACAAATCAGGAGACACAGCGCCACCAGCAGGAGAAAGACCGTGATGATGCCGACCGGCGACAGGCGAACCCCGAAGAACGGACGGCGCGGCGGTTTGGGCGGTCTGGCCATTGGTGTTTTGCACTGTACGACGGTTGGGCGCGCACGCTGCGCACCCTGACTGGAGGCGGACATTGATTGCGCCCGGGTCCGGCGGTCAATCGGTTTGTTGTGGATCAGGAGCGGAAATTGATTGCCCCTCTCCGTCAGCGGTTTCAAATTCCGTCATGCACCGTTTCTATCTGCCGCCCGAAGAATGTCGCGAACTGCGGCTCGTGCTGCGCGACACCGAGGCGCATCACGCGCGGCACGTCCTGCGCCTCGGGCGCGGCGAGCGGGTCACCGTCCTGGATGGCGCAGGCCACGAATATTTTTGCGACGTGCGGGAGTCCGGCAAGGACACGGTCGTGCTGGAGGTGATGGAGAAAAAGTTCACGCCTCCCCTGCCCTGGCAGATCACGCTGCTCCAGGCGGTGCCCAAGGGGAAAATCATCGAGAGCATCATTCAGAAGGCCACGGAACTTGGCGCGCACCGCATCGTGCCGCTGCTCTCCGAACGCGTGACCACGCAGCTTGACGCCGGCGATGCGCAGGCCAAGGCGGAAAAATGGCGCGGCACCGCCCTCGAGGCGATCAAGCAATGCGGCTCGGCCTGGCTGCCGCAGGTGGAAGCGCCGCTGACGCCGGCGGCCTTCCTGGCGCGCGGGGAAAAGTTTGATCTCGCGCTGATCGGTTCGCTGGAGGAAAAGCGCCGGCAGCCGCGTGTTTATTTCGAGGATTTTTTCGCGGCGCACGGATGTCTTCCGAAATTGCTCGCGCTCTGGGTCGGACCGGAAGGCGATTTCACCCGCGCTGAAATCGAGGCGGCACAGGCGGCGGGCGCGCGCCCGGTGACGCTGGGCCGACTGGTGCTGCGCAGCGAGACGGCGGCGGTCTATGGCCTGTCCGTGCTGAACCACGAGCTGCAAGCCCGCCTGTAAAATGAGTGGCTTCACCGTGCGCCTCCGGCTTACCTCACGCGCATGAAATCGGAAAACGGAAACGCCGCCGGACGCACGCATCTGGAGTGGTTCACGCCGCTGCGTTTCGGCGTCCTGCTTGCGCTCCTGCTCTGTGCCGCGTTTCCCCAAGTGCTGCTCGGCTCGCACTCGTTTTTTTTCCGGGACTACGGCGTGCTCGGCTATCCGTTCGTTTATTTCCATCACCAGAGTTTTTGGAACGGCGAGCTGCCGCTGTGGAATCCTTTAAGCAACTGCGGCGCGCCCTTCATGGCGCAATGGGGGACGATGACGCTCTATCCCTTCTCGATCATTTATCTCGCACTGCCGCTGCCGTGGTCGCTGAGTTTGTTCTGCTTCGCCCATCTGCTGCTCGCCGGGATGGGCATGTATTTTCTCGCGCGCCGGTGGACGGGCCACAACTTCGCGGCCAGCGTGGCGGGCGTGGCCTACGTCTTCAACGGCGTCATGTTCTCCAGCCTGATCTGGCCGAACTATCTCGTGGCCCTGGGCTGGATGCCGTTCGTGGTGCTGCTCGCCGAGCGCGCGTGGCGCGAGGGCGGACGGCGCATCGTGCTAGCCGCGCTCCTCGCCGCGCTGCAAATGTTGTCAGGCGCGCCGGAGATCGTGCTGCTGACGTGGGTTTTGATCGGCGCGCTCTGGCTGCTGGAAATGGCCCGGACCGGCGCGGCGCGCGGAGCGATGACGCGGCGGACGGCGGTGGTGGTGCTGCTGGCCGCCGGCCTGATGGCGGCGCAACTGCTGCCGTTCTTCGATCTGCTCGCGGCCTCGCAGCGGGACAAGTCTTTCGCCACCGCGAAATGGGCGATGCCGCTCGGCGGCTGGGGCAATCTGCTCGTGCCGCTCTTTCACTGCTTCCGCACGCCGCAGGGACAGTTCTTCCAGTACGGGCAGCAGTTCATGACCTCGTATTATCCCGGCGCGGGCGTGCTGGCGCTGGCCGTGTGGGGCGTTTTTCTCCCGTCGTCCGGGCGCGGCCGGGTGCTCGGCGCGTTGTTGTTGTTCAGCCTGATCATGGCAATGGGCGACCAGACTTTTATTTACGCATGGTTCCGAAAAGTTTTCCCGCTGCTCGGGCTGACGCGCTATCCGGTCAAGTTCATGACGCTGGCGGCCTTCATCATCCCGCTGCTCGCGGCGGCGGCGGTGCAGCAATACTGCGAAGCTTCTAAAAACAAAATTCAATGGCGGCCGGCGCTGCTCCTCGGTCTGGCCACCCTTGGCGCGATGGCCGCGATCGTCTGGTTCGCGCATGGGCATCGTTTTCAATTCGACGATTGGAGCGCGACTTTCACCAACGCCGCCTTGCAGGCCGCCGCCCTGGTGCTGGTGCTGGTGCTGCTCCCGGTGGTCTGCTGGGGGGGGAAACTTCTCCCCAACTCGGACACCCTCGGCCGCGGGGCGCTGAGCGGGTTGATGCTCGTGACCATCGCCGGCGCGATCTGGCTCCACTCGCCCGCCCAAAATCCCGTCCTGCCCGCCGCATTCTTCAAGCCTCATTTCTTGCAGCAGGAGGCCGGCACCGCGCCGCCAAAATTCGGCGAGGGCCGCGTGATGATCAGTCCGCAGGCGGAAAACGCGCTGCTCAACAGCACGGTCGCGGAGGCGCAGGCCAACTGGATCGTCAAGCGGCTGGCGCTCTGGTCCAACCTGAACCTGCTCGACGACGCGCCTAAGGTGAACGGCTCCTCCACGCTGCAGGTGCGCGAGCAAAAGCAGATCGAGACGCTGCTCTATGCGGCGACCAACCAGCCGCCCTCGGGTCTGATGGATTTTCTCGGCGTGTCCCAGGTCACCGCGTCGAACAGCGTGATCGAGTGGTCGCCGCGCCCGGCCTTCCTGCCGCTGCTCACCGGCGGACAGAGGCCGGTCTTCGCGGACGGCACGAATGTTTTCCAAGCGCTGCTCGCCGCTGATTTCAAGCCGCGGGAAATGGTTTACCTGCCCGAAGCCGCGCGGGATTTCATCTCCGTGACCGGCGCGACGCACCTCGAAATCATCACGAACACCGTCAGCGCCCAGCGTCTCGAGGCGGAAGTGGACGCGGCCCAACCGGGGTTGCTCGTCATCGCGCAGTCATTTTACCCCGCGTGGGAGGCGACGGTGGACGGCCGGTCGGTCGCGTTGTGGCGGGCGAACCACGCCTTCCAGGCGCTGGAGGTTCCGTCGGGCCGGCACACGGTGCGGATTGTTTATCGCGACTCGAATTTCAAGGCCGGCGCGGGCCTGTCCCTCGCCACGCTGCTCGGCTGTGGGTTGTATTGGATGCGAAGCCGGCGGCTGAAGGAACGGTAACGCCAGATTAGAAAGTGTGGTCCGGCACGGTGCAGGTGGGACGGGCATCAACCGCCTTCAGGTCGTAGCTACCGCTGGCGGGACAGAGCGGTTTCTCCCGGATGTAGTTCGCGGGACCAAACAGATCCGTGTCCGACGGCGCGGTGCTTGTCCCAATCTTTTGCTCCAGCGCCCAGGTCGTCTTGACCCCTTCGATGGCGCACAAATTGGCAAGACAGGTCTGGCGTTTGGCGGTGTTCTGCGCCTTGATGAAGCTAGGGATGGCGCTGGACGCCAGCAAACCGATGATGGCGACGACGATCATGATTTCTACGAAGGTGAACCCGGACTGGCGGGAGGTTTTTGTTTTCATAACGGCCTTTCGCTGCGCGGCGTGAACGAAGCGAAGGCGGGTTTGGCTGGAGAGTCGTTCACGAATTGCCTTAGGCCGGCCGCTGAAAAACGAAACAAGGCGGAAGAGAAATGGTTGCGGGGAAAAAGCGACGCCCCATCCGGACAAAACAAAACGGCTTGAAGAATTGTGTTCCTCAAGCCGCGCGCGAAAAATTTTCCGGCCAGATCAGTAGGTATGGTCAGGCACGGTGCAGGTCGGCTTGGCATCCACGGCGTTCAGGGTGTAGGAACCGCTGGCGGGGCAGACGGGCTTGTCCTTGATGTATTTGGCCGGCCCGAACATATCGGCGTCCGAGGGCACGTCGCTGCTGCTTTTGCGCTCTTCCAAGGCCCAGGTGGTTTTGGAGCCGTCGATGGCGCGGAGATTGGAGATGCAGGCGGCGCGCTGGGAAGCGGTGCGAGCTTTGACGAGGTTGGGAATGGCGATAGCGGCAAGCAGGCCGATGATGGCGACCACGATCATGATTTCCACCAGCGTAAACCCGGCCCGCATTGATTTGTTTATTTGCATGCGGGTGAAATTAGCCGAGGCCGCTGGTAAAAACAAATCGAAAATCGAAGGGCGAAAAGCAAAAGAACCTGGAGAACGAATTCCCCAGGCCCTTTTGATGAAACCGTGGATTACAGCAAGTGGCCGGAAGCAGCCGGAGCGGAGCAGACTTCCTTGGTGTTCACGGAACCAATCGTATAGGCAAAGGCCGCCGGGCAGATTGGCTCGTCGCGCACATACTTGTCAGCGCCGTAGAGGTCCCCGGCCGTCGCCAGAGCCGTGCCCACTTGCTTGCTTTCCAGCGCCCGGCTCGCTTTCGCGCCCTCGATCTGCTTGAGGTTGTCGATGCAGGACTTCTGCTGCGAAGTTTCACGCGCTTTATTGAAGTTGGGAATGGCGATGGCGGCGAGTCGGCCGATGATGGCCACGACGATCATGATTTCCGCCAGCGTGAACCCGGACTTATTTGATGTTTTGATTTGTATTACTATTTTTTTTTGTGATTCACGGCGTGAACTTGGTGGAGGCGGGTTTATTTATTACTTCGTTCGTTCACACATTGCCTGCCACCGACCGCTGCCGGGGATGAGCAACGCAAATGCCAGTCTTTGCAGGGCGGAGCAGCATTTACCGCCTGAGCTTGATTTCTTGGAAAAAACTTTTTCAGCCCGCCTCCGGCCCCCAGAGCCACCTCCGGCCTGTCCTGTTGCCAGCCAGCACTGCCTGCTTACAGGACAAACCGCACCCGGCCCGCAAAAGTTTCGTTGCCATCCTCCCCCGCCCGCTCAAAATGCCCCGCATGAACTGCCGTGACAAAATCCTTTCCCCGGAATCCCTCCCGGCCTGGCGCGAGCGCGCCCGCCGCTCCGGCCGCACCGTCGCCGTCACCAACGGCTGCTTCGACCTCCTCCACGCCGGCCACGTCACCTATCTGGAATCCGCCAAGCAACACGCCGACCTCCTCCTCGTAGCCGTCAATGCCGACGCCACGGTCCGCCACCTCAAAGGCCCCGGCCGCCCGCTCAACTCCCAGGACGACCGTGCCCTCGTCCTCGCCGCCCTCCAAAGCGTCGATGCCGTCATCATCTTCCACGAGTCCGACGCCACCCGCCTCCTCGAAACCGTCCGCCCCGACGTCTATGTCAAAGGCGGCGACTACACCCTCGACACCATCAACCAGCCCGAGCGCCGCCTCGTCGAGCGCCTGGGCGGCAAAGTCATCATCATGCCCGGCGTCCCCGGCAAATCCACCACCGCCCTCGTCGGAAAAATGGCGCCCTGACCCGCCGCGCCAACGTATCTTCCCCGCCGCCGCCGGAACGAGGCTTGTTTTTTCACCCGCCACTCCTAAACTCACCGCATGAAGAACGATGTTCTGCCCGTCGAGATCCGCGGCATCCTCCCCGCCAACAGCGGCTGCGCCATCTTTGTCGGCAACGACGAAAAAGTCTTCGTCATCCAGGTCGAGCACAACATGGGCAACGTCATCGGCATGTTCCTCCGCCAAACCCCCAAGGAACGTCCCCTCACCCACGACCTCATCGCCAGCATCCTCCAAGGCTTCAACATCACCGTCGAACGCGCCATCATCACCGACCTCAAAAACTCCACCTACTTCGCCCGCCTCATTCTCCAGCAACAAAACGAACTCGGCCGCAAACTCGTCGAGATCGACGCCCGCCCCAGCGACTGCCTCGCCATCGCCACCGCCCAGAAGCGCCCCCTCTACGTCGCCACCGCCCTCTTCGAACAAGTCGAAGACATGTCCGAAGTCCTCGACCGCATCAACGAAGAAGGCGGAGAGAAAGCCTAGCCCCACCCCCCCATGCCCCCGGCCGCCGCCACCTCCGCCCCCCTCGCCCTTATCTGCGGCGACGACGACCTCGGCGTCAAACAACGCGCCCGCCAACTCTTTCAACAATGGTGCGCCGAACTCGGCGGCCTCGACCACGAAATCATCGACGCCCAAGTCAACAACAGCGGCGAAGCCCTCAAAGCCCTCGCCCGCCTCCGCGAAGCCCTCCACACCCTCCCCTTCTTCGGCTACGGCAAAACCGTCTGGCTCCAGAACTGCAGCTTCCTCGGCGACGACCGCACCGCCTCCGCCCAGGCCGTCACCGAGACCCTCGCCGAACTCTCCGCTGAACTAAAAACCTTCCAGTGGCAGTCCGTCCGCCTCCTCATCAGCGCCGCCAAGGTGGACAAACGCAAATCCTTCTACAAAACCCTCGAAAAACTCGGCACCGTCGAAACCTTCGCCGCCCTCTCCCTCGAAGACAAAGACTGGGCCGGCAAAGCCGAGACCCACGCCCTCCGCGCCCTCCGCGCCCTCAAAAAAGAAATCTCCGATGAAGCCCTCGCCGAACTCGTCAACAACGTCGGCCCTCACCTCCGCCAGTTGAACAACGAAATCGAGAAACTCTCCCTCTACGTCGGCCCCCGCCCCGACATCGAAATGCACGACGTCCGCGCCATCGTCACCCGCAACAAGCAAGCCCGCGCCTACGCCCTCGGCGACGCCCTTGGCGACCGCGACCTCCCCCGCCTCCTCCGCTGCCTCGACGACGAACTCTGGGAAATGCAATTCGACAACCAAAAATCCGAGATTGGCCTCCTCTACGGCCTCATCGCCAAAATCCGCGTCCTCATCCTCCTCAAAGAAATGCTCCGCGAAAAATGGATCCGCCCCACCGGCGACTACAACACCTTCAAAGCCCAGCTCGACCGCCTCCCCGCCGACCGCCTCCCCGCCGACAAACGCTTCAATCCCCTCGCCATAAACGCCTACGTCCTCTACAAAGCCCTCCCCCAAGTCCGCCGCTACACCCAGGACGAACTCGTTCAAGCCATGCAACTCCTCCTCGACTGCAACCGCCGCCTTATCTTCAGCACCCTTGACGCCTCCCTCCTCCTCCAACAAACCCTCGTCCAGATCATCCGTGCCGAAACCCCGGTCCCATCCTCCGCAGCCGCTTGACTCCGCGCCCCGCAACTCCGATAAGTAAACCATTCGATGAACACCGTGCCCGCCGCCCAACTCTCCATCTGCCTCCAAGACCACACCGCCATCGTCAAAATTTCCGGCCGCGCCAACTTCGCCACCAGCGTGGACTTCAAGAAACTCATCCCCCGCCTCCAAGAACGCGGCGCCACCCGCGTCGTCCTCGACCTCACGGACTGCCAGCTCATGGACAGCACCTTTCTCGGCATCCTCGCCAGCGTCGGCTTCCAGACCGCCGCCGCCCGCCCCGGCCCGCCCCTCGTCGAACTCTTCCACCCCAACCAACGCATCACCGACCTCATTGACAACCTCGGCGTCTCCCACCTCTTCGAGACCGTCCAACTCCCTCCCCCCGTCACCACCCTCGAGACCGTCACCCCCGACGCCGACCCCACCCGCCTCGAAACCACCCACACCTGCCTCCAAGCCCACCAACGCCTCATGCAGGCCAACCCCGCCAACATCGCCAAATTCAAAGACGTCGCCCAATACCTCGCCGACGACCTCCAGAAACAACAAACCGGCCCCGACCCCGACCCCTGACCCCGCTCAAAGAGAAGCGCCGGCGGGTTTTCGAAGGGGGAACCTCCAACACTCAACATCCAATGTATCCGACCGCACACCGCCTGGTGTCAGCTCGGAACATTGGATGTTTATTGATCCTTGAAGTTCGAAGAAGGAAATGCGGCGCTCTGCCGAGATGTTGTTATGCCGATTCACGCCCTCCGCCCGGCTGATCCACTGGAGTGCCGGCCTCCGGCCCGGCGTGGTGGAAACTCGTCTGAAACTCGCCGGGGCGAAGACCGGCGCTCTCGCTCCGTAGCGGCGTCTCGGCAGAGCGCCGGTCAATGTCAGCGGGGTCTTCCAGACGCCGGACGCGGCGAAGGTGGTTTATGGGGCGTCGGACGACGTGGCGCTGGAGGAATATCAACTGCGCGGGACGATCGGCGCATCCTACGAGGAGGACGACGGGTGGTGGTGGCCACCGACGGGCCGGGGCGACGCGGGAGTTCGTGACCACGTTCGGCCTCGCGCTGCCCGGGGCGCGCGTCTCGCTGAAGGTGTTCGTCATCCTCGACACCGGCAACGAATCCGGCAGCGCCACGGTGGTCATCCAGCGGCCGGTGTAGGCGCACGGCGGAAGATAGCATCGCCCGCATGAGCCGTAAGCGTGACCATCTCGTCGGTCAGACCCGCGCCGGGCGCGTTGTCCAGTTCGCCGCGGTTCATGCGGGGCAGACCTAACTGGCGGAGAAATTGTCCAGTGGTCTTGTCGTGGATGAAAAGCTGGTTGCCCTGGCCGGTGTAGTCGCCCACTTTCCAAAACTCCATCTTGCAGGCGGTGATGACGTAGTTGCCGACGACGGCGATGCAGCCGGTCACGGCGGTCTGCACGCCGCCTTCGCAGCGCAGGTCGAAGGTGCCCTTGCCAGTGTTGTCACCCGTGGGCAGGGCCTGCCAGAGCACGGTGCCGTTGCGCGCGGCGGTCAGATGAAAGTCCTGGGCGGCGAGCGGCTGGAAGGTGTAGGCGACGCCAGCGACGGTGCGGGTGTTGATATAAAACGTGCCATCGCCCTCCAGGAGGCTGTATGCGGGGACAAGTTGGCCGGTGGGGACGATGCCTTGCGCATTCAGCTTGACGATCTGCCGGCGTTGCCAGATGTCGTTTTGGGTCGACATGGTGGCGATGGTCTCGCCGTTGACCTCGGTGACGCTGGAGAAGCCTTCGCCAAAGCCAAAGGTCACGTCCGAGTCATTGCCGTAAAACTTCACCGGCACGCCGTCGAGGTATTCGACGTAGCGGTTGAAGGCGCGGCGCGGGTTGGCCTTGTCGATGGCCATGACATAGCTGTGCGGCGTCCAGTGAATCACCGCGCCGTCCGGCGTGCCGTCCGTGTTGAACCGGATGAGGCGGCACGTCGCCGTGTCGGAGAGCCAGAATTTTTCGTCCGTCTGAAAACAGGCGGCGGTGGTGGGGTTGAACATGGTCACGTTGCCGTCGGAGCGTTTGACGTAGAGCAATCCGTCGGCGCCGATGGCGAGATCGATGGGCACGCGGGCCGCGTCGTTGATGTTGTGACGGACGCCGAAGCGGAGGTCGATGGCGTTGGGGTTGCCGGTGTGGAAGCGGAACAGTTCAAAATTGTTTTTATTGAAGCCCGAGGCGACGAACACGTAGTTGCCCCACGCACACATGGCGTTGGCCGGAAGAAACGCGGCCCAGACGGACGGCCTGTGCTGCGGCACGCTGGAGTTGCCGATGAGGCCGGTCCAGCGGACTTCGGGCAGCAGGGCGGGCACGTCGAACGGCGTGACCTTGATGTTGCGGACCGGCGTGTTGAAGTTGACCGCCGGGCCGGGGCGCGAGGGAATTTCCGTGGTCTGCTGGTCGAGCCAGTCGCGGACGACGACCACGCCGTCGCGCTTGATGGTGACGAACTGGAGATCGTATTCGGCGTTGATCTTGTGCCACGCACCATCGGGGGCCGGCAGGACGTAGGTGATGATGCGCGCCCCGTGGTCGGCCCCGTGGTTGGCGGAGTTGAAGCGGAAATGAAGGGAGCCGTAGCCGCCGTATTGCCAGTCGCCCTCGATCAAGACCCGCCCGGTAGAGACGACCGGGCCTTGTGGGTTCGCAAACCGGTTGGCCCCGATCACCGGGGCAAACTCGAATTCGACCGCCAGGCCGGCACCGCATGTGGTCAGCGCCGTGCAGAGCAGGAGATGGAAAAAAAGAAGGCGGGAAGAATTTGTTCCAGTGGTTGAACTGGATGGCTGGCCTTGAGGTCCGTGGATCAATGAGCCGAAATTCGTTCCCGCCAAAATCAGAGATGCTGGCCCGACCGGTTTCGTGTCGCGAGTTTCGTTTATCACGAAACTGTCCTAGCAATGGTGGTGCCAATGGAGAAACCCAATTAAATCAGCTTAAACCCTAAAATTTCTATGTCTATCAGCAGGACACATCAGAGTTGTTTAAGCTAGAAATCTCCTAGGAGCCGGGTGCGGGGGGCAAAACCTGCCTTGGCGGGCGGCATGAATTCCCCCCGGCCGGGTGATCAGCCTGGGGATGGGCGAAAATTATCTGAGAAGCCAAGCCGGCGGGCCGGGAGTCCAGCCTGCGCGATTATTCCTGGGGGGCCGGCGCGGCCGCGGCCGATTCCGCCGCGATGACCGGAGCTGGCTCCGTTGATGTCACGGCGGAGATTTCCGGCGCGGCGGGGGCCGTTTTCGTTGCCACCGCCGGAGCGGCTTTCGCGGGCTTGGGGGGCAACGGTTTTTTCGCCGTCTCCAAAAGGCCGTTGGCGAATTCGATGACGTGCCCCTGATGAATCAGCCAGTGGAGATCGGTTATGACCGCCGTGGCTTCGGGCGAAGTCGTGTCCGCTTCTCCGGCCGGTTTACCTTCCACCGGCGCGGCGGTGGGGACGAGCGCGGTGAGCAACTGCCGGCGCGTGCCGCGCGACGTGGCGTTGATGAAATCAATGATGCGCCGGACGCTTTCCGAAACCGGGATCAGATCCAAGTCGAGGAACAGTGGACGCGCCACCGTGACGTGCGTGACCGTCTTGTTGACCTTGAAAAATTGCAGCCCGCGCGTGGTGAATTGCTGGCTGAGCACGGTAGCGATCTGGATGGGAAAATGTTTCTGGTCTTCCCAGCTCTGCCGCAGCAGGCGCTGCAAGGCCGGCGCGCGCAGCCCGCGGCTGGCGGCTCCGCCGAGCGAGAATGAATCGACGCTCTTGATGAGGTTCGCCAGATGGGTCTCGCGGAAATGTTTTTCCACTTCCGCGCGGCTGCCGAGCTTGAGCGACTCGGCCACGTTCAGGCAGATGAATTCGGTCTTCCAGCTCTGCTCGTCCATCCATTTTTTCACGACGGCCTCGTCGCGCACGATTTTGACCCGCGCCTTGAAATCCTCGAACGGCATCCGCGCGAACCGCTGCGTGTGCAGCTTGCGGAGCTGGTTCTGGTAGTCGTGATAGTTCGGCGGGCCGAGCACCACGCCGCTCAGGCCGCATTGCGCGACGAAGGTGTAGGTCCCCTTCGGCGCGTCGATGGCCGTCCGCTCCGGCTGGTAAAAAGTGGCGAAATGCTTGTCGAGCACATGGGCCACCGCGTCAGCCTCGGACAGCCAGAGCGTGTCGTCGAGCGCGCAGGAAAAGAGCGGCTGGGCGGGCTGGCCGTCGGGTTTTTTCACGATGCCGAACACGACCTGATGCCGCTCCGGCTTTTCCAAAATCATCTGCGCGATCTGGAAGAGCGGATAGGCGCGGCCCGTCATCTTGATCTGGCGGGTCAAGGAATCGACGCCCTTTTCCTCGGGGCGGAAGGCGACGTTCAATTCCGGCAACGGCGCGGGGGCCGGGCGGCGGTCGAGGTTCGGGCCATCGCGGCGGTCACGGCCGGGCGGGCCGTCCCGGCGCGGCGGGCGTGGACCGCCCTGCCCCCCGCCCTGCCCGCGCGGGCCGGCGTCACGACGGCGCGGCGAACGGTCGCCGCGATCCGAACGGTCGCGTCGTTCCTCGCGTTCGCCCTCGTGATGGGCGTAAAGATTCTTACTGGCCGGCTCCTGCGCCCAGGCGGGCAGAAACATCGCGTCGAGATTCAAATCGGTGTCAGGCGTAGTGCTCATGTAATTGCGACTATAAAAAAATAGGACGGCCAGCATGAGGGCTGGGCGGATGGATTGCAAGTGCCGCCTCGCGGCAAATGATGGGCGCGAAAAATCAAGGTTGACCGATGTTTTTGCGGCCCTTACTTTTCACCCGTGAATCGCGAACCAACCAGCCGGCGGCTGCTTACCAACGCGCTGCTTCCGGGCGGCGCGGCGGTCGGGGCTTGATTCGCTGCCACGGATTTTGCATACCCCACTGCCCGGACCGGCGGTGGGTTTTTTATTTTTTGCCACGAATGAACACGAGTTTTTTATGTTAAAAAATCCCGCGACCAAGTACCGGCCCTTCCCGCCGGTGCCTTTGACCGATCGTCAATGGCCGGCGAGCACCCTCACCGCCGCGCCCATCTGGTGCAGCGTGGACCTGCGTGACGGCAACCAGGCGCTCGCCGTCCCCATGAACGTCGCGCAGAAGCTGGAACTGTTTCAGGCGCTCGTGAAGTGCGGTTTCAAGCAGATCGAGGTCGGCTTTCCCTCCGCGTCGAACACCGAGTTCGCCTTCAACCGTCTGCTGATTGAGAAGAACCACATTCCCGATGACGTGACCATCCAGGTGCTCGTCCAGGCGCGCGAAGATTTGATCGAACGCACCGTCGAGTCGCTCCACGGCGCGAAGCGGGTCATCATCCATCTCTACAACTCCACCTCGCCCGCGCAGCGCCGCGTCGTCTTCGGCAAGACGAAGGAGGAGATCATCCAGATCGCCCGGCAGGGCGCGCAATGGATCAAGGATCGTCTGCCCCGGCTCATCGGCACCGACGTGACGCTCCAGTATTCGCCGGAAAGTTTTTCCGCGACGGAACTGGAATTCTCCAAGGAAATTTCCGAGGCCGTGATGGACATCTGGCAGCCCACGCCGCAGCGCAAAATGATTCTTAACCTGCCCGACACCGTGGAGGTCGCCATGCCCAACGTCCACGCCGACCAGATCGAGTGGATGTGCCGCAACATCAAAAATCGTGAGTCCCTTCTCATCAGCCTGCACGCGCACAACGACCGCGGCACCGGCACGGCGGCGACGGAACTTGGGTTGCTCGCCGGCGCGGACCGCGTCGAGGGCACGCTGTTCGGCAACGGCGAGCGCACCGGCAACCTCGACGTGGTGCAGGTCGCGCTCAATCTCTACATGCACGGCATCGATCCGCGCCTGGACTTCACCGACCTCAGCGCGCTCCGAAAAATTTACGAGCGCTGCACCGGCATGACCGTGCCGGCACGCCAGCCGTACTCGGGCGAACTGGTCTTCACCGCGTTCAGCGGCTCGCATCAGGACGCGATCAAGAAGGGCCTGGCCGAATGGGAGAGCGGCGGCCGTTCCCAATGGGACGTGCCGTATCTCGCGATTGACCCGCAGGACATCAGCCGCGAGTACCGCGAAGTCATCCGCGTGAATTCGCAGTCCGGCAAAGGTGGCGTCGCGTATCTGCTCGAGTCCGAGTTCGGCATCGAACTGCCGAAGGACATGCAGCGCGAGTTCGGCCCCATCGCGAATGATGCTGTGGACCGGCTCGGCCGGGAAGTCTGCGCGGAGGAACTCAAGGCGATGTTCTGGCGCGAATACATCGAGCGCGCCGCGCCGTGGCGGCTGGAGCATTTTCACGCCGACGGGGTGAGCGGCGTTTTTCGCTGTCGGGCCTCTGTCTGGCGCGACGGCCAGGAACAGAAACTCACCGGCGAGGGCAACGGCCCCATCGCCGCGTTCGTTCACGCGCTCCAGGCGGCGGGCGCACCCAGATTCGAGATCACCTCCTACAAGGAACACTCGCTCGGCGCGGGGGAAGGCGCGGCGGCCATCGCCTACATCCAGATCAAGCTCGCCGACGGCAAGCTGCGCTGGGGCGCGGCGGTGGACACCAACATCGAACTGGCCTCGATCAAGGCGGTGTTGAGCGCGCTGAACCGCAGCGCATGATCTGTCGTCGCTGAAGTGGGAGCAATCGAGGAATCAAAAAAGAGTTCTTAATCCGAACTCCGAAGTAGCGGTGACCCCTCGGCGGGTAGCACAGGCCACTGGCCTGTGCCGAGCGGCGACCCGCCGCTCGGAACGGGGATGGCACAAGAATTTTTCCAAGCGTTTCGTTCCAGTCCGAATCTCCTCCCCGTTCCGTCCGGCCAGTGGCCGGACGGCACAGGCGGGTCGCCTGTGCTACCCATTCCAGCTTTGAAGTTGGGTAGAATTTCCCAGTGGAACAGCGGCGCGGAGTGCGCCCGTCCTCGGGCGCAACGAGGTGGAGCGGGGAGGTTGCGTTGGACAATTCCAAAGTTGTGGTGCGTGCGAATGTTGCTGCGCCCGGGGACGGGCGCACTCCGCCGCGTTGAATCAAAAAAATACCCCACCGTAATGCCGTGGTTAAAGTTCCTATGAACTTGTGGAAACAGGTGGAACCCAAACAACGACTCGCGGCTTCCAGTTAAGGCCTGTCGGTCATCGCCGTAGTCAAGGCTCCGTTTTGATCATGTCTTACGGTCCAAGGAGCAGTTTCTAATCACGAACATGGCAGGGTAAAATCTAAAATTTGATTCAAAGAACAGGATGCGTCTCCGCATCTGCAGTGTGCCGTGAGGCACTTTCAAACTATCGACACGAAGATGAAAAATCTCAAGACGAATTTTCCAAAAACTTCCGAAAATATTTTCCGCGTCAGCGCCGGCAAAACTCCTCGAACGCGCCGCCGAACAGATGGCGCGCGTCGCGCCCGATCTCCGCCGGCGTCACCGTCCAACCGGTCGCGGCCAGGTCGGAATACTTTTCCAAGAGCACGTCGGTGATGACGCGGCGCGAATGACGCCACTTGTAAATGAGTTGGTCGAACACGCGCGCGTCCGAGTGCTGCGGCGTGAAACTGAGGCCGAGCAGTTCGACGCGCATCCGCGTGGTTTCGTCGATCAAACTCGGCACGTTCAGAAACCACCAGCAGCCGAAGATGTGCAGGTTGCGAAACTTGCGGGCGAGCACGCACAACTCGTGCTGGTTTTCCCGCGCCAGGACCGTGGCGAGGAATTTGTTTTCAGGATTAGCGGCGCAGAGGTTTTGCAGTGTGGTCAGATTGCTCAGGCCCACGCCGTCGCCCGCCATCTGCAACTGCGGATTCACGGCCCGCTTCACGCCCGGCATCACGGCGAAGGGAAGATTGAACTCGCGGCAATGCGGCAGCACGGCCCGCTCGATCAACTGGGCGCCGTCGTCCGGGCCGGGATATTGAAAATGCGGCGGGAGCGAAACCATCAGGTAACGCGCCTGGATGCGCCGCGTCCAGTCCGCCAGGAAACGGCGGACTTCGCTGATCGTTTTCTGATTCAGCGCGGGCGTCGTCGCGTAGCCCCACTTGGCGAGACGCGGCGCGGCTTCGGGCCACGCGACGAGCAGCGGATCGACGCGTAACGCGGCGGTGAAATGTTTATCGCGCCGGAAACCGCGCTCCCAGAGCGGCCGCTCTAGGTCGTCGAACGGCGAGTTAGTCATGCAGATGGAGGCCACGCCGGCCAGTTCGAGGCAGCGGGCGGCGTGTTCGTCGGGTTTCTGCCGGGCGAACCATGCGCGCAGCGCGGGCAGGTCGCGTTTTTTCACGTCCAGCCCCAGCGCCTGCAAGGTGGTCAGCACGCCGCGGCACGATTCCGAGATGGGCGAGTTTTCAATGAACAACTCCTGCCAGATCAGTTCGGCCTGGCGCGCTTTCGGCAGTACCCAGAATTTTTCGTATGGCATCGTGCAATGCCGGAACGACTCGGCGACGAGGTAGTGATAGGTCAGCAGATCGTCGATGCCCCACGCGAGCAGGTTGCGGAAGGCGGGGTCGTAGAGGTGCGTGTGGATGTCGGTGACGGGCGTCGCGCCCACAATCTTTTCGACCTGGGCGGCCAGTTTCTTTTGTGCCGGCGTGGCGGAAGCGGGCTTCATGTCCCGGCCACGCTACAAAATGCCCGGCCCCGCTGCATCCTTTTTCTCCGCCGTGATTTTCCACAGGCGCATCCGGGCATCGTCCCGGAGCGCGTGGCCGGCCGGGAGCCTGAACCTGGGAGCGCCGGCATCCTTGCCGGCGCGATGCGGTGGAACGAACACGAACACGCCGGCAAGGATGCCGGCGCTCCCAGGGCTTCCGACGACAACAGTTTCAAGATGCACCCAGCCTTTCCCGCCCTTCCCGGAATTCCGCTTGCGACGGCGCGGTGAACTTCTATCATCGCCGGCATGGAACTCGTCATCACACTGCTGGTGGTCGGCGTGGTTTTGCTGGCGCTGGAGACGGTGCTGCCCGGCGCGATCACCGGCATCGCCGGACTGGTCTGCCTGGTCGCGGGCGTGGTGCAGGCCTATGTCGAGTTCGGTCCGGGCGTCGGCAATTACGTGCTGCTCGGCGTGACCGTTGGCCTCGCCATCGGTGCTTGGCTGTGGGTGAAATATTTTCTGACGAGTCCGTTTGGCCGGAAATTTGTCCTGCACCAGACCGGCGGCAACGTGGGCGCGGAGAAGCCGGAACTGCTCCATCAGACCGGCACGGCCTTGACGTCCCTGCGCCCGTCCGGCGCGGCGCTCATCAACGGCCAGCGCGTCGATGTCGTGACCGAAGGCGCGATGATCGAGCGCGGCCAGGCGGTCAAAGTGGTGGACCTCGAAGGGCTGCGGGTGGTGGTGCGGGCAATTTAATCTGAAAACAAAAATAACAATCCAACTAAAACTATGAATCCAATCCTGGCACTTGAACTCACCAGCAGCCTGCTCATCTGGGGCATCGTCGCCCTGTTTTTGTTCATCGGCGCGATCATCGTCCTAAACTTCGGCATGATCTGGATTCGCGCCTTCACCTCGGGCGCGAAGGTGAAGTTCACCGAGTTGATCGCGCTGCGCCTGCGCCGCGTGCCTGTCGGCATGGTCGTGGACGCGCGCATCACCGCCGTGAAATCCGGCCTCCCGTTGACCATCGACGATCTCTCCACGCATTACCTCTCCGGCGGCAGCGTCGAGATGGTCGTGCTCGCGCTGATCGCCGCGCGCAAGGCCGGCATTCATCTCGAATACGACCGCGCCTGCGCCATCGACCTCGCCACCAAAGGCACCGGCAAGACCGTGCTTGAAGCCGTGAAGACCTCGGTGAATCCCAAGGTCATCGACTGCCCCAACCCGTCCTCGGGGCGCCTCACCATTGACGGCGTGGCCAAGGACGGCATCGTCGTCAAGGCCAAGGCCCGCGTCACTGTGCGCACGAACCTCGACCGCTTCGTCGGCGGGGCGACCGAGGAGACGATCATCGCCCGCGTCGGCGAAGGCATCGTCACCACCATCGGCTCGTCGGACAGCTACAAGGTGGTGCTCGAAAATCCCGACCGCATTTCCAAGACGGTTTTGGACAAGGCGCTCGATTCTAACACCGCGTTTGAAATTCTCTCCATCGACATCGCGGATGTGGACGTAGGCGAAAACGTCGGCGCGAAACTGCAGGCCGAGCAGGCCGAGGCGAATAAGCTCATCGCGCAGGCCCAGGCCGAAGTCCGCCGCGCCGCCGCCGTGGCCACCGAACAGGAAATGATCGCGCGCGTCGCCGAAATGCGCGCCCGCGTCGTCGAGGCCGAGGCGCAGGTTCCGCTGGCCATGGCCGAGGCCTTCCGCAGCGGCAACCTGGGCGTGATGGATTATTACAAAATGAAAAACGTCCAGGCGGACACCGGCATGAGAGACAGCATTGCCGGCAACAAACCGCCCTCCGGCCAGTAACACATACGCCTCATGCCCGCCTTCGCCATTCTCGCCAATGCCGACCCGTTCACAGGCGGGCTGCTGCTGGCTGCCTCGATCGAGGGCCTACTCATCCTGCTGGTGATCGCGGCGGCCAGTGCTTTTTTTAACTGGCTGAAAAAGAAAGGGGAAGCTGACGGCAGCCAACCCGCACCGCCTCCCATCCCCGGCCAGCGCGAAGTTCCGCCTCCTCCGCCCCCGCCCCAGGCGCAGAACTGGGAGGAGGAACTGCGGAAATTGCTCCAAGGGGAAGAACCCGCACCGCCGCCGCCGCCGCCGCGTTTGCCGCCATTGATTGTGCATCAGCCGCGCCGCGTCCCGCCACCGCCGCCAGTTCCCGTCGAGGAAGAAAGCCCGGCCCCGCCGATGTTTCATCCGACACCCGTGTTGAACCAGTCCGCCGAGGCTTTTGAGCGGGCCAGGCGCATTGACGAAACCGCGGCGCAGGAAGTGGACAAAGGCTCGACGCTGGCCGCCGCCGCGCAGGCCTTTCTAGTCGGCAGCCAGCTTGATGACCGGATGGCGGAACACCTGCGCCAGGTGACGCTGCGTCCGGTCGGCAAGACCGGCGTCACGTCCGCCGAACGAACGGCGGAAGCCGCCGCCGCGCTGGAATTGATCCGCAACCCGCGCTCCGTCCGCACGGCGATGATTGCGTCCGTGATCTTGGGGCCGCCCCGCGCGTTGGCGGAGTGAGATACTGCCCCTCGTTTGGAATTCCGCCTTCAGGCAGTAAGACGCTACTACCCGCACTGACCGGCTGAAGGCGGAACTCCGAACCGGGGGGGCGGATGCGACCGTTGATTACGGACGGGGCGAACCGGTGACAGGATTTCTATTGTAGCTGTTGATGTCGCCGTAAATCGAGCAGGCCGGAGATTTATCCACCCCTTTCAAAGTATAAATCCCGCCCAGTGGAGGGATTAGTTTTTCACGGATATATAAGGTCGCACCGAACAGGTCGGAATCATTTGGCACATCCGTTTTATCTTTCCTATATTCTAGCGCCCACGTCGCTTTGGCTCCCTCGATTGCGCGCAAGTAGGACAGGCATGCTGTGGTTTGAGGGGGGCAGCCTCCACCTCCGTTCAAGTATTTCCACACCAGGATGACGGCGATCAAAAAAAAGGAGAAGGACAAATAGCCGGTGATGAGTCCAGTGAGCGCCGCACCGCCGCCGGTCAGTCAGCCGCCGGAATTCTTGATCTTCGATTGCGCCTTGTGCCCGCAGATGACGGCGGGAATAGCTAGGAGCGGACCGATGGGACACAGAACAATCGCGGCCACGCCCAGCACGAGGCTGGCCACGGCAAGTCCGCATTTTTGTTGGGATGCGAGCGCGGGAGGATTCATAATATTTTGGAAAGTAGCAGCCGAGGTAACGAGGCTCTAACTTCTTCCGCGTATCGTGGCGGAAACCAAGCAGATATGAGCCTCGTTAGCTCGGCTGCTACCATGTTTGATTATTTGATCGCCAGTTGCGAGGTGATCTGGAACTTGTCCACGCGCTTGCGGAGCGTGGCGCGGGTGATGCCGAGCAACTTCGACGCCTGCACCTGGTTGCCGCCCGTCTCGATCAGCGCTTGGATGATCAGTTCCCGCTCCACCGCCGGTATCACTTTCAACTTCGAGTCCTTGCGGGCCCACTGAAACAATGCCCGCGCCAGCGCCGCCGGATCAGTCGCGCCGCTCACCGCCACCGTCGTCGCCGCGGCGCTGGGCGTCCCGCCGGCCACCACCGCGCGGCTGGGAAAAATATCCGTAGGCAAATCCGCCGCCAGAATCGCGTCGCCCTTGGCCACGACCAGCGCGCGCTGCATCGCGTTCTCCAGTTCGCGCACGTTGCCGGGCCAGCGATGCTGCTCCAGCGCCGCGAGCGCCTCGGCGGCGATGGCCTTGGGCGGCTGGCTGTGCAGTTGCGCGAATTTCTTCAAGAAATAATTCACGAGCAGCCGGATGTCCTCGGGCCGTTCGCGCAACGCGGGCAGTTGCAGCCGCACCACGTTTAGCCGGTAAAATAAGTCCTCGCGAAATTCCTTTGCGGCCACGGCCTTTTCCAGCGGCTTGTTGGTCGCGGCGATGATCCGCACATCCACCTTGATCGGCTGATTGCCGCCGACGCGCTCGAACGTGCCGCTTTGCAGGACGCGCAAAATCTTTGTCTGCGTCGG
>SIBH01000028.1 GCA_009695285.1 Pedosphaera sp.
CGCAAGCAGCTCCTGACCGCCGCCCGCAAGACCCGCCTCCAACGACTGCTCGCGCGGCGTCCGGACGCCACGCTAGCGGAAATGGGCGCGCAGTTTGACCGCCCCACTTCCACCATGGATCTGTGGTTAAACCGGCTGGGCTGGAGCTGTAAAAAAAACGCGGCACGCCGCCCGGTTGGTCTTCGTGGATGAAAGCGGGGCCCACACCCAGATGACCCGGCGCTGCGGGCGCAGTCCGGTTGGAGAGCGGCTCGTCTGTCCCGTGCCGCACGGGCATTATCGGACAACCACGCTGATCGCTGCCGTGCGGCTTGACGGGCCGGTGGCGGTGGCTGGTGAAGTGTGCATGAAAAAAATTGGCATAGTACTCGTCGCGGCGTGGCCCGGCATGGCGTCGGCCCAACCCGCGGCCGTCACCAATGCCGTTGCCGCGACCCACGCGGCGGCCCTCCCCCTGCCGAGTTACGCGGTGAACCTGAACCCCGGGAATTCCGACGATAAAGATTACAACGTGACCGGCGCATTGGGCCCGGACGCCGCGTTCCAGACGAATTGGAATAACCTCCACGCTCCGCGCCGGGTGGATTTCGGCGGCGGCAGTTTCTCGCGGACGATCACGGACAGCGCGGGCCTCCGGCCGCTGGTGGTCCGCTTCACGGGCCATAACGACTGGGGCAACACCAGCAAAGGCGACGATGCCAATGATCTCACGCGGTTGATGACCACCGGGGGCCGGGATGGGGGGCGGGCCGAGACCATCAGGGCGGAGATGGCCCCGTTCCCCGGGCTTTACGACGTTTACATCTACGGCGGCGCAGGCGGGCGCACCTACTCCGTGAACGAGTCGCCGCAGCAGACCTTCAAAACCCCGCAGAAGAAAGACGCCTTCGAGTTCGAGGGAAATTTCCTAGTCTTCCCCGGACTCTCCGGGGTGATGGAAATGGTTTTGGACGACGGCCTGGCCGGCTTCTCGATCGTGCCCCAGGCGACTCCCTACGACAGTCACATCCTGCCCGTGGGCGTGATCCTGCCGGATGGATTTGCGATGGCCGCGGAAATTCTCTCCATCGGGGATGAGCGCGTGGGCTTTCGCCGACCGGACGCAGCGCCTGAATCATTGCTGCTGTCCAAAGTGGCGGTGATTCTTTTCCAATCAATGTCGGACCGCAAGGCCAGCGGGCTGAAACGGACCCGACCCGGACTGCTGCTCAAGAATCTCGATTTTCTGGAAGGCGAACTAGGAGAGTTTGCGAAGGGTAAGATCAGCATGTCATCCGTGTTGTTCGGTTTGCACACCTTCAACGTGACCGACTAGGCGGTGGCCCTTGTCCTGCGGCCCACGGCTCGCCCGCCCAGCGCGATCAACCCGTCGGCCGGAGCCGCTTTGCCGAAGTAAACGAAGCGGGAATCCCCCCGGAAAAAATTTTATCCGTGGATTAATTTTTCGGCCCCGGCCTCCACTCCGTCGGCGCGCGAACTGCGATGACAACCTGAATTCACGGCAGGCGACCGGGGGCGGTGGCCGGCGGATTCTTCTGGCCCGCGGCAAACTGGTCCGCGATTTCCCGCTCGATGCGCGCGCGAATTTTTTCCGTCATGAACGAGCCATGGTCGCCGGGCAGGATTTCCACGTAGCCCCCGTGATCTGTCGTCACCAGAAAATCGCGCAACAACTCCGTCGCTGGATTGAGATAAAACGTGTCCCAGCCGCCGGCGATCACATGCAGCTTGCCCTTCAGCTTCGGGCCGAGCGTGGACCAGTTGTCTTCCAGCAATCGCCGGATGTCGTATTTTTTCCAGTGCGTGGCGACGTCGCGATCGACCAGGCCGGTCAGCTTGTCCATGACCGGGCGCGGCTGACCGTTCGTCCCGCGCGGACTGAAGACGGCGTTGAACGAATCGAGCTGTCCGCCCTGGCCGAGGACGTATTCGAGCAGATTCAACTGGTTGAAAGTCATCTGCACGCGATCACGTCGCCGGCTCAAGGGGCGCAGCAGTCCGTCCCGCGTCCAGTGCCCGTTGCGATCCTCGTAAATGTTCAACGTCTGGAAGGTGCGGAAATCCACCGGGTCAGGCGCGGTGCTCCAGCAGCCGCCGAAGAAATCAGGATAGGCCACCTGCAACCAGAGCGAGGACCAGCCGCCCGAGGAATGGCCGGTCACAAACCGCGCGGGCGCCGAGGGGATGGCGCGAAAGCGTCGCTCGATTTCAGGAATGAGTTCCTGCACGAGCGCGTCGCCCACCGGCCCGTTGTTCGCCGAGTTAGCGAAGACGGAATGGCCCAGCGGCACGTCGGGATCGAGGATCACACGCAACATCGGGAGCGGCACTTCGCCCTTCTTCCATTTCGCTCCCTCCGAAGAATCCAGCCAGCCCCAGGCCGAGGTGTGGCGTCCACCAAAGCCGGGCACCTGATAGAGCGTAGGAAAACGCGCGCCAGCCTTGTCTGCGTAATGAGCGGGGAGAATGACCGCGGCCCGGAGTTTCGTCTCGCGGCCGTGGAATTCGGAAAGGAGCCGGCTACGCACCTCGACGAGTTTGACCCAGTCGGTGTCCTTCCGCTCTTTTTCAGAAATCGCATTGGTCATCACCAGTTCCACGGTGCCACCCCGAGCGCCGCGCAGCGTGCAGGAAATCACCGGGCTGTAAAGATTGCCGGGGCCGGTATTGTAATCACGGTTCGTCTCATCGAGGTCGAACAGGGCCTGGGCGCGATAACTGCCCGGCTCCAGGGAGTCGAGCGGTCCGGGATAGGCGAGCGCATCCGGCGCGCGGAACTGGCCCGGCTCGAACACGAGCGGCGCGCCAGGATTCCAGTTGGTGATGTTCCTGGCATAAGCAATCTGATCGATGCCAAACATCCCGCTGGTCCTCGGTTCACCGCCGGTCTGGCGTGTGAGGAACAGCAGCGCCCGGCCGGTCGCCGGCTTCGACCGGACTCCCGGAGGGAACGACACAACGAAGCGGAGCGGTTCGTTGTTCGTCGCCGTTTGGCTGGCTGTCGGGGAGGCACTCCAGGCCGTCGTGTCCGTCCTCTTCTCCGAATGTGCGCAGCCGACATGGAGCAAAGCGGCAAGACAGGAACTGCACCAGATGAGGAAGGCGATGCGCCTTGGCCCGGCGAACACGGGGATTATCATGGCCGGAGGTTCCTCAATCACAGCGCGAAATGCACGGTCAAAAAGGATTCGCGGTGAGTGCGTCTCCTTCGTTGAGGCCGGGGTTCCGCTGTGGATTCAACGGCAGCGACGAACTATTTGCCTGCGGCCGGGACGACCGGGGTTGGAGAAATGGGGAGGTCTCCCATCTTCATCAAGTCCTCACGTTTGGCCGCCCATGCGATGCCACGGAGGAGCAGGCGGCTGACATCGGGACGGCTGAAGTTGACATAGGCATGGCCCGGGATGAAGACGAAAGCCCGCTGGGCGTTGGGTTTTTCGTAAGTCCAGATTTGTGGTTGGGCTTCGAAGTCGTCACCTTTTTTCTTAGGAGTGGGAGCGGTGGCGAGCACATGGATGTCGGTGCGGATATCCATGTCGTAATAGATTTCATCCTTCATCCCGAAGTCCTCGACGCCCTGCGAGATGGCGTGAGTCTTGTCCACGAAGTTGAGCTTGATCTGGCCTTCGCGCCATTTGGTCACCTTCTGGCGCCACGATCCGCCAATGAGATCGCGGTAGTAATCCGCCGAGGCGTCACCGCCGGCCACATTGGCCGCATGGATGACGACGAACCCGCCGCCGCGCTTGGCGTAGGTGTCGATGATGGCGAGTTCGGCTGGCGAAAAATTGCCCCCGACCTGCCGGTGAATGATCACCACATCCGTTTTGGCCAGTTGCTCCGCGGTCGGGAAGACATCTCCACCGGACACTTCGGCGCCGCGCTCGGTGAGCACTTTGGTCCAGTCCCGCAGAAACGAGGGATGGTCATGGTCACCCGGCCCGTGGGACTTTGGCCCCGAGCGCAGGAAGACCCGCAGTGGAGGCAGGGCAGGCTTGGCCGCAGGAGTGGTCTGGGCCTCCAGGTTCGCGATGGTGAGAAAAAGCGCAATCAGGAGGCGTCCAGCCAGTGGAATCGGGGTGACTGGAATGAATTTTTTCATACTCAGCAGCCCGATGGAGAATGGTGATTTTGGTTGGTTCATACGGCAACAAGTGTGGGCCTGCGATGTCGCGTGACAAGGCAATTCTTCTGAAGTTAGACGACACCGGTGCGGGGCTTCGTTTTCCCGAACACCCGCGCCACCCACCACACCTCTCTTCATCTTCCACCTTCCATCTTCCGGCCCGCCCGTGCCAATATCAGCCCATGAGTAAGATCGTTGGCATTGATCTCGGCACCACCAACTCGCTCGTCGCCTGCGTGGACAGCGGCATTCCGTACGTCATCGCGGACCCGGACGGGCGGCGACTCACGCCGTCCGTGGTGCATGTGCCGGGCGCGGGTGCGGAGCCGATGGTCGGCCATCCGGCCAACCGCGTGCGGCTGCTCAAGCCGGCGGAAACGGTTTATTCGGTGAAACGTTTCATGGGCCGGCGCGGTGCGGAAATTCCCCGCGAAGAAATGCTCGTGACCTATCCTGTGCGCGGCGAAGGCGGCGGCCCGGTGACGGTTGACCTGCACGGTCGCGCGTGGACACCGGAGGAAATCTCCGCCGAGATATTGAAAAAGTTGAAGCGCGACGCCGAGGCCGCGCTCGGCGAACCTGTCACACGCGCCGTCATCACCGTGCCCGCCTACTTCAACGACGCGCAGCGCAACGCCACGAAAAAAGCCGGCGAACTCGCGGGCCTGACCGTCGAGCGTATCGTCAACGAACCGACCGCCGCCGCGCTGGCATACGGTCTGGACAAGCTGAAGGAGAAATCAAAAATCGCCGTGTACGATCTCGGCGGCGGCACGTTTGATCTCTCGATTCTGGAATTGAACGACGGCGTCTTCCAGGTGCTGGCCACCAACGGCAACACCCGGCTCGGCGGCGACGATCTCGACAAGCGCCTGGTGGATTTTATCGTGACGAAAATAGGAGAAGCCGGCGGCCCAGATCTGGTCACGCACCACGCACCACGCACCACCGAAAACCTCCCCCTGCTCTCCCGCATCCGCGAAGTCGCCGAGCAGTCCAAAATTAAGCTCTCCACCGAGACCGAGGTGGAAGTCGCGCTGCCGTTTCTCACGCCGAATTTTTCCTTCAGTTGCAAACTCACGCGTGACGAACTGGAGAAGCTCACGCGCGACATCATCGAACGCACCCGTCCGCATTGCCTCCGCTCGGTGTCCGACGCAAAACTTGAAGCCAAGGACCTTGACCAAATCATTCTCGTGGGCGGCCAGACGCGGATGCCGCTGGTGCGCCGGTTGGTCAGCGAATGGTTCGGCTGCGCGGAGTTTGACGAGCAGCGCGGCGACCTCCGGCTGGGCGGAGATTTTCACAAGGCCAAGGGGCCGCAACTGAACACCTCGCAGAATCCCGACGAGGCCGTGGCGCTCGGCGCGGCGATCCAGGCGGAAATTCTCAGCGGCGGTTTCAAGAATCTGCTCCTGCTTGATGTCACGCCGCTCTCCCTCGGCATCGAGACGTTTGGCGGATTGATGAACGTCATCATCCCGCGCAACTCCACCATTCCCGTGAAGGCCGGCGAGCTTTTCACCACCGCCGTGGACAACCAACCGAACATGCTCATCCACGTCCTTCAGGGCGAACGCGAGCGCGCGACGGACAACTGGAGCCTGGGCCGTTTCACGCTCGACTTCGAGTGCGCACCCAAGGGCGTCCCGCGTGTCGGGGTGCAGTTCGAGATTGATGCAAACGGCATTCTCCATGTCCTCGCGCGCGACGTGAAGACCGGCAAACAAACCATCATGCAGATGAAATCCGCCGTGGATGTGGACGACGCGGACGTGCAGAAAATGGTCGAGGAATCCGTCGAACACGCCTTCGATGATTTGCGTGCGCGGCAGTGGATCGAAGCTAAAATCCGCGCCGGTGAAACCCTCACCGCCACGCGCAAAGGCATGGCCGAGCACGTCCGCGAACTCGAAGCTGAATACCAGCAGCAGCTCGAAGCCGCGATGGCCGGAATCGAAGCTGTGCTCGCCATGGAACATCCCAAGACGCGGACCGGCGACCCCGCGAAGTTGAAGGCCGCCACCGCGCAACTCGATGAAGTCACCAAGCCGCTCGCGGATTTCATGATGGACAAGGCGATGGAGGCGATGCTGCGCAAGCGCGGGATGATCCAGTAGGCGGGGGAGCGGAGCGCGGCGTTCCCGCCGCTTCAACTCCCAAACGACCGGCGGGCATCGAACACCAAAAAGTGATTCACATTGAAGCGGCATAAATGCCGCGCGCCAGGCCTCGGTTGCGTCGACCTCAGCCAAGATTTTTCAAATTAACTTGGCGGACGGGCGGAGCCGGGTAAATTTTTAGCATGGCCACGAAGACCAGCGCCGGCTTGCTCATGTATCGCCTCCGCCAAGGCGAACTGCAGGTCTTTCTCGCGCATCCCGGCGGGCCGTTTCATCAGCGCAAGGACGACGGCAGTTGGACCATTCCCAAAGGCGGCGGCGAACGGGGCGAGCCGCTGCTCACCGCCGCGATCCGCGAGTTCCGCGAGGAGACCGGCCTCGAACCGCACGGCCCCTATCTCGAACTTGGCGACATCCGGCAGAAGAGCGGGAAGGTCGTCCATGCCTGGGCATTTGCCGGAGACCATGGGGACGGGCAGGTGATCGAGAGCAATCTGTTTGAACTGGAATGGCCGCCGGACTCCGGGCGGATGCAGTCGTTTCCCGAGGTGGATCGCGCGCAGTTTTTCCCGCTGGCCGGGGCGAAAATCAAACTGAAGAAATCACAATGGCCCCTGGTGGAGCGGCTCGTGGCAGTGCTGGCGCAGAGGCCGTGAGGCGCGTCTGACACCCATGCTCAGTGAAGTTCGGCAGGTTCATCTCCGTTCGCCCCGCATCCCCGGGGATCCTCCTCTCCGGTTCCGGGGTTCAAGGCGCGAATCCTTCGTTTGGTGAATTCCCACCCCGGTGCTACTTGGCGGCTACTGCGCCAGGCCCTTCACGAATTTCTCGAGGCGATCCAGCCCCTTCTCGATGTTCGCCAGGCTCGTCGCGTAGCTGATGCGCAGGTAATCATCCGCCCCAAAGGCGATGCCGGGGACGGCGGCGACTTTCTCCTGCTCCAGCAGGCGCGAGCAAAATTCTGTCGAGCTGAGGCCTAACTTGGAAATATTCGGGAACAGATAGAACGCGCCCTTGCTGTTCACGCAGGAGATGCCGGGAATGCTGTTCAGTTTTTTCCACGCATAGGTCCGCCGTTTAGCGTATTCGGCAAGCCACTTCGGCAGATGCTCCTGTGAACCGGTCAACGCCGCGACCGCGCCCTTTTGCGCGAAGCTCGTCGGATTGCTCGTGCTGTGCGACTGGATCGCGTCGATGGCCCTGGCAACCGGCTCCGGCGCAGCGAGGAAACCCAGCCGCCATCCCGTCATGCTCCAGGCTTTCGCGAACCCGTGAACGATGATGGTGTGGTCGTAATGCGCCTGCGAAAAACTGGCGACGCTCTTGTGCACCGCTCCGTCGTAGAGCAGATGTTCGTAAATTTCGTCGCTCATGATAAGCACGCCCTTTTCCACGCAGACATCGCCGAGCGCCTTGATTTCGTCCGGCGTATAGACGCTGCCGGTCGGATTGCTCGGGGAATTCAAAACGAACAGCCGGGTGCGCGGCGTGATCGCGGCGCGCAACTGCCCGGGCGAAACCTTGAACTCGGTCTGGTCGCTCGTCGGCAGAATCACCGGGGTCGCACCGGCCAGTTTGACCATCTCGGGATAGCTCAACCAGTAGGGCGCGGGAATGATGACTTCGTCGCCCTCCTGGCAGGTCGCGAGGATGACGTTGTAGCAGGAATGTTTGCCGCCGCAGCTCACGATGATCTGGGACGGCTTGTAGGTGAGGCCGTTTTCGCGTTGGAACTTGTCGGCGATGGCCTGGCGCAGTTCCGGAATGCCGGCGGCGGGCGTGTATTTGGTGAAGCCGTCGGCCAGCGCCTGGGCGCAGGCGTCCTTGATGTGCTGCGGGGTGTCGAAGTCCGGCTCACCCGCACCGAAGCCGACGACGTCTTCCCCGGCGGCTTTCATGGCCTTGGCCTTGGAGTCGATGGCGAGAGTGAGCGAGGGGGAGAGCGTGGCGGCGCGTTGCGAGATGCGATAGTTCATAAAATGGGCCGGAAAACTAGCGACACACGGAAGGTGCGGCAAGAGGGAATGGCCAGACGTCCGTTACGGCTTGATGCATTTCTGCAGACGATTGAAGTCTTTCTGGTCATCCGCACTGCTGAGCGGCTGGCCCAGATAGTAAAATATCTTGGGCGCCTTCCAGCGCCAATGCTCCACCCGGCCGTCGAGGAAAGAAATGTTCGCCCCCTGATTGTGGCGGCCGGCGGGGTAGTCCAGCCAGTGGTCACCGTAATACCAGACCCAGGACTGATAGATTCCGAAAGTGGGATCGACAATGGCCTGTTCGTGCGTGTCGATGAACACAAACAGATCGGCCGGCGAAATGTCGGTGATCTCCTCCATCTTGCGGTAGCCTCCCCAGCCGTCGTAGTTCATGGCGCAATTGAGCCAGACGCTCATGTTGTAGCTGCGCGTGCGGGGCACGCTGCCCCCGTCGGGTGTCGCCACTCGGGAAGGATCGGACGGACAACGGTAGATTGCGGTCGAGGTGTTATACTCAAAAAGCACCCCTGCGGTGAGGTTTGAAGTGGTGTAATCCTGAGTCACATCTCCGGGGCACCACGACGCATCGGCAGAACCCGGCCCGGCGTTGGAAGTCCCAGGGGTGGCTTGATACACAAAGTTGTTTGGCACCAGCCAGTCGTCGTTGTCTTGCGAGTAAGAAACGTAGCAAGTCATGAGCTGCTTCTGGTTGTTTATGCAGGAGATGGTCTGGGCCTGCACCTTGGCCCGGCCCAGAGCAGGAAGAAGCAGGGCGGCCAGCAGGCCAATGATGGCGATGACGACCAGCAATTCGATCAGGGTAAAGGCACAGGGCAGGCGGAGAACCCGCCTCGTCTGGGGCGGCGCGCCGGATTCGTCAAAGTCTGAAATGTAAATACGGGTTTTCATCTCGCGCAGTTGCGCGATTGGAACGCACTATCACTGCGCCATCCCCAGGCCTTTTGCAGCAAAAAAAACCGCCCATTATTTCCCCGGCCCGGGCCGGTTTTTTTGCAAAAGCGGGTGGCTCGAGTTCATGCCTGGCTTCGGGCCGGAGGAGCCTGGACACCGGCCGGCAAATTTTGCGACGGCCTAGAACAGCGTGTTGACGAAGCTACCGAGGATGCTCAACGGCCCCTGGTCCTCCAGGCCTTCCGTGGCCTTGTCGAGTTTTTGCAGGGTCATTTTTGCGTTCTTCAGAAAGGAGTCGTCATTGATGAGCTGGCCGACGGAGCCTTGGCCCTTGTTCATCTTTTCAATGACCTCGCGGAGGTTGGTCATGGCCAGGGTGGTTTCGCGGTAGAGCGCGTCGTCCTTCATGAGCTTGCCGAGCGTGCCCTGGCCGGAGTTCACCTGGTCGAGGATGGCACGCGCCTCCTTGATGGTGGATTTGATTTCGGCGCTGCTCGCCTGCAACCCGGCCACGGCCGCAAGGGCCGTGGTGTAGAGAGCGTCGTCATTCAGCAGCCGGCCGATGGAGCCCTTGCCTTGATTGAGCTGCTCCGTGGCGGTGCGGGTGTTGTTGAGGATGGCCGTCATATTCGTCCTGTTCTGCTTCATGAAGTCGGCGATCGGGCCGAAGAGCGGGGCCAGATTGTCCGGCGTGAAACTCTTGGTCAGCCCTTCGATGCCGCCGGCCACGCTGTCCAGCTTGACCATGAGCGCGCTCAGGTCCGGCTGCTCGGTCGTCGTCAAGGTGGCCCCGTCGTCCGCACGGTCCCCCTTCGGGCTGCCGAAATCCAGCGAGACAAAATTTTGCCCCATCAGGCCGGTGAACTTGATCGTCGCCCGGCTGTCGGTGCGGATGACCGCGTCGCGTTTCCGGATCTTCATCGTGATCCGCACCTGCTCGTTGGTCAGCGTGACTTCATCGACGCGGCCGACCTCCACGCCGGCCATTTTCACGAGGTCGCCCTTCTTCAATTCCTGCACGGTGCGGAAATTGGCGTGCACCTTGTAGCCGGGCTTGAAGTATTCGGCCACGCCGGCCATTTCCAAAACAATGACGGCGACAATGAGCGTGAGGGCGAAGAAGATGCCCAGGCGCGTTTCGAGGGTGTTTTTCATAAGGCTCCTGCGGTTTGGTTTTTGAAGTTTGCGTTGAGAAATTTCTGGATGACCGGGTCGGGCTGCCGCCGCAATTCCTCCGGCGGGCCGATGAACAAAATGTTCCCCTCGTGCATCAGCGCGATCCGGTCGGCCACGCCGAAGGCTAGGTCGCGGTCGTGCGAGACGACCACCGAGGTCACCCGGGTGTGCTGCTGCAGATGGAGGATTTCCTCGCCGATGATGACTGCCGACAACGGGTCCAGCTCGCTCGTCGGCTCATCGTAAAGGATCAACTCCGGCTCGATGACCAGCGCCCGCGCGATGGCCACGCGCTTTTTCATGCCGCCGGAAAGTTCGCCGGGCGAGCGGCCCTCCAGGCCCTTCAGGCCGAGGATTTCGAGCTTCTCCGCGACAATGCGCCGGATTTCCTCGGGCGGTTTCAGGCGATGCTCGGAGAGGTAGAGGCCGACGTTTTCGCCGACGGTGAGCGAGTTGAGCAGCGCGCCGGACTGGAAGACCATCGCCAACCGGTGCTTGTCCATCACGCCCGGAGCCTGGATGGGTTCGCCCTCGATCAGAATCTCCCCTTCATCCGGCGTTTCCAGGCCGATGAGCTGCTTGAGCAAAACACTCTTCCCGCTGCCGCTCGGCCCCATGATGACGAAAATTTCCCCGGGCCGCACCTCGAGGTCCAACCCGTGCAGGACCTCGTGGCCGTGGTAGCTTTTGCGCAGTCGCCGCACCTGGACGGAGACGCCGCGCTGCTGCCGCTGCTGCTGGTTCGCCGGTTCGTTCATTTTTCAAAATAGAGCAGAAGCCGCGTCAGAAAATAGTCCAAGATCAGGATCATTACGATGGAATTCACCACCGCCTTCGTCACGGAGCGGCCGATCCCGCGCGGGCCGCCGATGGTCTGGAGGCCCTGATGACAGGAGACAATGCCGATGGCGATGGCGAAGCAGAGGCTCTTGAACAGCCCGTTCGCCAGGTCGCCGATGTCCACCACGTCGCGCAGGTTGCTGATGTAGGCGTGAAAGGAAATGGCGATCTTCTCGTTCGACATCGAGACCAGCGCCCCGCCGAACCAGCCGACGAAAATGGAAAAAACCACCAGCATCGGCAGCGCCACGCTGATCGCCACCACCCGCGGCAGGACCAGATAATGCGTCGGGTTGATGTTCATCGTCCGCAGGGCGTCGATCTCCTGATAGACACGCATCGAGCCGATCTCCGCCGCCATGGCCGAGCCGATGCGCCCGGCGATCAGCACCGCCATCATCACCGGGGCGAGTTCCTTGCAGAGAGAAAGCCCCACCAGCCCGCCGATGGCGCTGGCCAAGCCGCGCTCGGCCAGCACCGGCCCGGTTTGCAGCGCGATGACGCCGCCGATGAAGAGCGAAAGGATGCAGGCCATGAGCAGACTCGCATTACCGATCTCGAAGAGCTGTTCAGACACCTTGGCGCGCTGCCGCATGAGCTGCGGGAACGCCTGCACGGTCCGGAACAGCAGCACCAACATTTCACCAATGTTTTGAAACATATCGATTCGGGAACAAACCGGCCGGAAATGGAATAACCGCGTCCACCCCAAAGTTCAAAACATTTCCCTGCGCCGCCGGAGCGCGACCGGTCCCCGGTCGCAGCGCGTGCGGCCGGCTCGAAGTCGCGGAAATTTTCGGCGCTTTCCATTTGTCGGCACACTATGGGCAAGGGACCGCCCGCGCTTCGCGCACCTCCCCTCCTCCGCTCCCTGCTTGTCCAGGTCCCTCGCTTCCGGCAAGCTGCGGCCCGTTGAAATTTCTTGCTGCCACCGGCTCCGTCTGGAAACACCGCGCCCTCGCCGTCGCCGCCGGGCTGCTGCTCGCCGCCGCGTTTCCCAAAATCGGCCTGGCCGGTCTCGCGTGGCTCGCGCCGGCCCTGATCCTGTTTGTCGCCACGTCCGGGAAAAGCCCGTTCCGGCTCGGCTGGCTCGCCGGTTTCGCGCACTACCTCGCCTCGCTCTACTGGCTCCTCCGCATCCCGGTCGATTACATGCCCATCGTCGGCTGGTTGGCGTTGAGCGCGTTTCTGGCGCTCCTCACCGCGACGTGGGTCTGGGCCTGTGCCGTCTCGCAACGCGCCGCCACCACCTGGCCGCGCCGCCTCGTCTGGGCGCTCGGCTGCGCCGCCGTCTGGGTCGCGCTCGAAATGACCATCGCCCGCACCTTCGGCGGCTTCCCGTGGAACCTCCTCGGCTCGTCCCAATACGAAATGCTCCCGCTCATTCAGATCGCCTCCGTCACCGGCGTTTATGGCGTCTCCTTTCTCATCATCTGGTTTTCCGTCTCGCTCCTGCTCGCGGTGCAACAACTCCTCCGCCAGCCGACCAGCCGCCTGCTCTGGCTCGGTGAAATTATTCTCCCGCTCGTCGTCATCCTTCTCCTCGCGACCGCCGGTCTGAGGAAAATTTTCGACCGCCCCGCCGCCGCGCGCGAAATTAAAATCGCCCTCGTCCAGCCCAGCATCCCGCAGACGATGATCTGGAACACCGCCGACAGCACCGCGCGCTTCGATCAGCTTATCAAACTCTCCGAGGCCGCCCTCGCCACCAAGCCCGACCTCCTGCTCTGGCCCGAAGCCGCCGTCCCCAAACTTCTCCGCCACGACCGCCCCACCTACGAGGCCGTCACCAACCTCGCCCGCACCCACCGCGTCTGGATGATCATTGGCGCGGACGACGCCGAACCGCACCCGCAGCCCGACCAACCCGATGCCGTCGATTATTTCAACAGCAGCTTCCTCGTCAGCCCCGACGGCGAACTCGCCGCCACCTACCGCAAACGCCGCCTTGTCATGTTTGGCGAATATGTCCCGCTCCTCCGCTGGCTGCCCTTCATCAAATACCTCACCCCCATCACCGGCGGCTTCACCCCCGGCGACGCCGTCGTGCCCTTCGCCATTCCCGACCTGAAACTCAAGACCGCCGTCCTCATCTGCTTTGAAGACGCCTTCCCCCACCTCGCCCGCGACTACGTCGATGACGACACCGATTTCCTGGTCAACCTCACCAACAACGGCTGGTTCGGTGAAAGCGCGGCGCAATGGCAGCACGCCGCCGCCGCCGTCTTTCGCGCCGTGGAAAACGGACGCCCCCTCGTCCGCTGCGCGAACAACGGCCTCACCTGCTGGGTCGATGCGCGCGGTGGCCAGCACGAAATTTATTTCGGCGACACGCGCGACATCTACGGAGCCGGCTTCAAGACCGCGCTGCTCCCGCTCCCCGCGCCCGGCCCGCGCCCGACCACCTTTTACAACCGCCACGGCGACTGGTTCGGCTGGGGCTGTGTGCTGATCAGTGTCGCCATCCTGCTCGCGAACCGTCTCCGTCTAAAAGCCAGTTGAAGAAATGGAGCGGCGGCGGCTTCACAAGCTGATCATCGTAGCAAGACCGCGCTGCTCCTGCTCCGCGAGTGCCGTCGGGTGACTTTAGAAAACGCGAGACTTGCCACATCCGACGGAGGGCAGATGACTGCCCGCCCTACCGTCCTCAGCGCCCGCCTATTCCCTGCGCCTGCTGAAACGCCGGGTGCGCGGCGATCCGTTTTAGCGCCTGTTGCAGCAGGCTTTTCCCCGGCTCCATCCGGTGCCACGGCGACGCGCCGGAGGGATGCGGCAGCGGGATCACCTCGAACCGATGCCCTGCGCGCTCGGCGGAAAAAGTTTTCCCGATCATCGCGTCGAGCTTTTGCGGCGTGAGAAATTGTTCGATGGCCAGCTTGCCCACGGGGACGACCAGCGCGGGTTTCAGGATTTCAATCTCGCCCGCCAGCCAGCCGGAACAGTTTTGAATTTCATCCGGCGCGGGCACGCGGTCGCCGCCGGTCGCCTTCTTGCCCGGAAAACAGCGGCAGACGGCGGCCATGTAAATCCGCGCGCGAAACTCCGCCTCGCTCACCCCCGCCGCCTCGTGAAACCAGCGGAACAACGTCTTCCCCGCCGTCCACGCGAAGGGCCGTCCGAAGACCGGCTCCTTGTCGCCCGGCGCCTGGCCGACGAGGATGACGCGGCTCACCACCGCGCCGCCGCTGACGACGGGCGGGTTCATCTGCGGGCAGCGCCGGCAGGCGCGGAGCCGCTCGACGTGGAGCGCGAGCCGGCGGGCGGTTTCGGTTTTCGGTTGCATCGGCGCGGAGGATAAACCGCGAATGGTATGCATGGCGCGAAATTTTTTTGGAACGCCGGGCTGATTTAGCGCAGGCGTCCCCGCCTGCGAGTTTGGGCCGCGTCTCGCGGCCAGTTCCGAACCTCGGGGCGAGGACGCCCCGCAAACTCGCAGCCGGGGACGGCTGCGCTCCGTCGTCTTTCGCGTGGTTCGCGGCGGAAATTTCTTTTACCGTGGCGGCATGGACAAAGAACTTGTAGCCCGGCTGGACAAAATCGAATCGCACCTCGCGCATCTCGAACATCAACACGAGCAGTTGAACCAGGTGGTGGTGGCGCAGGCGAAGGTAATCGCCAAGCTGCAGGGCAATCAAAGCCGCCTTTCCGACACGCTCGAAAGCATCGAGCTGGAGCGCGTGAAATCCACCAGCGTCAAGCCACCGCATTATCAATAGCCAATGGTGGGGCGGCGAGCGTGGTGGAGTTGTGTGCGCTGCGACCAGCCTTTGCACCGCCTGAATCGCCACCCGTCCAGCTGCGTCCACTCCTGCCATGAATTCGAAGCCGCCATCCGCCCGCCCGCCCCTGTATCGCGCGTTCACCTTGATCGAACTGCTCGTCGTCATCGCCATCATCGCCGTTCTTGCCGGGCTGCTGCTACCCGCGCTGGCGAAGGCCAAGGCCAGGGCGCAACGCACCGCCTGCCTGAATGATCAGAAGCAGATCGGCCTCTCCTTCACCATGTGGAGCAGCGACCATGACGACAAATATCCGTCCGTGATCGACATCGCGGAAGGCGGCAGCAAGACGCTCACGGAGACGTGGCAGCACTTCGCCACGATGTCGAATGAACTGGTCACGCCCAAGGTGCTGCATTGTCCGAGCGATCCCGTGAAGCAGACGGCCGTCGATTTTTCCAACGGTGCCAACGGCCTCGGCACCTTGAAGAATGCGGCGATCAGCTACGCCATCGGTACCAGCGCCGCGCCGGACAAGCCGGGCATGCACCTGGCCGGCGACCGCAACCTGCTCGGTCTCGATGGCCAGAACTGCGGCCCGGCCGGCATCAACGGCGTCGTCACGCAGTTCGGCACGAACAACAATCCACGCTGGGAAAACACGCTGCATGTGAACGCAGGCAACATGGTGATGGCCGACGGCAGCGCGCAGCAGTTCAGCCAGGCCGGACTCGCCAACGCGATGGCCAACTCGGGCGACAGCCGTAACTGCGCGTTGAAGCCGAATTGAAAGGGGCGCGGCTGTGTCCCGGACCAACCGTAGCACTGACGGCCTGCTGCGGTTGGTCGAGGACGACACAGCCGCGCTCCTGCAATGAGCAAATCAGGACCCTACCCCCATTGCCACGCGCTGCGGGTCACAAACCCGCGCCCCGGAAAATCAATTGCCGCATGCCGTGCTCCCGGCTACTACAGCCCCCCTGAACTTATGAAAAAATCTGTCATCCTCCTGGCGGCGTTCTTGGCCTTGCCTTATTGTGCCGGTCCTCTGGCCGCCGCCGACTTCAAAGTGCCCCGCGGCAACTACGGTTTCCCCATCTACACCAACAAGCCGCCCGGCCGGCAGATCACCTCCGGGCAACTGCCCGCCACCACGCCGGCGCTTTCGCCGGAGGAGACACGCCAGCTCATCGAGGTCCCGCCCGGTTTCGAAGTGCGCCTCTTCGCGGCCGAGCCGATGGTGGTGAATCCCGTCGCCATGACGTGGGACGAGCGCGGGCGTTTGTGGGTGCTGGAACTTTACGAATATCCTAAGGGCGCGGCGAAAGGCGAGAAGGGCCGTGATCGCGTCAAGATTCTCGAGGACACCGACGCCGATGGCGTGGCCGACAAGGTCACGGTCTTCGCCGACGGTTTCTCGCTCGCGGAAGGAATGATTCTTGGTAACGGCGGCGTCTATGTCGGTGCGCCGCCGAATCTTTATTTCCTCAAGGACACGAATGGCGACGACCAGGCCGACACGCGCGAGATCGTGCTCACCGGTTTCGGCGACCAGGACCGGCACGAACTGCTCAACGGCTTCGCGTGGGGGCCGGACGGTTGGCTCTACATGACGCACGGCGTCTTCACGCAGTCCAAGGTGAAAGACCCCGGCAATCCGGAGGACACGGGCGTGATCATGAACGCCGCCCTCGCGCGCTTTCATCCCGGGACGAAAAAGTTCGAGGTCTTCGCCGACGGCACGAGCAATCCGTGGGGTGTGGACTGGAACGAGCGCGGTGACGCCTTCGTGAGCGCCTGTGTCATCCAGCATCTTTTCCACATGGCGCCCGGCGGCCAGTACAACCGCCAAGGCGGCACCTGGGCGAACCCCTACGGCTACGTGAACGACCTGCCGAGCCGGGGCCTGCCGGCGATTGTCAATTGGCGTCACCATCGCGCTGCGCACGCGGGCATCACTGTTTATCAGGGCGACCAATGGCCGGCGGCCTGGCGCGGCCTCGTTTTCCTCGGCAACATTCACGCCAGTTCGCTCAACTGCGACCGGCTCACGCCCGTGGGCGCGACCTACAAGGCCGAGAAGGAATCCACGCTGCTCGGCCCGGCCGGCGAGGCGTTGCGCGCGAAGAGCGGTGAGAAAATGCCCAAGGGCGAGGAGTGGAAGCACGTCGGACCCGGGACTTTTTTCGTGAGCCGCGACCCGTGGGTGCGGCCCGTGAGCAACCAGACCGGCCCCGACGGTGCGATGTGGGTCATGGACTGGTATGACAAGTATCCGTGCTACCAAAACGCCAACGCCGATCCCGAAGGCGTGGACCGCGAGTTCGGCCGCATCTGGCGCGTGGTGTGGGTGGGCGACCAACCGGGCAAGAAAGTGCCGAGCCGGCCGGCGAGGGGAATGGATTTGCAGAAGCTTCCCCCCGCTGAACTCGTGAAGCTGCTTTCAGCGAAGAACTCCTGGCAGAGCCGACAAGCGCAGCGACTTCTTGCAGAGCTAAAACAAGATCCAATTCCAGCGACTGAAGTTCAGCGCACGCTCTCGGACGTCGCAACCAGACGCGGAGATCAACGTGACGCGCCGATTTCTGCAAGGTTTGCCGCGCTCGGCGCACTTCATGCACGGGGTGAACTTTTGGCCGGCATTTTGCATGATGCGGCTTCGGATCAAGACAGTGGCATCCGGGCGTGGGCAGCGCGTTTTTCAGGAGAACAAGGCTCTGTGATTTTGCCGGGCAGTCCTTTGCTGAAACTCGATCAAGATCAGGAATCATCGGTGCGCGCTTCAGTCGCAGTTGCAATGCGGCAACTGGCTTCAGGCTCATTGACCGTAAACACCCCAGGCCGGCCCGGTGCCGCCGCCGTAAACATTCAACCGATCATCAGCGAACTCCTCGCCCGCCCCAGCGTCACCGGCGACTCCTACTATCCGCACATCGTCTGGATGGCGATGGAGCCGCGCGTGGCGGCCAATCCGCAGCCGTTCTTCACGTTGCTCGCCGCGAATGAAAATTCCGTGAGCGCGTATTGCACACGCCGCGTCATGCGCCGCATCTGCGACCTCAGCGACGCCACCGCGCGCGCGCAGCATTTGAACGCCGCGCTGGAATGGCTCGGCGGCCTTGCGGCCAAGACCGAACTGGCCGGAGCCGCGCTCGACGGCCTGATCGAAGCGCAGAAGAGCAAGGGTGCGAAGCCCACCCTCGACCTCGCGCCGATCTTCGCGAAGCTGTCGGCGAACCCGGCTCTGGCCGAAAGGGTGCGCCGCCTCGCCACGCTGCTGGGCGACACCGGCGCGTCGAAAATTCTCATCGCCAAGATCAACGACCCGAAGGCGGCTCTCGACGAGCGGCTCAAAGGCATCCAGGCCGCGCGGGAAACGAAGGACGCGGCGGCGAAAGGGGAGTTGTTAAGTCTACTTGTCCGCGAGAAGAAGGAGCAGGCGCTCGTGGCGGAGGCGGTCCGCGCCCTGGGTGTTTTCCTCGGTGACGACATCGCCGCTGCGATGATGGCCGCGTGGCCGAATTTCACGCCCGCCACGCGCCGCACCGCCGCCGAGATCCTCTCCACCCGCACCCAATGGAGCCGCGCGCTCATGGCCGGCGTGGATCAGAAGACCGTCAGCCCGCAGGACATTTCCGCCACCGCCCGCCGCGCGCTGGCCCGCAGCGACGACCAGACGGTGGTGGGTCAGGCCGAGCGCCTGTTGGGCCGCTACCGTCCGCCGGGTACGGACAAACTGAAGTTGATCGCCGACAAGCGGAAGGTTGTCCTCGCCGGCGAGCCGGATTTGAAGAACGGCCACGAGGTCGCCAAGCGCGCCTGTTACGTCTGCCACAAACTTTACCACGAAGGCGCGGACGTCGGCCCCGATCTCACCGGCGTGGGCCGTAGCACGATTGATGCGCTGCTGCAAAATGTCATCGATCCGAACGAGGTCATCGGCGCGGGTTATGAATCGACGGAGGTGGAGTTGAAGGACGGTTCCACCGTGAGCGGCCGCGTCGTCGAGGACACCGACACGCGCCTGAAGCTCGTGGCCAGCGGCCCGATGGAGCACACCATCGCCAAGAGCGACATCAAGGTGGTGAACGGCCAGCCCGCCATCCGCAAAACGACCTCGAGCCTGATGCCGGAAGGTCTCGAGCAACTGTCCGACAAAGATTTTCGCGACCTGATCTGGTTCATTCTCAATCCGCCGGGCGACAACCGGCCGTGGACGCCGGCGTTGCGGCGGGAACTGATCGGCGATGATGGGGGAAAATCCGCGCAGGTGGTCCCGCCCGGTGAAAGCGCGGATTCGTTTCGCGGCCCGGGCGCGCAGCCCGGCGACGGCGAATCAGTCGCGCTCTGGAATCCCGACTGGCGCGTGAACAGCCCGCCGTTCCAGGGCGCGCCGAAGAAGCTCGTCGAGTACGCGGGCCGCAAGAACGTGCTGATGACGCATCCGGCGGATCGCGCCACGCCGGCGACGCTGGTGCGCACGCTGGAAATTCCCGCCGGCAAATCCGCGGTGAACTTCGCCGTGGCCGCCGACGAGCGCGGCGATTGGGAGCTGCGCGTCTTCGCGGACAACCGGCTGGTCCACCAGCAACTCGTGGACAAAAGCGGCGAGCGCTGGAAACCGGTGAGCGTCGATCTCTCGAAGTTCGCCGGGAAGAAAGTCATGCTCCGCCTGGAGAACGCGGCGAACAACTGGAGTTTCGAGTTTGGCTATTGGAGCGGGCTGGAGTTGAAGGCGGGCGGCCAGACCGCGCGGGTGCCATGAAGGCAGACGGCCCGTTTGAAATCACCGGCCTCCGGCCCGGAACAGTCCCGCACGCGGGACTGAACTCCAACGTGTGCGCCAGCCATACCAAAAGCCCTACCCGGCCCGCCTTGGCTCCGCGATGCAGGCTTGACGCGGCGGGTGGGGAAATTATGCTCCAAGCCGGGTGGTGGCCATAGCTCAATGGTAGAGTCCAAGCTTGTGGAGCTTGTTGTTGCGGGTTCGAATCCCGTTGGCCACCCCACCTTTTTTTCAGGGAGTTGGACGTTTTTCTCAGACCGCAGTTGAATGACGGGGGCAATTCGAGTAGGAAGAATACTGCTTTCCTCGGAGAGCCGGGACGGAAAGAATGATAACGCAACGCAATCACGGATTGTTCAGCCTAGTGGCCTTGAGTTAGATACTCATGGCGGCGGTCTTGTATTGGTTGCTGGTGGCCGTGTTCTGTTTTTATTACACCGGACTGGGGGGCCGGAGCGCTACCTGATTTATTTCTTCATCATGGTGATGGCCCTCTGCATGGAGGCGCTCTACCGCTACAAGACTGACACCAGCCTCCTTCGCAAAAGCACGCTCGAAAAACACCGCACCGCCATCGGCCAGACGCTGGCGGCGGCCGCGGGCATTCTCGCCTTTCTGGTGGCGACGAAGGACCAGACCATCTCCCGTGTCTTCATGCTGTGTTTTTCCCTGGCGCTCTACGGGGTGCTCTTCGCCAGCGCCTGCGGCGTGCCGCGCGCCCTGGCCCGCTTCACCTTCAGCGGCATCAACAAGGAGATCACCCCCCTCATCGGCCCCAGCAGCAAGGCCCTCGCCCTCAAAATCTGGCTCCGCCGCAAGGCCGACCTCGGCATCCACACCGTCGGGATGATCTGCGACGAATCGGGCAGCTTCCAGCCCGGCTTCCCGGTGCTGGGCGGCACGGACGATTTCGAGCGCGTGGCCCGCAACTACCACGTCACCCAGGTCATCCTCATCGAGTTTCCGATGTTCTCGAACATGCTCAATCACATGACCGCCACCTGCGAGCGGCTCGGCGTGCGCCTGCTCATCGCCAACGATCTCTAGGGAAAAATCTCCCATCCGATCAGTTATTTCGAGGACGACGGGCTGCAGTTTTTCGGCCTCCGCAACGAGCCGCTGCAAAATCCCCTCAACCGCTTTTTCAAGCGCATCATCGACATTGCCGTCGCCCTGCCCGTCGTCCTGTCCCTCCTGCCGATCCTCAGGATCATCGTCTGGTTTTTCCAAAGGCTGCAATCCCCCGGCCCCTGTTTCTACACCCAACCGCGCGCCTTCGCCGCAGATGACGATGCGCGCCTGCGGATTTTTCAGGAGCCGCGTGGCCTTGATTAGAATTTCCAGCCCCTGCTTCATGCCGAGATTGCCGGAATACACGACCAGAAAATCATCGGGCGCGAAACCGTTGCGCCGCCGGAACCCGCCCGGCGCGGGCCGGGTGGCGGGACCAGGCAGCGTCACGCCGTTGGGAAAGAGAACGATCTTGTCTGCCGGCACGTCCTTCTTTTTGAAGGCCGCAGACATGCCGGGCGTGATGCCGCTGACGCGCGCGGCTTTTTCACAGGCGAATTTCTCCAGCCGGTAGAGCGCGCGGTTGTAGGGCGCGATGCCGGTGACTTCGGGGGTGTAATTGATCCCCCAGACATTGATGCGCATGGGCTGATTATCGACTTTGCGCCCGCTCATCTAAAATCCACCTTGGCGATGTTGCCCCGCTCGTCCGGTGGCTCCTGGGCCGCCTCGTGTTCGCGGTGGCGGCGGCGGCGCTGGCGGAGTTTGAACACCAGCCAGACGATCCACGCCAGCAGCACGCCGGCCCAGCCGTTGATGATGTCCATCCAGTCGAAGTCGCGGTTGGGCAGGGGCAGTTGCGACAGTTCGAGCAGATAAATCAGGACGAAGAGCGCGCCCGCCGAGCTGGGCCTGAACTCGCCGGCAGAGATGCCAGCGCTCCCAGGGCCAGCCTCCCTCCCAGAACCACACTCACGTCGGAATTCAATGACAGTGTCAAGATGCGCTCTCCGTGCTCCGGCATCGTGAATTGACCTTGCCAGTGCGCGTTCCCGTGCCTAGATTACGCTCGCGTTAAAAGCCAGTATGGCCGCAAGTATGTTAATCAAATCTGCATGAACAAGTCTTCAAGGAGGGCGTCTTGAGCCGCCCATTTCCGTCGCGTTCCGCTTCTCCGAGTTCATTCGTCAGGGTCAACGGGAAAATTCGCGCCCGTGAAGTCCGCTGCATCGGTGTGGATGGCCAGCAGCTGGGTGTCATCACTCTGGCCGACGCCATCAACCAGGCCCGCGCCCACGGCGTGGATCTGGTCGAGATCGCCCCCAACGCCACGCCGCCCGTCTGCCGCATGGTGGATTTCGGCAAGTACCGCTACGAGATGGCCAAGAAGGAGAAGGAATCCAAAAAGCATCAGCACGCCAACAAGGTGAAGGAAATCCAGCTCAGCCCCGGCATCGACCCGCATGATTTCGGCGTGAAGCTGACCCGGGCGATTGATTTTCTCTGCGAGGACATGAAGGTGAAAGTCACCCTGAAATTTCGCGGCCGCGAAATGGCCCACAAGGAATTCGGCTTTCTCCAGATCAACAAGTTCATCAAGGAAACCGAGCTGTTCGCCCATCCCGATTTCGAGCCGAAGCTCATCGGCAAGGGCATCAACCTCATGCTCAGCCCGCTGCCCCGCAACAAGCGCGCGAAGAATCCGAATCTGAATCCCGAGTCGGGCGATGACCACGACGAGGAGACGCCGCCAAGCCCCGCGACACCGAAGCAGAAAAATCCCGTCGCCCCCCAGCCGCCGGCCGCGGAAGCTCCGCCGGCCTTCAACAACAATCCGTTCGCACAGATCGACGCGAAGCCCG
>SIBH01000029.1 GCA_009695285.1 Pedosphaera sp.
CAGGTTTTCAGAGCGCTTGAACGAGCAGGGTTTGAGATCGAAAAAGATCTCACTTCGCTGTTCACCGGAGCGGGGTCGCAATACTTCCTCGCTGCGCGCGTGCTTTCCGCATGACGGACTTTTGTTGCATATGCAACAAAGGTTTGCACCGGGCTATTCGGGTTTGAACGTGCGCAGTTGCCGACTGACGTCCCGGAGCACTTCCACCCGCCCCCGCCACGCCTGTTGCCCCAGGTAATCGGACGGCAGTATCCGGCCCGGCAGCAGCGGATCATTCGTCACCGCCTCCAGCCACGCCTCGCGCTCCGTCGCCGCCCAGCGCAGCCACGCCTTCGCCGTCGCGTCGATCCGGGCGTCGATTACGCGCTCGCGGGCTGATTCGGCAGCGCGGGCGCGCAGGAAGACTGGGCGGCGTTGACGGCCAGATTTCTCAATGCCGCCGGGGCGGTCCTCGGCTCGAATGTCGTCGGCCGGGTGACGGCGGCGGAGCGCGGCGGCGTCACGGGTTTGTCTCTGCGGAGCACCAACGGCGCACTGCCGGTCGGGACGCGCTTCGTCGAGTTCACGCTCACGAACCGCGTGGTCACGGGGATGAATGACGCCAGCGCCGACAATCTTTCCTTCGTCCTGACGCCGCACCCGCTGCCGCCGTTTTCCAACACGGCCCACGGGCCGGCCGGCAACGTCTGGCAGGTGGAATTCACCGGCCGCACCAACCGGCTCTACGTGCTGGAGCGTTCGGAGGATTTTGCAGCCTGGACGGAAGTCACCCCCCCTGCTGCCCGGCTCCGGCCAGGCCATCGTGCTGGTGGACACGAACGCCCCGGCCGGGCAGACGTTCTATCGCGTCGGCTGCCGGTTGCCGTAACCCCTTGAACAGATCAGCAGCGTTTCCCACGCCTGGCCGGCTAGCCGCAGTGGCGCCTCATTTGGGCGGGACGGCGGCTGGGGGCGGAGCGGGTTCGACCACTTTGAGTTTCACCAGTTTCGTTTTTAGCGTCACCCGACTGCCATCCTGACCATCGCCACATGTGAAGGTGGCCTTCAAGCTTAGCTCACCCGCCTTGGTCCAGTAGCTGTACTGCCCGATGTTCCGGTGGCCGGTGGCGAGGGATTTGATGGGGAGGTCGTAATGCGCCCCGGCTTTGACGACTACCGGCTGGCCCATGCGAAACTCCATGGTCGTCGCGAGCCCCGGACTCAGGTTCAAAGTCCCGGGGCCATCAAGACGCAGAACAACTCGCGACTCATCGCCGCCCATCGTCAACGTGCGGTCAGCGGCCCCGGGGTTGGAAATGCGCAACACCAAATCCACTTTCGGCGGCGCGGGCAGGCGGGCGGGCCGCTTTTTGTCGGTCGCCTGCTTGAAGAATTCATCGCCGGAGGTGGCGAGATCCAGTTCGTAGGTGTCGCGATTGACGATGATTTCCGCCTTGAGCGAATTGGTGTTCGCGGCTGGCTCGGCACCGGACAGCGGGCCGGTGAGCAAGGCCGCGGTGGCCAAAGCCAGCCAGGAAAGCTTGAACAGAGTTTTCATTTGATTATTTGTCAGAGCTTTCAATCCGGCATTCGTGTCATCCGGTCGGCGGAACCACCGATCATCCGGCCCGGATTGGACGGGATTGGTGGGCAATTGCTCCCTACTCCCGAAATCCTGGCTCAAACCACCTCGACCGGACACTTCGGCAGCGCGTCGAGAAACGCTTGGCCGTATTTCTTGCTCAAGACCCGGTTGTCCAGCACCACCACGATGCCCGTGTCGTCCTTCGTGCGGATCAGCCGCCCCACGCCCTGCCGGAATTTAAGGATCGCCTCCGGCAAAGAAAATTCGCCAAACGAATTGCCGCCGCGCGCCTCGATCGCCTCGATGCGCGCCTCGATCAGCGGATGATCCGGCACCGCGAACGGCAGCCGCGTGATGATGACGTTGCTCAAGGCCTCGCCTGGCACATCGACGCCCTGCCAGAAACTGTCGGTGCCGAACAACACCGAGTCCGTATCGTCCTTGAATTTTTCCAGCATTGTCGAACGCGGCGTGCCGGTGCCCTGCACGAACAGCGCGAGGCCGAGTTCGTCAAAAAACGGCTGCATCCGTTCCGCGACTTCCTGCATGAGCTTATAGCTCGTGAAGAGCACGAACGCCTTGCCGTGCGTCTGCTTCACGAAATACCCGATCCACTTTTCCAGAGCCTCGGCATAACCGGCATCGCGCGGGTCGGGCATCTTGCCCACGACGTGCAGCTTCATCTGCCGCTCGTAATCAAACGGCGTGCCAACCTGGAGCTGCGTGGCGACTTCGCAGCCGACACGCTTGGCGAAGTAGTTTAATCCCGACACCGCCGGGCGCGGCGTGGTGCGCGGTGCGCGGTGCGTGGACTCCTGAGCGGCCGCGCCTGCTTTCACGGAACACGCACCGCGCACCACGTTCGTCGTCGCCAGCGTCGCGCTCGTCATCACGATGCTCGTGTCGCTTTCAAACAATCGCCGCCGCAGATAGTCCGCCACGTCCACCGGCGCGGCGTTGAGCGTAAGATTCCGCTGAGCCTTGCCAGTGCGCTCGACCCAATAGACATGAGCCTCCGCCTGCTGGCCGAGGAACTCCGCGATCTCCACCTTCAACTCGCCCAGCCGCCGGTTGCACTCCAGCAGCTCCTGCCCCATGTCTTTGTCGTCGCTCGTCTTCACCAGTTCGCCCACCGCTTCGCGCAGGCGCTGGATGGGCAGCGTGACATTGTCCTGCACGATTTCCGCGCGCCGGATGCGCAGCTCCTTCCACTCGCGCCGAGTGTGGCGAGACTCCGTCGAGCCGTAACTTTTTCTTTTCGTCTCCGCCTGAATTTCCTCGCAAGCGCTCTCGACGCTCTCAAAAAATTTGTCTGACTCGCTCAGAATGTCCGTCACCAGTTTTACGGCCCCGCCCTGGCGCATCGTGGCGAGCAAACCTTTTTCCGTGCGCGGATTCCACAGGCGGTTCAGCGCGTAACGCACTTGCCCGCTCGACACACTCAGGCCGATGTGCCGCGACGCCACGCCCTCCATCGTGTGCGCCTCGTCGAAAATCACGAAGTCGTTTTTGAACAAGATGCCGCCTTCCATCTCTTCGTCCACACCGCCGAGTAGCGTGAAAAAGAGCGTGTGGTTCAACACCAGCACGTCCGAGGACAGAATCCGGTTGCGCGCCTTTTGAAAATGGCAAATGCCGTGATCCTTGCCGAAGTCCGACTGGTAGCCGCAGATTTTCGGCGAGCAAAGCCCGCGCTCCGAGCAGACCTGCGCCCAGACTTTCGGGTCCGGCTCGATGTTGAAGTCCGACCGGCTGCCGTCCTTGGTCTCCTTCGACCACTCGTGGATGCGCTGCAATTCCTCGGCCTCGGACGAGGTGAACAGATTGCCCGCCTGCTGCAGGGCCTTATGCAGCCGGCGCGTGCAGAGATAATTCGCGCGGCCCTTGAGCATGGTGAAATTGAACTTCACTGGTTCGGGCAGCGCCGCCAGCACGCCCGCGAGCATCGGCAGATCTTTTTCCGTGAGCTGCTCCTGCAGATTGATGGTGTGGGTGGAGATGATGGCCTTCTTCTTCTGCGCGACCGCGAACAAAATCGCCGGCACCAGATAGGCCAGGCTCTTGCCGACGCCAGTGCCGGCCTCGACCGCCAGATGCTCGCGGTTCTGCAACGCCCGCGCCACCGCCACCGCCATCTCCTGCTGCTGAGGACGAAACTCGAAATTCTTCGCCTTCGACAAGATGCCGGTGGGCGAAAAGATGTCTTCGACCTGGGCGACCAGGCCGGAGCCGGCGGGCTGGGGTTCAATGACGGAAATCATTTCAATTCGTATTCACCGCAGTGACGCGGAGACGGGGAGTGTTTCCTGAAAGGAGGATTCAGAGAAAGCGAATTTGTCCGCGCAGAGATTCGGCGTCCTCCGTCTGCAAAAGCGCCAGCAGGCGCTGCAACATTGCGCCCACCGGCATTTGTTTCGACACGATGATGCCGGCGTGTTCGCGGCTTGCCAGGATCCAGCGATTGTGAAGCTGCACGAAGTCGCCCACGTTGAACTTCACCAAGCAACGTTCTTCGCCGGTGGCGAAGACAAGTTGGTTTTCGTCGGACCCTCCGAGCCGAGGCGCTTCACCGGCGTGAACAGCATCGTGTCCGCGTTTGCGAAGGGAGACTGACAGCGCGCCATGCACGTCCTCATCCAGAAACAGTCTGGGCCGCGACCCGCTCATGCCGCCACGGGAAGGGCGGGCCGGACTTGCCGCCGCCAATGATCCACGTCCGCATTGCGCTTCAAGTCGCGATCCACCTGCTTTTGATGATCGAAGTAGTAGGTCAACGCCGCGTGAAGCTGCGCCGGCGTGAGATGCGGCAGACTCTGAAGAATCTCATCCGGGGTCATGCCGAGTTGGTAATAACCCGCGACCGTCCGCACCGCGATGCGTGTGCCTTTGATGATGGGCACGCCGCCGGCAATCCGCGCGTCGGACGCGATGTGAGGATACTTGATGGCCGTCGTTTTCACCGGCTGAAACTAGCACGGCGACCGCACGAGACGAGCTTTTGTTGGGCATTTACTTCACCCGTCGCACCACCACTTCCGACGCCGCCTTGTTCTTGGCGATGGAGTGGGCGGGCAAAATGCCCCGCCAGTTGGTGCAGGGGTAGATCACCGAGCCGCGCCCGATGATGCTGCCGGGGTTCAGCACGGAGTTGCAGCCGATGTCCGTGTGGTCGCCGAGCAGCGCGCCGAACTTGCGCAGGCCGGTGTCGAAGGGTTTCCCGTTCAGCTCCACGGTGACGTGGCCGGGGACGAGCTTGACGTTGGAAATTTTGACGCCCGCACCGAGATGCGCCTTGTGGCCGAGAATCGAATCGCCCACGTAGCTGAAATGCGGCACCTGGCAGCCGTTGAAGAGCAGCGCGTGCTTGAACTCGCAGGAGTTCCCGATCACGCAGCCGTCGCCGATGATGACATGCTCGCGCAGGTAGGCGTTGTGACGGATCTCGCAGTTCCGTCCGATGATGGCCGGGCCTTTGATCATCACGCCGTCCTCGACCACCGTGCCTGCGCCGATGAAAACATTTTCGCCGATGAAGGCGTGGCCGATGCACTTGTTGTGCAGCGCGGGTTTCACATGGGCCTCGACGTAGGCCTTGAGTTTTTTCAGCGCGTCCCAGGCGTGTTCGCAGCCGTCGAAGAGCGCGGCGTGCTCGGTCTGGCTGAGGTCAAACAAATCTACGGGTCTGAACATGCGCCCGAAACTAGGCGAAAGCGCACGGGCGGCAAACGTCTTTTTTGCGATGGTGCATGGGGCGGGATAACTGATTACCCGTTCCCCGAACCGGACAACCTAAAGGTTGAACTCCAACGGAACGGCCCTGGTACGGCGCTGGAGTTCACGCTTTAGCGTGTCGGATGGTCCGGGTGGAATCAGATGAATGGCCCTCTTCCACCGATCATTTGGCAAAAGCGTCATTGCCAGCGGGCCGCGTCTGGCATTTTATTGCCCCACAAAATTTATGGACCTGACACGCACAGCTTACGGAACCTGGAACGGCGGACGCTTCATGCACTTTGGCGAGGCGCTCCCGGAAGAGCGCTACATCAAAGTGATCCAGCACGCCTACCAGCGCGGAATTCGCACTTTCATGACGGCGGACGTGTACGGCAGCGGCGCGGCGGACGAACTGCTCGGACGCGCGCTGGCCGGGCTGCCGCGCGATTCCTACTGCCTGGTCGGCGCGGTCGGCCACGATTTTTATTCCGGCAAACGCGACGGCTCGAAAGGTTTTCCGCGCTTCACGAATCCCGTGCTGCGCCCACCGAACCAGTTCGCCGACTACCTCCGCATGGCCACCGAGAAGTCCCTGGCCCGTTTGCACGCCGATCATTTCGACCTGCTGCTGCTGCACAATCCTGATGCCACCGGCTACACCAGCGACGCGGTCTGGAACGGCCTGGACAAATTGCGCGAAGCAAAACTCACCGAACGTCTCGGCGTCGCGCCGGGGCCGGCCAACGGCTTCACGCTCGACCTTGTGCTCTGTCTCGAACGCTTCGGCCCGCTGCTCGATTGGGCGATGATTATTTTGAACCCGCTCGAACCGTGGCCGGGCCATCTGTGTTTACCGGCAGCGGTGCAGCAGGACGTGAAGATCATCACGCGCGTGGTGGATTATGGTGGGCTGTTTCATGACGACGTGAAGCCGGGCCACCAGTTCGGCCCGCAGGATCATCGCACGTTTCGGCCCGCCGGCTGGGTCGAGGCAGGCCATACGAAGCTGGAGAAATTGCGCGACCTCGCCCGGCAACACGGCCTGACCATGCTGCAACTGGCCTCGATCTGGAACCTCTCGCAGCCCGCCGTGCAAAGCGTCATCCCCACGCTCATTCAAGAAACCGGCGCGGGGACAAAATCCATCGAGACGAAGGTCGATGAACTCGCGGAGCTGCCCGAGTTGAAGCTGAGCGCGGAGGAATGTGAGTTCATCGCGCACATCGGCGCCAACAAGGGTTGCATGACGTTGAAGGGTGCGAGCCGCGCGCACACCGGCGAGCCGGAAGCGGACAAATGGGGGCTCACGCCGGACCTCGAAGCCGTGGGCAAACGCTGGGGCGTCGATCCGGACCGGGATTTGACCTGCACGCACGCGCAATAGGAATTTCCAAGGCCGCGTGCTTGCAATTCCACCCTCTGCGCGACAAATTGCGTGCATGATGACTGCCAAAGCCACCGTGTTGGATGCGATTGAAAAGCTGCCGGACAGCGCCAGCTACGAAGAGATCGTGCGCCAAATTGAATTCATGGCCAAAGTGCAAAATGGGATGGAGCAATTTCGCCGGGGCGAGGGCGTGTTGCTGGAGGTTGTTCGCCAACAAGTCTCCTCATGGGCTTCAAAATAATCGTCTCCCCGCAGGCGACCCAGGATTTGGCGGAGATCGTGCGCTACATTGCCCCGGATAATCCCGCCGCTGCTGAAAAACTCGGATTGCAATTGTGCGACCAGCTTCTGCTGCTGGAGAATTTTCCCCGCCTCGGTTGCGTCGTGCCGGAGTTCAAGCTGGAGCACGTTCGAGAAATCATTTTCAAATCCTACCGGATTGTTTACGGTGTGAATGATGAGAGCCGTTCGATTGAAGTGTTCCACTTCTGGGATGGCCGACACGGATCGCCGGACCTGCCTCCGGGAAGCATAGCCTGATGAAAGAAGCCTACATCGCCGCCAAAGAACGCTGGGCCAGCAAGATGGCCGGAAAGGAAAAACCCGCCGTCCGCTCGGAAAACCGCCTGCCTCCCGGCCAGCGGCAGGTGCATAATTTCCCCGTGCTCGATCTCGGCATCCGCCCGGAAATCCCGCTCGACAAATGGGAGCTGAAAATCCACGGCCTGGTGGACAACCCGGTCACGCTCGGCTGGAAGGATTTTCTCGCCCTGCCGCAGTTCAAGGACGTGAGCGACTTTCATTGCGTCACCACCTGGAGCCAGTTCGACATGGCGTGGGAAGGCGTGGCCTTTTTCACCATCGCCGATCTCGTGAAGCCAAAGGCCAAGGCGTCCCACGTGTTTTTCAAAAGCTACGACGGCTATTCCACCAACAACCCGCTCGACGCCTGCATGGACGACGATGTGCTGATCGCCCATTCCTGGAACGGCCAACCGCTGACCCAAGAACACGGCGGCCCGGCACGCGTCATCCTCCCCAAGCGCTACGCCTGGAAGGGCGCGAAGTTCATCCGCGAAATCTCCTTCATGGACCGTGACATCCTCGGCTTCTGGGAGGTGCGCGGCTACTCGAACACCGCCGATCCCTGGCGGGAAGATCGCTTCGCTTAGTTTCTGTTTGAAAAGTAGCAGCCGACGTGAGGAGGCTCCGACTTCCGACTGGAGCGGTCCGCAAAAAAAAGAGAGATGGGAGCTTCCTCACGTCGGCTGCTACGAATTCTCTGGCGGGTTTTACGCGCTTTTCATTTCTCTGCCTGGCTCTAAGGTTCGCCGGTGCGCACGATCTACTTCGACTACAACGCCACCACGCCGCTCGATCCGCTGGTGCGCGCGGCGATGCTCCCGTTTCTCGCCGAAATTTACGGCAACCCCTCGAGCGTTCATCACGTCGGCCGGCGCGCGCGGTCCATTCTCGATGACGCCCGCGATCGCGTGGCCCAGATCTGGGGCAGCAAGCCCAGCGAGGTGATTTTCACCAGCGGCGGCACGGAAAGCTCCAACCTCGCGCTCTTCGGCGCAGCCCGGCTGCTGAAAAGCAAGGGCCGCCATCTCATCACCTCGTCGATCGAACATCACGCGGTGCTGCACGCCTGTGATTACCTGGCCCGGCGCGAAGGATTCGAGATCACGCATCTGCCGGTGGACAGCGAGGGCTTTGTCAGCGTGGATTCGCTCCGCGCCGCCCTCCGGCCGGACACGATCCTGGTCTCCGTGATGGCGGCGAACAACGAGATCGGCTCCATCCAGCCGGTGGCGGAGCTGGGCGCGCTCTGCCGCGCGCGCGGCGTGTTGTTCCACACGGACGCCGTGCAATGGTTCGGCAAGGAGCCATTCACCGGCATCCATCAGTTCCACGCGGACCTCGTTTCCGTCTGTTCCCACAAGTTCCACGGGCCGAAGGGCGCCGGGGCGCTCTTCATCCGCTCGCCGCTGCTGCCTGATCCCATCCTCTTCGGCGGCGGTCACGAGAATGAACGCCGCGCCGGCACCGAAAATCTCGCGGGGATCATCGGCTTCACGGAGGCCTTGGAGCGGTTCGTCAGACAACCCGTGTTCCAAGATGCAGCCGTCTTCGCTGCGACCAGCCGGTTGGTCGCCTTGATCGATTCGCTGGCCGGCGACGGCGTGACCCTGCGCGGCCCGCGTCTACGGCGGTTGGCAAACACGGCCGCCTTCACCGTGCGCGGCGCGGACAGCATTGCGCTGCTGGCCGGGTTGGACCTGGAAGGCGTGTGTGCTTCGAGCGGTTCAGCCTGCTCGGCGGGATCATTGGAACCGTCCCATGTGATCTTGGCGCTGGGGGTGAATCCGAGCGAAGCCAATTCGCTCGTGCGCCTTTCTCTGGGGCGTGAAAACACCCTGGACGAGGTGGCGCAGGTGGAAAATATCCTTCCCGAAGTCATCCGCCGCGTACAACGTTTCCAATAGCCACCGGATTTCCTGTGAGCAACTTGTTGAATTTGTGAACAACCTGGACTTCTCTTTTTTTTTCTTGGCTGGCGGCCAGTTTTTCCTGCGCCGCAGTCCACGCAAGTCCCTGCCCCATACTTGACACTACCGGTTGTTTGCTTTATTCACAGGCCTTAATAGTAGCCAATGTTTTCAGATCAAAGAACCATATCATAAGCGCGCCATGAATCTCACCATCAGCAAAGAACAACTTCTCAATGGATTGCAGGCCGTTCAGAACATCGTCAGCACCCGCACCACCCTGCCGATCTTGTCCAATGTGCTGATTCAGGCTGAGGGCACCCGGGTCACTTTCACCGCCACCGATCTGGACGTGACCATCTCCTGTTCCGTCGAAGCCAGCGTGACGAAGGCTGGCGCCACCACCATCCCGGTGAAAAAGCTCTTTGGCATCACCCGTGAACTCTCCAACGCCGAGATCGAGCTTGAAGTGGACGACAAGAACGTCTGCAGCCTTCGTTCTGGCCCATCTTTCTTCAAGATTCGCGGCCTTGCCGCCGAGGAATTTCCGCCACTGCCCAAGTTCAAGGATGAAAAAAACGTCTCCCTGCCGCAGGAAAAGATCAAAGGAATGCTGCGCAAAACTTCCTTCGCCATCTCGACCGACGAATCCCGCTACGTGCTGAACGGCATTTTCATCAGCCTCAAAGAACACAAGCTGACCATGGTGGCGACCGACGGACGCCGGCTCGCGCTGGCCGACGAGGAAGTGGACCTTTCGGAAAAGAGCCAGGGCGAATTCATCGTTCCTGCCAAAACCGTCAATGAACTGAACCGCCTGCTGTCCGACAAGGGCGACCTCGAAATCAAGTTTACCGACAACCAGGCCGCCTTCACCCTCAAGGATGACAAGGGCTTTTCCATTCTCGTCGTGACCAAGCTCATAGAGGGCAACTATCCGAACTATCGTCAGGTCATCCCCGCCGAAACCAAGGAGCGGATTCCGCTGGCCCGCGAGGAATTTTTGCACGCCCTGCGCCGCGCGGACATCATGACCAGCGAGAAGCAGAACTCGGTCAAGCTGGCCCTGACCAAGAACAACCTCACCATCACTGCCAACTCGCCGGAAGTGGGCGAGGCGCGCGAAAGCATCGCGGTCAACTACAAGGGCAAGGACATGGCCATCGCCTTCAATCCCGGCTACGTTATCGAGCCGCTCAACGCTCTGACCAACGACGAAGTGTTTCTCGAGCTGATCGACGAACTCAGCCCCGGCGTGCTGAAAATCAACGGGCCGTTTCTCTACGTCGTCATGCCGATGCGGTTGAGCTAGGCGCGTGCGGAAAGGCAAAATGGGGTCGGAGCGGCGTCTCGGCCCTATTTCACCGGAACCGTCGGGGAACGGGCTGGATACCTTTCTGCCGCTGGTTCAAACTCCGCACATGATAACCGACAGCATCACCACTCACCCAGGCCGTATTCGAGGAACCGAAAATCTGCACATCTTGTTGTGGATTGTGAAGGACACCTGCTGGGTGCAGGATTACCGGCTGGCAGGAGTGCTCATGATCCTTCCGACCATTTCGGTGGCCATTTACCTCACCGCCCAGGCCCGCGCGCAGCGGGATGAATTCATCCACAACCTCGCCGTCGTTTTCTGGCTCTGCGCGAACAGCGTATGGATGATCGGCGAGTTCTTCTTCGACGATCACACGCGGACGTACGCGCTCGTCTTCTTCGGGATTGGATTGCTCACCCTGGCGTTCCACTACCTGCCGAAATGGTGGCGCTACGCCAGGAGCCGGACCAAGGCGGTCCAGCTTTGAAGATCCGCACAATGACTCGTCGTCCCCGGTGATCTCCGGTTAAAAAATCTCGCGGGCCGCCGCGCGCTGACCTAGGCTGCGCCCATGAAAGTCGGCAAACTGCTGCACACCCGTTATCGCCTGAACGATCTCGAGCGCTCGGTGAAATTCTATCGCGAGGTGCTCGGCCTTGAAGAAGTCCGTCGGCACAAATCGCCGCGCGGCTCGGAACTGGTCTTCCTCAAAGCGCCGGGCAGCGAGGAGCTGATCGAGCTTTGCTCCTTCCCGTCGAGCGGCCCGGTGCAGGTGCAGCCTGATCTCACCCACCTGGCGTTCGAAGTCGAGAGCCTCGAAGCGTTCGGGAAACATCTCGCCGCGCATGGCCTGAAGTATTCGGACGGCCCGACCCTGCGCGAGAACGGCGGCGGCTTCGCCTTCATCGACGCGCCGGAAGGCTACGAGATCGAGCTGATCCAGCCCGGCAAAAAACCGGGCACGGGCGGTTATTAACCGGAACTTCGAAATTGAAACGGCGCCACTAGCCTACGTGGATTTCGACTTTGGAATTAAAACCCTTTCAGCCGCCAACTCACCGCCTGGCCTGACGAAAAAAAACGCATCGCGCCCGGCGACGCCCGGCGAAGTTGACACCCGCGCCGCTCCCGCCGGATACTCGTTTTCGTGGCCCGCATTTATGACCTAGTGATGACGCACAAGCTGGACGCGGATGATTTCTTCATCCACCGCGTGCAGCAGCATTGCGCCGAGGCCGGGCTGAATTTTTTCCTGATCGAGCCGCTCTGGGTCGAGGCGTTCCTCGAACGGTTTCAACGCGGCAAAATCTGGGCGCGCGTGCTGTTGAACATGCACAGCGAGCATCACCAGCCGGAGGACATTTATCACCGGCTCGTCTGTCTGGCCACCGCGCGCGACACGCAGGTGATCGATCCGCCGGAGGTGGCTCTGCCCGTCTTCGACAAGGCGAGGCTGCATTCACAACTCGTGGCCGCCGGCGTAACGGTGCCGGAAACCGTTGTGGTGCCACGCGCGGAAATTTCCACCTTTCAACTTTCCGAACCCCAGCGCGCTGCCCTCGGATCGCCGTTCGTCATCAAGCCGGCGATGGGCTACGGACGGCGCGGCGTGGTGCTCGACGCCACGGGCGAAACCGATCTCGCCCGCTCGGTGGCGTCTTGGCCGGACACGCATTACCTGCCGCAACGCCGCTTCACGCCGCGCCTGCTGCACGACGAGGCGGCCTACTTCCGCGCCTACTTCGTGTTCGGTTCGGTCTGGTGCTGCTGGTGGAACTGCTTCACGGACCGTTACCGGCTACTGACGGCGAAGGAGCGGGAACAATTTTCCCTCGCGCCGCTGGAGGAGATCACCCGGCAGATCACGTCGCTGACCGGGATGAAATTCTTTTCGAGCGAGATCACCCAGCTCGAATCCGGCGAGTTCGTCGTCATCGACTATGTGAACGACCAGTGCCACCTGCTCAGCCAGTCCTCGAACCCGCAGATGGAGGTGCCGGACGAACTGGTCGCCGCCATCGCGCGCCGTCTGGTCGGGGGCGCGCGCGAACTCATCGCCGCACGAAAATGATTTTCCGCGCCCGTCAGTTTAAATTCACCTTCCCGCGCCCCGCGCTGGTCATGGGCGTGGTCAACGTCACGCCCGATTCATTTTCAGATGGGGGAAAATATTTCGGCGCCAACTCCGCCGTCGAACACGCCCTGCGCCTGGTCGCAGAAGGCGCGGACCTGCTCGACATCGGCGGCGAATCCACGCGGCCCCACGCCACGCCGGTCAGCGAGGCGGAGGAACTGCGCCGCGTGCTGCCGGTCATCGAGGCGCTCGCGCCGCGCGTTGCCGTGCCGCTGTCCATCGACACGCTCAAGCCGGCGGTGGCGCGGGCCGCGCTGCAGGCCGGCGCGAGCCTGGTCAACGACGTGGGCGCGAACCGCGACGACGACGCGATGGGGCGCGTGGTGGCCGCAGCGGGCGCGGGCTACGTGCTGATGCACATGCAGGGCACGCCGGCGACGATGCAGAAAAATCCGATATATCAAAACGTGGTCGGGGAAGTTGGGGCGTTTTTCACGGAGCGGCTCGCGCGCCTGCGGGCCGCCGGGGTGGACATGGAGCAGATTGTTTTGGACCCCGGCATCGGTTTTGGAAAATCGCTGGAGCACAATTTGCAATTGTTGGCGGGCCTGAATCAATTTACAAAGTGGGGGCACCCGCTGCTGATCGGCGTCTCGCGCAAGTCATTTCTCGGCGGGATCGGCGGCGGCGAGGCCGGCGGGCGGCTGCCGGGTTCGCTGGCCGGCGCGTGCTGGGCCGTGGCGCAGGGCGCGCAGATCATCCGCGCGCACGACGTGGCGGCCACCGTCCAGGCGGTGCGCGTGACCGGGGCGATTTTGAAAACATCATGCTCGAAGTCCTGAACAAACTCTGGCGGCCGGTGGTGGAAATTCTCATCCTCGCGGTGGGGCTTTATTATGTGGCCACGTTCGTGCGGGGCACGCGCGGCGCGGCCATCTTCACGGGGTTTCTCGCGCTGCTGCTGACGCTGGCCATCGGCACCTACCTGCTGGATCTGCAGGTTCTGCGCTGGCTGCTGGGGATTTTCTCGCCCATCGTGGCCGTGGCGGTGGTGGTGATTTTCCAGCCGGAACTGCGCCGGATGCTGGCCAAGCTGGGCGATGTGCAGCTTTTCGGCACCAACCGGGAGCAGCGCGAGAGCATCGAGGTCATCATCCAGACCGTCGAACGCCTAGCCGAGGTCCGCATCGGCGCGCTCATCGCCATCGAGCAGACCGTGCAGTTGCAGGAGGCAGTCGAGTCGGGCATCCCGGTGGACTGCATCGCCACGCCGGAAATGCTGGAGACAATTTTCTTCCCGAACAACGCGATCCATGACGGTGGCGTCATCATCCGGGGCGACCGCATCGCCGCGGCGGCCTGCATTTTCCCCCTGACCCGCCGGCAGGATTTGAACAAGTCGCTCGGCACCCGGCACCGCGCGGCCATCGGCCTGAGCGAGGAGACGGACGCGTTGATTGTCGCGGTGTCCGAGGAAACCGGCTCCATTTCCACCTCGCACAAGGGGCAGTTCGTGCGCGGGCTGACGCTCGAAGAATTGCGCGCCTTTCTCAGTGCTGTGCTGCTTTCCCCCGGCCAGCCCCGGAACGTCGCCGAATGGCTGCGGGCCAGGACCACCGACCGGAGCCGGCCCGACCCCGCGCTCACGTCCAGGATCGAACCCAAATAGTCATGCGCGAATTCCTCCTCCATAATTTGCGGCGCAAAATTATTTCCCTGGTGCTCGCCGTCGTCATTTGGCTGACGATTCATTTCGTCATCAAGAACGAACGCCGGGCCCTCCCGCCCCCGCCCGTGGCCGCGACCAACGCCCCGACCATCATTCTGCCATGACCAAAAAAATCTTCGGCACCGACGGCGTGCGCGGCACGGCCAACATCGAGCCGGTGACCGCCGAGACCGCGCTCAAGCTCGGCCGCGCCGCCGCCCATGTTTTTCAGAACCTCGAATCGCAGTCGCGCGGGCGCGGCCGGCACAAGATCGTCATCGGCAAGGACACACGCCTCTCCGGCTACATGCTGGAAAACGCCATCTCCGCCGGCGTGCTCTCGATGGGCGTCGATGTCCTCTTCATCGGCCCGCTGCCCACGCCCGGCGTGGCCTACGTGACCCGCAGCCTCCGCGCCGATGCCGGCATCGTCATCACCGCCTCGCACAATCCGTATGATGACAACGGCATCAAATTTTTCCGCGCCGACGGCTACAAGCTCGACGACCAGATCGAAGGTGAAATCGAGGGTCTCGTCTTCAGCGGCGAGATTGAAAACATCCGGCCGACCGCCAGCGCCATCGGCAAGGCCGTGCGCATTGATGACGCGCTGGGCCGTTACATCGAATACGCGAAATCTTCGTTCCCGCGCGGACTGACCCTCGAAGGGATGCGCATCGTGGTCGATTGCGGCCACGGCGCGGCCTACAAATCCACGCCCTGTGTGCTGCGCGAACTGGGCGCGGACGTGATCGTCTATGGCAACCAGCCCGACGGCACCAACATCAACCGTGACTGCGGCTCGATGCACACCGGCCTAATCTGCCAGAAAGTCCGTGAACACGGCGCGCACCTCGGTCTCGCGCACGACGGCGACGCCGACCGCGTGCTGCTCTGCGACGAAACCGGCACGCTCACCGACGGTGACGACATTATGGTCATCGCCGCGCTGGAAATGCTGCGCGAAGGCACGCTCGCGGAAAAAACTTTGGTCAGCACCGTGATGAGCAACGCCGGGATCGAACCCGCCATCCAGGCCGCCGGCGGGCGCGTCCTCCGCACCGCGGTCGGCGACAAGAACGTGATCGATGAAATGCTCCGGCACGGCTTCAACTTCGGCGGCGAGCAGAGCGGCCATTTGATCTTCCGCGATTACAGCAGCACCGGCGACGGCCTGGTGGCCGCGTTGCAAATCCTCCGCATCATGCAGGCCAAGAACGCGCCGCTCTCCCAGCTCCGGCAATGCTGGACGCGTTATCCGCAGCTCGTGACCAACGTGAAGGTGCGTGAGAAAAAGCCGTTCGAGCTGCTCGAGGGCGTGCTCGCGCTGGTCGCGCAGGCCGAGGCCGCGGTGCAGCCGGCCGGCGGCCGCGTGCTGCTGCGCTACTCCGGCACCGAGCCGAAGGCACGCCTGCTCATCGAAGGCCGCGACGCGCAGGTGCTGGAGCAATGGAGCGTGAAGATTTGCGAAGCGATCAAGCAGCACGTCGGGGTTTGAATGCTGCGCTTTCACCATGCCGCTGCCCTACAAAATTGCGACCCTGCTCTATTGCTTCAACGAACGCGACGAGGTGCTGCTGCTCGAACGCGCGCAGGACCCGAACCGAGGCTTCTGGAGTCCGGGCGGCGGCAAGTTGAAGACCGATCTCGGCGAGTCCCCCTACACCTGCGCGTGCCGCGAGGCGCATGAGGAAATGGGGCTGGTCATCACGCCGCGCGAGCTGCATCTGACCGGGCTGGTCAGCGAATTTGGCTACGCGGGCCAGGCGCACTGGCTGATGTTTTTGTTCGAGGTGAAAACGAAGCTGACCGCCACGCCGCCGCCGCCGCACGCCGAAGGAACCTTCCGTTTTTTTCCGCGCGCTGAACTGCCCGCGCTGCACATCCCGCAGACCGACCGCGAGACGATCTGGCCGCTGTTCTGGCAGCATCGCGGCGGATTTTTCGCCGCGCACTGTCATTGCCACCCCGGCGGGCGCAACGACTGGACGCTGGAAGAAAGCCGGCCCGCGCCGCGCGCCTGATCCCGTGGCAGCAGGCAAAACGCCGCAATGATACCGCAGATGCACGGCACTGATTTGGGTTGGACACCCACCGGTGTCTTGGTAAGAACTCGCGCGAAATTAAGCGCCTGACGCATGTTTTTCATCATTCCTGTCGGCGTTGACTACCGGGCTTACCGCTACCCGGTCGTCACCTTCACCCTGATTGGGATCAACGTGGTGCTGTTTCTGGCGTCGCTGTTTCACGGGCCGATCACCACGGTCGAGGACGTGCTCGGCTTCTGGTATTTCGACCTGGCGCTTTCGCCGGCAAATGGCATGGCGGAGTGGCAGGGCGTCTGGTCGCTCCAGTGACCGGGTTTTTTTTGGGGGACGGACGAAGTGCCGGTTGGTCCGCCGCTCCGAGGGACACGGGGCGGGACGCCCCGTGAACTCGCAGGCGCGGACGCCTGCGCTACCTCCGCCGGTTGGGTTCAGCGGGAGGAAGAACGGCCAAGCAGTTCCAACCGGGTCGCCGGGTGGCAATAAACTGAGATGCGCCCGGCTTCCGAATCCGGAAAAATTCCGCTTGGCATCCACTCATGCCGGCGCAAAGTCACCAGCAATGAAACCAGCGCAGAAACCAGCCTCCCAAAACCGCGCCGCGCCAAAAACAAATTACGACCGGTTCAACGCCGGCTGGGTCATGCCCGTCCCTCGCGCGTGATGATGCCGCTGCGTCAGGCCACGAATCCGTTCCCGGCCGCCCTGGTTTGGCTGGCGATCCTCGGCGCACCGGTCCTGCTGCGTGCCGCGGCACCCGCCGCGGACCTGGAGTTTTTCGAGACGCGCATCCGTCCGCTGCTCGCCGAGAACTGTTTCAAATGCCACAGCGCGACGAGCGAGAAACTGAAAGGCGGGCTTCACCTGGACACGCGCGCCGGCATGCTGAAGGGCGGCGAGAGCGGGCCGTCCCTCGTGCCCGGCCAACCTGATGAAAGCCGGCTGATCCAGGCGGTGCGCTACAAGGATGAGAAGACCGCGATGCCCCCGAAAAAAAAGCTGGCGGACGCGCAGATCGCCGACCTCGAGGCCTGGGTGCGCCTGGGTAGTCCGTGGCCGGAGCAGGCCGCGGCGCCGGCGGCGGTGGACGGAAAAAAAGGATATGACTGGGAGAAATTTCGCGCCGGGCATTGGGCGTTCCGCAAAGTGGTGAAGCCGGAACCGCCGAAAGTGAAGAACGCGGCGTGGACGCGGAATCCGGTTGACCAGTTTGTCCTGGCTCGGCTGCAGGCCGCCCAGTTGAAGCCCGCGCCGCCCGCCGAAAAATCCATTCTGCTTCGCCGCGCCTACCTCGATCTCACCGGCCTGCCGCCCACACCCGAAGCAGTCGCGGCGTTTCTCGGCGACAAGTCGTCCGGTGCTTTTGCGAAGGTGGTGGACGCGCTGCTCGCCTCGCCCCAATACGGCGAACGCTGGGGACGGCACTGGCTGGATGTCGCGCGCTACAGCGACGGGCTGGGCGGGTTTCTCGACGCCGAGGCGTTGCCGGAAGCGTGGCGTTACCGGGACTGGGTCGTCGCCGCGCTGAACCGCGACCTGCCCTACGACCAGTTCGTGCGGGCGCAGATCGCGGGCGATTTGATTGGGGACGACCGGGAACTGGGTGTCGGCACCGGCTTCTTTGCGGTCGGCCCGACGTACATCTCGGACGGCGGCGATCCCGCCGCGACGGCGCAGGCTCAAGCGGAGACGCTGGCGGATCGCGTGGACACTTTTTCGCGCGCGTTCCTCGGGCTGACCGTGGCGTGCGCGCGCTGTCACGATCACAAGTTCGATCCGATCACCGCGCGGGACTACTACGGGCTCGCGGGAATTTTTAACAACTCGAAGGCCGGGCTGGCCTCCCTGGCTTCGCGAGAGGTGGTGGCGGCGTTCGATGCCGCGCAGAAGGCCATCCAGGAGCAGGAAAAAAAGATCAAGGCCGCCGAGACGAACGAAGCCGCGAAGCCGCATGTGCCGGAGTTGAAGGCGGAACTGGAGCGCCTCAAAAAAGCCGCCCCGCCGCCCCTGCCCAAGGCGCACCTGCTTGGCGACACCGGCAGCAGCGACCTGCCCGTGGCCATTCGCGGCGATCTGCGCAAGCCCGGCGAACCCGCGCCGCGCCGTTTCCTGCAAATTCTCGCGGGAGAAAATGCGTCGTTCTTCAAGGAAGGCAGCGGCCGCCGCCAGTTGGCGGACGCCGTGGCCGATCCCGCCAATGCGCTGACCGCGCGCGTCATCGTGAACCGCGTGTGGCAGCATCATTTCGGGCAGGCGCTGGCGCGCACGCCGGGCAACTTTGGCGTGATCGGCGAGAAGCCCACGCACCCGGAGCTGCTCGACTGGCTGGCCGCGACCTTTGTGGAAAACGGCTGGTCCTTGAAGAAGCTCCACCGCCTGATCCTGCTCTCGTCCACCTGGCAGATGAGCAGCCATTACGACCCGGCCGCCTTCGCCGCCGACGGTGAAAACCGCCTGCTCTGGCGGATGAACCCGCGCCAGCTCGAGGTCGAATCCTGGCGCGACAGCCTGCTCGCGGTGACCGGCGAACTCGACCGCACCCTCGGCGGTCCGCCCACGGAAAAGATTCTCGAAACCAGCCGGCGCACGCTCTACAGCAAGATCAGCCGCAACGGCGACCGATTCCTTTCCGACGAGTTCCTGCGCCTCTTCGACTTCCCGGCGCCGCGCACGACGAGCGAAGTGCGCTCGACCAGCACGGTGCCGCAGCAGCATCTGTTCATGATGAACAGCGCCTTCATGGCCGCCCGCGCCAAGGCGCTCGCCGCCCGGCTCGGGCGCGAGTCCGCCGAGGACCGCGTCCGTATCGCGCGCGCCTACCAGTTGCTCTACGCGCGCGCGCCCGCCGCCGGAGAGACCGCGCTCGGCTTGGCCTTCCTCGCCGACCCGGCTGGCGGTGGGGCCGGGTCGCGCTGGGAATCCTACGCGCAGGCCTTGCTTTCCGCCCACGAGTTCCGGCAAATTCAATGACCGTCATGCAATTTTTGGAACACGAAGCCGCCTTCCGTCGCGCCGCCCGCCTGTCTTCGCGCCGTGATTTTCTCAGCCGCCTCGGCGCGGGCATGGGCACGATCGGCCTGGCCGGTTTGCTGGGCCAGACCCGCGCGTTCGGCGGGCCGGCGGCCGCCGCGCCGCTACTGCCCAAGGCTCCCCATTTCGCGCCGCGGGCGAAGCATGTCATCCAGCTCTTCATGCCCGGCGGGCCTTCGCAGGTGGACACGTTCGACTACAAGCCGCAGCTCGCCAAACACGCCGGCCAGCGTCCCGAGATCGTGGACCGCAAGACGCTTCGCAACACGAAGAACGGCCTCATGCCCTCACCGTTCGGCTTCCGGCCATACGGGCAGACCGGCAAGTGGGTCAGCGACATTTTCCCGAAGGTCGGACATTGCGCTGATGACATCAGCTTCATCCACTCGATGCACACGGACATCCCCGAGCACGCCGGGGCGATGATGATGATGAACGTCGGCGCGTTGCAGCCGAACCGGCCAAGCATGGGCTCGTGGCTCGTCTATGGCCTCGGCACGGAGAATCAAAATCTGCCGGGCTTCGTCGCCATGTCTCCGCGCGCCCAGCCGCGTGGCACGCTGGCGAACTGGGGCAACGCCTTCCTCCCCGGCGCCTACGCCGGCAGCTACGTGAACATCGCCGAGATGAAGCCCGACGCCGTGATGCGCGATTTGAAAAACTCCCGCCTCTCGACCGCCGAGCAGCGCCGGCAGGTCGATCTCCTCGGGCAGCTCAATCAAACCCACCTCGCGCGCCTGGAACGCGACCAGGATCTCGAGGCCGGCATCGCCGCGATGGAGATGGCCTTTCGGATGCAGTTCTCCGTGCCCGAGGTCTTCGATGTCAGCCAGGAATCCAAGGCCACCCGCGACCTCTACGGCGACAGTGAATTTGCCAAGGGCTGTCTCATCGCGCGCCGGTTGATCGAGCAGGGCGTGCGCGTCGTGCAGCTTTCCCTCTCGATCGACGGCTACGACATCGCCTGGGACACCGGCCATGAGAACATCGTGGACGGACACGCGAGGCTCGCGAAAGCCTGCGACCAGGGCATCGCCGCGCTGATTTATGATTTGAAGGCGCGCGGGCTGTTCGACGAGACGCTCCTCGTCTGGGGCGGAGAGTTTGGCCGCGCCCCGACCTCCGAAGGCGCGAAGGGCCGCGATCATAATCATTACGGCTATACCAACTGGCTGGCCGGCGGCGGGGTGAAGCGCGGTTTCAGCCACGGGGCCACCGACGAGTTTGGCTGCACGGCGGTGCAAGACCGCGTCCACGTCCACGACTTCCACGCGACGATCCTGCACCTGATGGGGCTTGATCACGAAAAGCTCACCTACCGCTACTCCGGCCGCGATTACCGGCTGACGGACGTGTCAGGAAATGTGGTGCGTGACATTCTCGCGTGACCGTCCGCTTGCCATGCTGGGCGGGGACACCTATGCTGGCCGCGTTGTGAAACAACCGTTCATCAACGTCGAAGAAAAGATTGACCGCTTCGTGGGCAAACGCACCAAAACGCCGGATGCGTTGTCGCTGGTCAACGGCACGAAGGCCCATGCCATCGCCTGGCAGAAGGCGTTCGGTGGTTTACGTGTCCGGCTCGGCGTGTATCGTTTCAAAACCCACGAGGAAGCGGATCAATGGCTATGGCAGATGATGGCCCGTCCCAAGAGCTAGAATCGCGCGAGCCGACGGTGGAAGATTTGCGGGATTTGTGACGCGAATTAAACCAGCGCGGCGCCAAATACGTTGTCGTCGGCGGATTCGCCATTCGCGCGGCCAACTACAACCGCTGGACGATGGACGTGGATTTGATCGTGGCCGCCGACCTCGAGAACGAGGCCAAAGTTTTCTCCGCCCTTTCCACCCTGCCCGACAACGCCGGGCGCGAACTGTAGCCGGGCGAGCTGCAACTATACAACGTCATCCGCGTGGGCGACGAAATCCTCGTGGACCTGATGCGTTCGGCGGGCGGGATCGATTACGCGGAGGCCGCCAAGGACGTGGTCGTGCGCGAACTGGACGGCGTGCCGATTCCGTTCGCGTCGCTGCGCCTGCTCTGGCGGATGAAGTCCGTGACGCACCGCGCGAATGAAGCGGTTGATCTGGTCTTTCTTCGCCAGTGGTTCGCCGAGCGCGGTGAAGAGCCGCCGGCGGTTTGAGCATTGGGAAACATTCAACATTCAAAGCTCAACATCGAACCTTCAATGTGCGCGCCGAGCGGGGCGTTGCCTTGGACGTGGCGCGTTGAATGTTGGTTGTTGAGAGTTTCCCCCTTCGTTACCCTGCGCGCATGGACGAACCGGTCATCGATTTGCAGAGCGATCATCATTTCATGGGCGAGGCGTTGCGCCAAGCGGTGAAGGCCTATGAGGCCGGCGAGGTGCCGGTCGGCGCGGTGGTGGTGCGCGCGGGGCGGGTCATCGCGCGGGCCGGCAACCAGGTGGAGCTGCTCAAGGACGCCACCGCCCACGCCGAGATGCTGGCCGTGACGCAGGCCGAGGCGGTCGCGGGCGACTGGCGGCTGACCGACTGCACGCTCTACGTGACGAAGGAGCCTTGCCCGATGTGCGCCGGGGCGCTGGTACATGTGCGGTTGGCGCGGGTGGTCTTCGGCGCGCCGGACGAAAAGGGCGGCGCGGCGGGCGGCGCGCTGAACCTGCTGCAATGGCCCACGCTCAACCACCGCTGCGAAATCACCGGCGGCGTGCGCGCCGACGAGTGCCGCGCGCTGCTGCGAAGTTTTTTCCAGGAGCAGCGGGCGAAACAGGGCACGGCGCTTTCCGAGTGACGGCGAATTTTCGCCTTGTCGGTTCGGGGCGGTTTTCCAAAATCCGCTACGCCAATTAAAATGTCCGAAACCAAAGGCGGCCTGTCCGTCTGCATCCCAGTCTATAACAAAGCCGCGCTGCTCGGACGCACGATCGAGTCCATCCGCCGCCAGAACATCGCCCACCTCGAAGTCGTGGCGGTCAACAACGGCAGCACGGACGACTCGCTGAAAGTTCTGGAATCGTGGCGGGACCGGCTGAACCTCAAAATATTTCCCCTGCACAAAACGATCTCCGCGCCGGAGAACTGGCTGCTCGCGCTGTCCCTTGGCAC
>SIBH01000030.1 GCA_009695285.1 Pedosphaera sp.
GTTGGTGCCGGAGTGGGCGTTAGTGGCGGCGATGACGCTGGTGGCGTGGTAGGAGCCGACGCTGGTGAAGAAGTTGGTCAACGAGGGCGCCCCCGACAACGGAGTCTCGAAGTCGCCGTTGACGATAAGGTTGGTGCCAGCCTCGGCGAGGTTGCCGTTGGCGAGGTAGAGGTCGTCGAGGTAAACGTCGCCAACTTCGGCGAGATAGAGGAGGAGGCGGGGAGTGCTGCCAACGGTGCCGGAGACGGAGGTGAAGCGCAGGTTGTAGTTGGTGAAGCCGGGCACGAGCATGCCGGGCAGGTTGGTGCCGGGGGTAAAACTGCCGGGGATGTAGCTGCTGGCCCAGTTGCCGACACGGCTGTTGTCCTGGAGGGGATCAATCAATTGCAGAGAGGAGCCGGTGCCGTTGGCGTTGGTGGACCAAGGCGCGGTGTTTTCGTAGCGAATCTGGTCGATGATGACGTCTTGCGCGGGAGTGGTTCCAGGCTGGGTGAGAGTAAGGGTCTCGCCGTCGTTTTGCAGTGCGCCGTCGAACTGGCCGAAGGGGGCTGGTGCGCCGGGATAAGCGGCCAGATAGGTCGGGAGGCTGCGCGCGAGCACGAGGTTTTGCCCGCCGGTGAGGTAGCTGCCAAACGGAAAGGTGTAGTCCAGCCCGTTGATGCGCCAGCCGGACAAATCGAAGGCCGTGGACCGGGAAGTGTTGAGCAGTTCGACGTAGGCGGCGTCCGGCCAGGCGGGGTTGCACATGATTTCGTTGAAGACGACCTTGCCGACGGCGGACGGGGGCGAGTTGGTGTAACTGACGGTGATGGTCTTGGTGAAGTTAATGAGGGGTTGGTCGCGCACGTCGTAGGCGAGGAGCCTCAGGACGTTGGTGGGCGTGCTCATGGGCACGCGGAGGGTCCAGCCGGTGAGGGAGGTCCAGGCGACGGGCCAGGCGACGCCGTTGAGCCAGATGGTTTTCACCTGCACGGGCGCGGTGCCGGAGAGGGTGACGAGGTTGGTGCCGGTGATGATGAAGTTGGTGCCGGTGACGGCGAAGGGGGCGTTGCCGCCGAGGCCGTTGATGGTGTTTTTGGCATGGTCGCCGCGTTGCTGGATGTAGTTCAGGCCGCCCGCGCTGGCGAAGTCCTGGCCCAGGGTGAAGTCGTCGTAGCGGTTGAACCAGTGGGTCATGTAGGCGGTGTTGAAGACGGTGTTCACCTGGTCGAGCATGTGGCCATAGAAGAGGCGCTGGATGGAGGGGACGGCGTTGACGATGCGTCCGACGTTTTGGTCGCCGATCAGGCCGGAGGTGGAGCCGCGGTTGAAGGAGAAGTCCATGTCCCACAGAAAGTAGAGCATCCGCAGATCAGACGGGCGCTGATAGGCCATGAGATTGTGGTTGTTTCCGAATGAATACATGTCGCCCACACCCATGAGGCTGACGATCGCGTAGGAGCGCATCCATTCATCCCAGTCGGTGGTGAGGCTGGTCTGCGGTTCAAGCGTCGAGCCGCTGAGGCTCCAGCTTTTGGCGAAGGTGATGAACCGGCTGTAGTCATCCGTGTTCCGATGGTTTTTGAGAATGAAATTGTAGCGGTAGGTTTCCTTGTTGCTGCCGAGGTCGCCGAAGTCCACGCCTTGCACATTGTCCGGCTGCGGAAGTTTGTAGCCGGCGCCGTTGGCGGTGGTCGGGTAGTAGATCAGCTCCAGCTCGAAGAGTGTTCCGTCGGAGCCGTTCTCGAAGGCGGTGTCGAGGAACTCGTCCTCGAAGCGCGGCGAGAAGATCGCCTGTCCAGTCTGCGCGTTCTGCGGCGCGAGCACGCGGCAGATGTCGGGGTGCGTCATCGGCACGCCCGACTGGAGTGCCATGTGGCGGAGCAAAATTTCCTCGCAGGTCGGACGCCCGCTGTTGGAACGGTCGATCAACATGACCGGATGGACGCCGCGGAACAGGTCGTCCGGCTGGAACACAAGGTGGAAGCCGACGCGGCCCGGATCGTTGCGCCCGCGCTGGCTGCTCTTGAGATGCACGGACACGTCATAGTAGGCGCGGCTTTCGTTGTAGATCACGGTGCAGGGCAGGAGTTCATTGCTCATCACGTTGGTGTCGGCATGGAGGAGGGAGGTGTTGGCGGGCGTGAGGATGATGCGGACGTTGTGGGTGAGGGCGAGGTTGGCCTGGCTGTCGTTGACCTTGTAAAGCGCGCCGGAATTTGTCCGGGCGGCGGGGAAAGTCGAAGCCGCGCCCAACCCGTCCACGGCGAGTACGTAAAATTGCACCACCGTGCTGGCCGCCTGTCCGGGAATGCTGCCCGAGTAAAGCCCGCCGCCGGTCGCGGTCATCGCCGCGCTCGACCACGCGCCGCCGTTAGCGGACCACCAGACCTGGCAGTTGGTGACGCCTTGCGCGTCTTGAGCAACGACGGAAACCGTGACCGCCGCATTGGCCGCCGGCACGACCGGCGAGTGCTGGAACTGCGCGAAGGCCGGCCCGACATTGGTGGCGTAACGGGAATTTTGTGCGCCGGGTGTGCCGTTGAGCACGGCGGCCGTGAGTTCGGTGGAGCGCGCGACGCGGTTGAAGTAGAGGCGCGTGTTCAACCGGTTGTTCCCCGCGATGTGCCGCGCGCGGAAGGAGATTTCGTAGAGCGCGCCGTTGATCACGCTGAGGCCGCCGGTGAGCGTGGCTTCCAGGTGATTGTGCATGTGTTCCTGCGGGCCGGTCGCGATGAGGTGCAGGACGTGGTTGCCGGCGCTGTCCGGATCGTTTTCCACGCGGCTGCGGGAATGGTTGCCGACATTCCGCCAGCCAGTCAGGCCGTTCTCGAAGTTGCCATTCGCAATGAGCTGCACCGGTGCGTTGCTCGGCGATTGCACCACGCTGATGTCGTCAATCCAGCACTCGCCATCGCCGAGCAGGCCGAGAACGAAGTCGCGCCATTGCCCATCCGGGCCGGAGGTCACGCTCACGCTGGCGGTCATGCTGTAGGTGTAAGTCTGCCAGGAAGCTTTGCCCGCCTCGTTGCTCGCCGCCCAGGCTTCGGCCTTCGAGTTGTCGGCGCTGGGGTCGCGCAGTTCGAGGCTGGAGCCGCCGCCGTTGGCGAAGGCGGGCCAGCGTCCGCTGTCGAAGTAACGAACCTGGTCGGCCGGATTGCCGGCGGGATCGCGCAGGATGATGGTGTCGCCGCGGCCGGAAAGGTTCTTGCTGAAATCCCCCACGATGGTGATGGCCGGATAAAGGGAGCGCAGGTAAGCCGAGTCCTTGGCCACGACGAGATAGCCGCCGGGCGCGAGCGTCTGGCTGGCGAAACGATAGGTGATGCCGTCGTCGAGTTCCCAGTCGGCGAGATCCACGGAGTAGGTGCTCCGGTTGTAAAGTTCGAGCCATGATTCTTTCGAGGCGGCGGGCGGCAGGCCATTCATGCCGGGCGCGTCGCGGTGGTTGTACATGATTTCGTTGATCACGATCTCACTGCGGAGCGCGAAGCTGTTGGACGCGCCGGGCGTGCCGACGTTTGGAAACAGATACGGCCCGGTGCCATCGGGCCAGCGGCCGCGCGCCGCCTTCTTCACCACCACGGCGTCAAGCACGTTGCTGCGTGACGGTGAGAGTAGATAAAGTTTGTCGCCGGATTCCGGGTGGAAACCGAGCGTCGTGTTGGAAACCGCGAGAAAGGCGCCGACGGCCAGCGCCGGGCCGGCGGGGAAAACGTATTCATGGTTCGTCGCGCCGTCATGCACGATGACGCACCCGTTCAGTGACTGGCTGTTCGTCCCGGAGTTGACCAGCTCCAGCCAGAACCCGGCGTTGGTCGAGACGGACAATTCATTGAAGACGAGGCCGCGCGGCGGGCCGGCGGGAAAGTTGGTCCGGCCCGGGGTGCCGCCGACCTGCGCGCTCCACGTCCAGTTCGCCGCCGGCCCGCTGGCGGAATCTGGATCGCGCTTGGCCAGCGACACGCCCGAGCCGTCGGGTGCGACCGGCCAGTCGCCTTCGGTGCCGTATTTCACTTCATCTACCACGCGTCCGCTGTTGTTGCGGAGGCGCAAGGTTTCGCCGTTGTTGCCGAGTCGGTTGGTCCCGGTGAACGGGCCGAAGACATTTGTGCTGATTCCCGTCAGCGCCCTCAGGGTCGCGGGCGACGCGGCGACGAGCACGAATCCGCCCCCGCGCACGATGGTGTTTGAGGCAAAGGTGAAGGCGCTCCCGCCGGTGATCGACCAGCCGGAGAGGTCCACGTCCACGGCCATCTGGTTGCGCAGTTCGACCCACTCGAACAGCGTCTCGTTGGTCGCGGGGTGGTACATGATCTCGTTGAAGACCACGGAGGTGTCGGCGCGCAGGGATGGTGTCGTGCCCAGCGCGAGCAGGACGGCGAGGAGGGAAAAAAATTTCATGGATCGGAGTCGGCTCCGGGCGGGCAGGGGAGCGGAGTGAAAATGTCGGGCTGAAGGGAGACTGGCTTTTGCGGCCCTGCGGTACAGGCAGAGTTGCTTTGAGTTTGGATTCACCAGAGCATTGTTCCGCATCACCGGAGAACTTCAATCACGCTTTGCAGAAATTTCGTCCACCGCTCCTCGGACCTGGCGGCTGGACCTTGCGCGGATCATCGCGGAGGCGCGGAGGCCGCGGAGATGCGCTGGGCGGAGGCGTGCTGCTGATCGCCCGCCGTTCCGTGATCGAACCGACGGGAAGAACTCTCGCGCCGCGCTGCGTTCTCCGCGTCAGTTCCGTATCGGCTCCACGGCCGGCGGGACGCCCGCCGCTACGGAACCTGTTTCACGGCCTGCTGTGCCGTGATCAGATCAGTGAGGAGATTTTGGGCGTCCTGCGCGCTGGATCGCAGAGCCTGCTCAATTTCTTCCGGCGTGAGATTTTTGTCCTTCATGATTTTGTCGCGCTTGGCCGCCTGCTCACGATAAGCCTCGTAGAGCCGCCAGATGGCTTTCTCATCGAGCTTGTAGTTCGCGGCCTGTCTCACGGCCTGCTGGTAGGACGGATCGCGGCTCACCAGATAGAGCTTGAACCGTTCGGGTGGCAGCACCTCCTGGACGACCTGGTCGCAACTTTTTTGGAATTCATCGCGCTGCCGGACACTCAACGCCCGCTCCTGGCCATACTCCAGTTGCATCCGGACCTTGAGCGGATCTAGCACGCGAAAAACTTTCTTGAACTCCTCCTCGCTGGGGTTGAAGGCCCGCAAATCCTGCCGCAGCGTGGCCGCGGTCGCGCTGGTGCGGACCAGATATTCCTCCAACTCGCCCGGCGTCATCACCTGCCGGAGTTGGCTGCGCATCTCCTCGCGCATCTTGACCTCCTCGACCGGATCGCGCGTCCGGCCCTCGGCCTGGCAGGCCGCCTGGTAGGCCCTCAGCCGCTTGGGCAATTCCAGCGTGATCTCGATCACCCGGCTGAGCTTCTCCAACGGGAACGCGCCCAGCACGGGGCCGGTCAGCGCGTGCCGGAGGCCGGACACCAGCGGCAGCAGCTTGAACTTGTTCGTCTGGTTGGCGCCCAGATGGCGGGCGAGGAACTCCGCCCGCAGCGTCTCGCGGCCGAGTTGTTGTTCCGCCTCGATTTCCGCCGCCACGCGCAACACCGCGTTCGACTTCCACCATTGGACATCGAACTCCATCGCCTCCTGCAGCCGTTTCTGGTCGAACAACTCGTTGACATCGCCGACCACCAGTTCGCGCAGCCGGTTCTCCGGGCAGCCCGCCGCCCGCAAGGCCTTCAGGTAATCCCCATATTCGAGCAGCGCAAGATCCTGCCAGGTAAACATCCGTCGTCCGCCCGGTGACGTGACCCCTGCGGTGGCGTTGGTGACGGGGGCCGCCGGGTTCGTGGTGGCGACCGCGGCCGGCAACGGGGACACCGCCGATGGCTCCTTGTCATCCGCCGCCAGCAAAGCTCCCGCCAGCAGCGCCGACCCGAGCAGCCCCAATCCTTGAGCACGCCCGCCTTGGAACGGATTCCTCCCCGCCCACGAGCGCGCTGGAGATTGGGAAACCGGCGAAAGGCCGGGGCGCAGCCGGCGCAAATTTTTCGGGAAAATCATATTCGATGATTCTCCGTTTCCGTTGGTCCGCGTCAATCACGATTCCCTGATTCGTGCAGCGTCTTGCCAGACCGGCGCGGGCCGGAACTTTCCCGCCGCTGCCCGCCTCCGGCCCGGAGGGCGGGGCGGAGCGCGACCCGTCCCCGGTCGCAGCGCGTGGGGAGGACTGGCACCGCAAAATTTATCCGCGTCATCTGTTAGTTCACGCGCTGCGGGCGAGGCCCGGCCCGCAGGCTCGACGGAGTCGCGTTCCAACGGGCAGGCCGCGCCGTTGGGCTGGCACTCAGACGGCGCGCAGTTTGCCGAGGAGGTCTTTGCTCTCGACGTTCTCGCCGACTTGGACGTTGATCTCGCTGACGACGCCGTTGGTGCCGGCGTAGATGGTGGTTTGCATCTTCATCGCTTCCATGGTGAAGAGTTTGTCGCCCTTGGTAACTTTGGCTCCGACGTTGGTGTTGATGCTGGTGATGATGCCGGGGATGGGCGCGGCGGATTGGAGGGGGTCGGCGGGGTCGGCTTTGGGGCGGGACTTGGTGATGACCTTGGCGGTCTGGTCGGCAATGTTGGTGACGCGGGTGACGCCGTTCAATTCGAAGGTGACGGGGCGGCGTCCGTCTTTGTCCACGTCGCCCAGGCTGATGAGGCGGATGAAGAGGGTCTTGCCGGGTTCGATTTCGACGCTCATTTCTTCGCCCGGTTTGAGGCCGTAGAAGAACGCGCCGGTGGGGAGGATGCTGACGTCGCCGGACTGGTGGCAGAATTTGGAGAATTCGGCGAAGACGTCGGGATACATCAGGTGGCTGTAGAGGTCGTCGTCGGTGGCGTCGCGTTTGAGTTTGTGGGCGAGGGATTTTTTCTCGGCAACGAGGTTGAGGGGGGGGAGGTTGGCGCCGGGGCGGCCTTTGAGGGGCTTTTCCTTGCCGAGGACGACGCGTTGGACGGCTTTGGGCCAGCCGCCGAGGGGTTGGCCGAGGCCGCCGCGGAGGAGGTCTTTGACGCTGTTGGGAAAGGGGGTGACGCCGGGTTCGAGGTTGACGACGTCGTCGGGTTTGATGCCGCGGGTGAAGAGGAAGAGGGCGAGGTCGCCGACGACTTTGCTGCTGGGGGTGACTTTGACGATGTCGCCGAGGAGTTGGTTGACCTCGGCGTAGGAGCGCGCGATCTCGGGCCAGCGTTGGGCGAGGCCCATGCTGGCGGCTTGTTCCTTGAGGTTGGTGTATTGGCCGCCGGGCATCTCGTGGAGATAGACTTCGGCGCTGCCGGTCTTGGGGGCGGTGTCGAAGGGTTGGTAGAGTTCGCGCACTTGTTCCCAGTAGTCGGAGAATTCGTTCAAGGCCGGGAGGTCGAGGCCGGTGGCGCGCGGGGTGTGCTGCAAGGCGGCGACGATGGAGTTCAGGTTGGGCTGCGAGGTGGAGCCGCTCATGGAGGCGATGGCGAGGTCAACGATGTCCACGCCGGCTTCGGACGCCTTGAGGATGCTGGCGGAGTTGACGCCGCTGGTGTCGTGGGTGTGGAAGTGGATGGGGAGGTCGGTGGCGTTCTTGAGGGTCCGCACGAGGAGGTGGGCGGCGTAGGGGCGGCAGAGGCCGGCCATGTCTTTGATCGCGAGAACGTGCGCGCCCATGCGTTCGAGTTCCTTCGCGAGCTGGACGTAGTATTTTAGGGAGTATTTGGAGCGTTTCGGATCGAGGATGTCGCCGGTGTAGCAGATGGCGGCCTCGCAGAGGGCGTGGGTATCCTGCACGGCTTCCATGGCGACCTTGAGGTTGGGCAGGTAGTTCAGGGAGTCGAAGACGCGGAAGATGTCCATGCCCGCCTCGGCGGAGTGTTTGACGAAGCCGGCCACGACGTTGTCGGGATAATTGCTGTAGCCGACGGCGTTGCTGCCGCGGAAGAGCATTTGGAAGCAGATGTTCGGCACGCGCGCACGCAACAGGCGGAGGCGCTGCCAGGGATCATCGCGCAGGAAGCGCATGGAGGTGTCGAAGGTGGCGCCGCCCCACATTTCGAGGGAGAAGAGTTCGGGGGTGCGGCGCGCGACGGCGTCGGCCACGGCGAGCATGTCGTAGCTGCGGACGCGCGTGGCCATGAGGGATTGATGGGCGTCGCGGAAGGTGGTGTCGGTGACGAGGAGGCGCTTCTGCTTGAGGGTCCACTGGGCGAATTTGCGCGGGCCGAGTTCGAGGAGCAACTGGCGGGTGCCTTTGGCGGGGACGGCCTTGTGGTCGTAGGCGGGGGACTTGATGTGCGGGGCGGGGCCGGAAGGCTTGTGGCCTTTGGCGTGGGGGTTGCCGTTGACGATGACGTCGCCGATGAAGTTGAGGAGCTTGGTCGCGCGGTCGCGGCGGGGCGTGAAGGCAAAGAGCTCCGGCGTGTGGTCGATGAGCGTGGTGGTCGCCTGGCCGGTGCGGAAGGTTTCGTTGGCGATGAGATTTTCCAGGAAGGGGATGTTCGTCTTGACGCCGCGGATGCGGAATTCGCGCAGCGAGCGGTCCATGCGTTGCAGCGCGATGTCGAAGGTCTGGCCCGAGGTGGTGAGTTTCACCAGCAGCGAATCGTAGAACGGCGTGATGACCGCACCCGCGTAGCCCATGCCGCCGTCGAGCCGCACGCCGAAGCCGCCTGCGCTACGGTAGGTGAGGATTTTGCCGTAGTCTGGCGTGAATTTGTTTTCCGGATCCTCGGTGGTGATGCGCGACTGCACGGCGAAGCCCTGGCGCGGAATCTGGTCCTGCGGCGGCAGACCAACCGCTGGGCCGAACATGACGTGGCCTTGCGCGATGAGGATCTGCGCGCGCACGAGGTCGATGCCGGTGATGACCTCGGTGACGGTGTGCTCGACCTGGATGCGCGGGTTCATCTCGATGAAGAACCATTCGTGGCGGTCGAGGTCGTAGAGAAATTCCACGGTGCCCGCGTTGTCGTAGCCGATCTCCTGCGCGAGACGCGCGGCGGCGAGACACAGCTCCTGGCGAACGTGATCGTCGAGGCCCACGCTTGGCGCGATCTCGACGACCTTCTGATGGCGCCGTTGCACCGAGCAGTCGCGCTCGTGGAGGTGCAGCATGTTGCCGTGCTTGTCGCCGAGCACCTGCACTTCGATGTGCTTGGCGCGCGGAATATATTTTTCGAGGAAGACGGCGGAGTTGCCAAACGCGCGGCCCGCCTCGGCCTGCGCCTCGTCGAGGAGGTCGGCGAGGTCGGAGGCTTTCGTGACGACGCGCATCCCGCGTCCGCCGCCGCCGAAGGCCGCCTTGATGATGAGCGGGAAGCCGATTTCCTTCGCGGTCTGCAACGCGTCAGCGCGGTCGCTGATGGGATTCTCGGTGCCGGGCAGGGTGGGGACGTGGAGCTTCTGCGCCAGCGCGCGGGCGGTGGTTTTGTCGCCCATCATGTCGAGTAGCTCGGGCTTCGGCCCGACAAAGGTGATGCCGGCCTTGGCGCAGGCGCGCGCGAACTCGGCGTTCTCGGAGAGGAATCCGTAGCCGGGATGGATGAGATCGACGCCCTTCTCCTTGGCGAGCGCGACGATGCCGGGAATGTCGAGATACGCGCCGACCGGCCCCTTGCCCTCGCCGATCAGATAGGCCTCGTCCGCCTTGAAGCGGTGGACGGCGAGTCGGTCCTCCTGCGCGTAGATGGCGACGGTGCGGAGGCCAAGTTCGGTGGCGGCGCGGAACACGCGGATGGCGATTTCGCTGCGGTTGGCGACGAGCAGTTTTTTGAAAACGCGCGCGCCAGGCTGGGTGGTTTGGTCGGAACTTAGGTCGGTTTTGGTCGGACTCATAATGCGGCGAAGTTTATAGAGAACGTCCGCGCGGATGGCAAATGGAGATGCGGGAAATCAGCGTGGGGGCGATATTCATGACTGTCCCGCATCAAAATTCTGGAACAAGCCGGGCGCTTCAGGCAGGTTGATCGTCGTTCCTCCCGCACCGGCAATCCCCGGACGAGGGCCGCCAGTATGTTTATGAAGAAACCTCCGCAGATGAACCGCCGGGTGGCGCTCCAAAACTTGAGCGCGGGCAGCCTGCTCGCCCTCGGACTCTGGCCCAGCGCGGCGCGCGCGGAGGGCAGGGGAGACTCGTTCCGTTTCCTGGTCATCAATGACACGCATTACCTGAGCGAGGCGTGCGGCGAGTGGCTGGCGGGCGTCGTCCGGCAGATGAAAAAGGAGAAGGCCGAGTTTTGCCTGCACGCCGGCGACCTCACCGAGTTCGGCCAGCAAAAACATCTCGGAGCCGTGCGCGAGGTTTTTCAAGGGCTGGGACTGCCCTTCCATCCCGTCATCGGCAACCACGATTACGCCACGCCAACCGACCGCAAGGGCTACGAGCAGGCGTTCCCGCAGCGGATCAACTATCATTTCGAGAACGGCGGCTGGCAGTTCGTGGGCCTTGATTCCAGCGACGGGCAGAACTACGAGAAGACGAAAATCCAGCCGGCGACCTTCGCCTGGCTCGACGACCATTTGAAAAAGCTGGACCAGAAAAAGCCTACCGCCATCGTGACCCATTTCCCGCTGGGCGAAGGCGTGACCTACCGCCCGAAGAACGCCGACGACCTGCTCGATCGTTTCCGGGAGTTTAATTTGCAGGCGGTCTTCTCCGGCCACTTTCACGGCTTCACCGAGCGCCAGCGCGGCGGGGCGACGCTGACCACCAATCGTTGCTGCGCCTTGAAGCGCGCCAATCACGACCAGACCACGGAGAAGGGCTACTTCGTCTGCACGGCCCGCGACGGCCGGATCACCCGTGAGTTTGTGGAGTATAAGCCCGCTTGAGCATGAGCATTTTCCGCGCACCGGCCAGCCACATGAGAAAACTTCCTGGCAGATTCTTCTTCGTCGCGTGGCTGCTCACGTTTGCCTGCTCCCCGCTTCCCGCCGCCGTCACCGACCAGTTCCGCCCCTGGACCGAATACAAAACCATCCTGTGGATCGGCGACACCGCCTACAAAAAGCCGGAGAAGGTCCCGCTCTTTTTTCAGCGCCTGCGCGAGATGGGCGTCAACACCGCCATGGTCCACGGCGACGGCAACCTCCAGCCGCTGCTGGAAAACAAATTTCCCTACTACGTCGAGAACATGGTCAACCGCGGGCTGTGCCTGAAGTGGAGTTCCAAGGTCACGGACTGGGACAAGTTCGTGACGGTCTGGGCGAAGAGCGGCCGGCCCGACGCCGCGCTCGTGCGCGACTACTGCCTGGACGACCCGCAGTGGCGCGGTTGGGCGCGCAAGGAAATGCAGTCGCTCGTCCGCAAAAACATGGCCAACGCCCCGCTCGCCTACGACATCCGCGACGAGCTTTCCACGACCGTATCCGCGAACCCGTTCGACTACGATTTCCATCCCATCACGCTGGCGAAATTTCGCGCCTGGCTGAAGACGCAATACCCCGACCTCGCCGCGCTCAACGCCGGCTGGGAAACGAAGTTCGCGACCTGGGACGCGGTGAGGCCGTTTACCACCGACCAGATCAAGAACCGCATGGCCAGCGGCGACGCCCTGCCGCGCGGCCAACCGGACTGGCAGGCGGTGCAGAGCATCAAGTTCAATCCCACCACGGCGCGGCAGAGTCCGACGCGCTGGAATTTCGCGCCGTGGTGCGACTTCCGCACCTACATGGACATTTCGCTGGCGGGCGCGCTGGACGACCTGCGCCAGGCCGCGCACGCCCTTGATCCGCGCACGCCCGTCGGCATTGAAGGCACGCAGATGCCGAGCGCGTTTGGCGGCTACGATCTGTGGCGTCTGTCGCAGGTGCTCGACTGGGTGGAGCCGTATGACATCGCCAACGCGCGGGAAATTTTCGGCTCGTTCATGCCCGGCCGGCCCATGATGACGACCGTCGGCGAAAGCGACCCGAACCACGCGCGCCGCCGGCTCTGGCATTTGCTCCTCGAAGGCGACCGCGGCTGCATCGTCTGGTGGAGCGAGGATTGCATCAACTGGAAGAGCGACGACTACGCGCTGACCGCCAAAGGCAGGGCGCTCGCGCCGGTGCTCAAGGAGATGACTTCGCCGCTCGCGCAAATTTTTCTGCGCGCGACCCGCGAGCGGGACCCGGTCTTCATTCACTATTCGCAGCCGAGCATCCAGGTGGACTGGCTACTGGAGTCCACCTTGGACGGCTCGACGTGGCTGCGCCGCTTCTCCAGCTTCGAGGCGGAGCACAACCGCATGGCGAAGGTGCGGAACAGTTGGCTGAAGGCGTTTCAGGATTTGGGATATTCGCCGCAGTTTGTTTCAAGCGTGCAACTCGAACGTGACGCCCTGCTCGCGAACCAAAACGGCGTGCTGGTGTTGCCGCAGTCCTATGCGCTCTCGGGGAAGGAGGTCGCCGCCATCCGGCAGTTCGCGCAGTTCACCCAGCAGCGCGAGATCGCCCATGTAATTTACGCGGACGGCACGCCGGGATTGTTCGATGAGCATGGACGGCTGCGCGTCCGCAATGAGTTGGAGGATTTGTTTCCTCCCAGCCTCTCGGTGGACGCGAGCCGGGTGGTGCTGGCCAACAGCACCGCCCAGCCCGCGCGTGCGGGGGACATCGCGCGCTTCGGCCGGGATCGCGTGCAGCCGGGCGCGAACGAGGACTGGACGGGGTGGATTCAGAAGCACACCCGCCATCTGGCGCCACCCGTGACCTTGCCCGTCGAAGCCCGGACGCGCATCCACCGTTACCAGTTCGGCACCGCCCGCCTCGTCGCCTTTGAGCGCAATGTAAATTACCAGATGAGCGAAAACCTCAAGCAGGCGGGCGGAAACGAAACCCTCGAAAAGCCCATTGACCTCGAGGCGAAGCTGGCGCAACCCGCGCACGTCTATGATCTGCGGACACAAACTTACCTGGGCCGCACCGACAAAATCAACTTCCACCTCGACCCGTGGCAGCCGTCCCTCTTCGCGCTGCTGCCGGAAAAAATTCCCGCCGACAACCTCATCTCCACCTTGCAACAGGCCGCCGGTCGCCAGCCGTAGCCTACGATGGAGACACGGTGCAAGCGCGTGGCGGCGACGCGGCACGCCCAGCGACATCCGCAGCGACGGCAGCATGGGCCGGCGCAAGGAACGGGAGATTGACGCCGTCATGGCCCGCAAGTAACGATTGCCCGCCGCTATGGCTGGACTGATCGCCCCCACAACGCTCGAGCAAATCCGCGCCGCCAGTGACATCGTGGATGTCATCGGCGCCTACGTGCCGCTCAAACGCGCCGGCGCGAACTTCACCGCCCTCTGCCCATTTCACCGGGAAAAGTCCCCCAGCTTCAACGTCAATCCGCACAAGCAGATCTATTACTGCTTCGGCTGCCACAAGGGCGGCGACGTCTTCTCCTTTGTTAAGGAATACGAAAACATCACCTTCGTCGATGCCGTCAAGCGCCTGGCCGAGCGGGCCAACATCGCGCTCGAATTCGACAACAACCCCGGCGCGCAGCAGGCCAAGCATCTCAAGGAATCGCTCTGGCAGATTCACGAACAGATCTGCCAGCGCTGGCAGGCCTGTCTCGCCAACGAGGCCGCCGGCCAACTCGCGCGTGACTACCTGCAAAAGCGCGGCGTTTCCGACGAGGCGGTGAAACTCTTCCGTCTCGGGGCCGCGCCCGACGCCTGGGACGACACCGTGAACTGGGCGAAAAGCAAAGGCCACGACATCGGCCTGATGGAGCAGTCCGGTTTGATTGTGAAAAAGGAGGAGACCGGCCGCCACTACGACCGGTTTCGCGGACGCCTGATGTTTCCGATCTGCGACGAGCAGGCCCGCGTCATCGGCTTCAGCGGGCGCATCCTCGCCGGCGACGAGAAAACCGCCAAGTATGTCAACTCCCCCGAGACGCCGATCTTCTCCAAGGGAAAAGTTTTCTTCGGCCTCGACAAGTCGAAGCGCGCGCTGCTCGACGCCGGGGTCGCCGTGGTCTGCGAGGGCCAGCTCGATTTGATCGCCTGCTACATGGGCGGGGTGCAGAACATCGTCGCGCCGCAGGGCACCGCGCTCACGGCCGATCACGCGCGCATTTTGAAACGCTACGTCGAGGAGGTCGTGCTCTGTTTCGACGCCGACAACGCCGGGCAGAACGCGGCGGTCCGCTCGCTCGACAGCCTGCTTTCCGCCGGCCTGGCCATTCGCGTGGCCAGTGTGCCGTCCGGCAAGGACCCCGACCAGTTCATCAAGGAAAGCGGCGGCCCCGCCTTCCAGCAGTTGATCGAAGGCGCCGAGGGTTTTTTCGATTTCTATTTGAAACGGCTCTGCGCGACCAACGACCCCGCGACCGACCGCGGCCGGCTCGCCGTGCTTCGCGAATTCGGCGAGGCCCTGCACAAGACGCGCAACGCCGTGCTCATCGACAAGTACGCGCAGAAGACCGCGCTGCGGCTGGGCGTCTCAGCCGAGGCGGTGCGCGCGGAATTCAAGAAGGCGACGAAGCCCGTCGAGGAGCGCGAGGCGGACGAGCCGATGCCGGAGGAGGAATCCGTCGCGCCGCCCTCGCCGCATGAAGAGCAGCTCTTGAAACTTTTGCTGGCCGGTGACGAGCACGTCGAGTGGATCGCCGCGCACTTGCAGACGGACTGGCTTTCCCATCCGATCGCCCGCCGGATCATCACGCGCCGGCTGGACGCGCAGTCGTCCGGCCGCTGGCCGGGAGCGGCCGCGTTTCTCTCCGAGTTTCAAGACGACCCCGCCGCGCAGCAATTGCTCTCGCGCACGCTGGCCGACAGCCGGAAAATTCCGAACCCCGAGCAGCAGTGCGCCGACATCGTGCTGAGCCTCCGCAACCAGTCGATCTCCCGCGAGATGGCCGCGCTCACGCAGCGGCTCTCGCAGCCGGAGGCGGGGGACGCGGAGCGCGCCGAATTGTTTGCCCGGCAGCAGCGGCTGCGCAGGCAGAGGAGCGCGCCGCTGGTGCCGCTGGCGGATGAATTGTAGGGGCGTGCTTTCGCCTGGGGACGGGCAGTTCCAGCTGGTCAGCCCTTCGGCTCATCCTTCCCCATCGCCTTCCTGATGGCGGGGACTTGTTCCAGCAACTTCTCGAACTTCACGCCGGTCAGGCTCTCCAGCACGGGCGGCAACTGCGCGATGATCTGCGTCACGTCGCCGGTCAGCTTGCTCGCGCCGCCGCCAGGGCCGTTGCCGGAATTGATGATGACGATCTTCTCGGTCTTCGACAACGGCTCGCTGATCTTGCCGGCCACTTCCGGCAGCACGCGTACGATCATCTCGATGACAGCGGCCTCGTTGTATTGCTTGAAGGACTCGGCCTTGGCCTGCATCGCGGAGGCGGTCGCCTTGCCCTGGGCCTCGATGACGGAGGCTTCGGCCAGACCACGCGCCTTGTTGGCATCGGCTTCGGCGAGACCGGTGGCTTTGACGACATCGGCGGCGGCAAAACCGGTGGCCTTGGTGGCGGCGGCGGCACCGGCGGCTTCGGCTTCGAGCTGGAATTTTTTCGCGTTGGCGAGGGTCTCGACTTTGTAGCGCTCGGCGTCGGCGGGCTTCTGGACGTTGGCCTCCAGCTCGCGCTGTTTGCGTTTGATTTCCTGCTCCTGCAACTCGATCTGTTTTTGCTTCTCAATGATCTGCACCTGCACTTCTTCGGCTTTCACGAGTTGGCCGGTCTTGAACTTCTGCAAATCATAGGCGAGGTCGGACTCGGCTTTCTTCTGGTTCACCGTGGCCTGGTATTGCGCGACGTTCGACTGGTAGTCGCGCTGGGCCTCCGCAATTTTCGAATCGGCGGCAAATTTGGCCTCCTGTCCGGCTTGCGTGGCTTGGGAGGATTTGATCATCGCGTCGCGGTCGGCTTCGGCCTGGGCGATCTGGGCATCGCGTTTGACCTGGGCGATGCGCGGCTTGCCGAGGGCGTCGAGGTAGCCCTGCGTGTCGCGGATGTCGCGGATGGTGAAGCTGACGATGCCGAGGCCCATGTTGGCCATGTCACCGGCGGCGACTTCCTGCACCTTGGCGGCGAAGGCGTCGCGGTTCTGGTAAATCTCCTCGACGGTCATCGTGCCGAGAATCGCGCGGAGATGGCCTTCCATCGTCTGCATCGCGATGTTCATGATCGCGGCGGTGTTCTTACTCAAGAACTGTTCGGCGGCGGTGGCGATGGAGATGTCGTCGCCCTTGACCTTGATCTGCGCGACGCCATCGACCTTCACCGGCACGCCCTTGCTGGTGTAAACCTCCGGCGTCTGCACGTCGATGGTCAGCAGTTCGAGCGAGAGGATGTCCACCTTTTCCACGACCGGGACGACGAACGTGCCGCCGCCCTTGACGATGCGGAAGCCCCGCTCGCGCTCGATGCCGTCGGGGTCGATGACCTTTTTCTTGCGGCCGGAAACGATGAGCACCTCGTTGGGGCCGACCTTGGTGTAGCGGCTGGCCCAGGTGATGATGAAAACGAAGATGACGAAGAGAATGCCGACGGTGACCAGAGCGGCGACGCCCATGCTGCCGATGTCGAAGGCGAGAAGCGGATTAAGTTTCATGGTTTTTGATTTTAGGGTTGGGGAAATTTCGGTCAGGTCGCGACGACGTAGAACTGCGAACCGACGACCCGGGTGATTTTGACGGTGCGCCCGTTGGCGATGGCGGCTCCATTTTCCTCGCGGGCCGGTGCGGTGTAGCGGGTGCCGCCTTGCACGTAGGCGATTTCACCGACGGCCCCGGCGGGAATCGGCGTGATGACGCTGGCGGTCTGCCCGGTCAGGGACGCGACCTGCGATTCGCTGGAGCTTTGCGTGGCGCGAAAGATGGACCGGAACAACATCAGCACGCCGGCGGCGATGATGAAGCCGCCGAGCAAGGACAGCGGCGCGCTGATCCACGGGCTGCTGGTGGCCTCGATCTTGGAGAACACCATGCCCAACCCGCCGAAGGCCGTGATGAATGAGGCGATGATGGTGGGGCTGAGCGGGGAAAACCCCGGCATATCGTGCCCGTCCGCCCCGGCTCCAACGTCGGCGTGGACGTCCGCGTCGTGCCCGCCGCCGAAGAGATGCGACGCGAGCGCGCTGATGAGGGTGAACAAAAGTCCGACTCCGAAGCAGACGAGGTAAACGAGAAAGGTCATGGCTTGGCTTGGTTTCTGTTGGCGTTAGTTAATGGTACGGTGGTCATTCCAGCAAGCACGAAAGGAGAAGCATAAACCAGTTGCAATCGAGTTCATCCCAAAGCCGGGGCAAAACCCGCCACCGCGGCGGGGCTTTCGGAGACATATTTGTTTACGTCAAAGTTTTCATGCAACGCGGGCATGAAACCGGAACGCGGGCGGGCGCTCATTTATAATTTGCCGGGGTGTTTGTAGAATTGGACGCGGCGGCGTTGGAAAGCTCACCGGTCCAGATAGCGTTGCCGCCACGCCGGCCACGATGCTGTCGGTGCGCTCCGCGTCCGCGCTCGGCATGCCGAAGCCGAGACATTCGAGGACTTGCGGGTGCGCGAGCCGCAGCCGCTCGATGGTTTCGGGGAAAATTTTCCGGCCCGCCACGTTGATCTGGTCGCCGGCGCGATCACGCAGAAAAACAAGACCGTCGCTCAACTCCACCAGATCGTTCGTGCGATGGCAGCCGTGGGCGAGAGCCGGGCCAGGCTCCGGCAAATACGTTTCGGCCACCGCCGCTCCGCCGGGCAGGGCGGCGAGTTGATCAAACGTCCATTCGCGTCCGGTGGCCGTTTCGCGCAACGCCCAGGCGGTGCGCCTCTCCCGCGCGATTTGCCGCCAGCGTTTGTAAAGCATTGTCAGCTTGGCAGCCGATCGGTAGCGTGCGCCGCGAGTGTGAATGTCCAGTCGATGAATTTTCCCGCTCGCATCCGGCGCGTGGTGTCGCTGACGCCGTGGTTTTTGATTTTGCTGCTGGCGCTGCTGGCCGGCGGCTGCGCCACCTCGCGTCCAATGCGAATTCACGCCCCACGTTCACAGCTTCTCCCGCCCCGCGTAGCCGCTGTCGAGGTCGTGCCAGAATTCGATGTCCTCGTCGTCCGTCTCCCAGCAGAAAAAAACCTCCTTGCCGCCGATGATCGCGGGGAAATCAATCAGGCTGCGGTCGAGATCCTTGATCTGAATCTCCCGGGTTTCAAATTCGCGGAGGAGCGCCTTGATGGCCGCGAGGTGTTTCACCTGGTTGTTCGCCAAGTCGCCGCCCACGTCGTCGCCCGCCGCGAGAAGCTGCGCGATGCGCTGGTCGGTCTGGAGGAGTTGGCGGCGGGTCGTGTTTAATTTCCCCAGCCAGTCGCGGATCTGGGGGAGCAGGGCGCGGGCTTCGTCGCGCGTGTAATGTTGGCGGAACTGCATCTTACGGCCCTTGGTTCTGGCCCGGCGCGGCGCGCAGTTTTTTCTCGATGGCCGGGCTTGGTCCGAGGCTGAGGGCCTTGCGCCAGGCAGCGCGGGCCTTGTCGTGCTCCTTGAGCGCGGCGTGAACATCGCCGAGGTGATCGAACAGGGTGGCGTCCGGCTCCTCGGTCAGCTCGATGGATTTGAGGATGTGCTTGAGCGCCTCGCGCGGTTGGCCCTGCTTGAAGAGCACCCAGCCGAGGCTGTCGAGGTAGGCGCCGTTCTTCGGCTCGAGCCGCAGGGCGTGATCGATCAGTTCGCGGGCCTTGGTCAGGTTGGTGCCGTGCTCGGCCCACATGTAGCCGAGATAGTTCAGGCACTCGGCAAAGTCGGGCGAGAGCTGGAGGCTTTTGAAAAAATACTTCTCGGCCTGGGCGATGTTGCCGGCGCGCTCATGGGTGGAGCCGATCTGGAAATAAAACGTGTGGTTGAGGCGGTTGGTGTCGGTGACGTCGGCCACGATCTCGGCGTGGGTGTAGTGGCGGAGGGCGTTGGTGTAGTCCTTGAGGCGCGTCCAGGCGATGGCGGAGAAAAATTCGCCGACGAAGCTCTGCCCAAACTTGACCCGCGCGCGGTCGAGGTGATCCAGCGCGCCCCGCGGCTTGTTCAGCGCGACCTGCGCGGCGGCCAGGTCGTAATAGGCCTGCTCGAAGCCGGGGTTGAGGAGGATGGTTTTTTGGTAGCACTCGCCGGCGCGCTCGTAGCGCTTGTCCTCGTAGGCGAGCGTGCCGAGAAAATACCAGGCCTGCGGGCTGGTGGGGTTGTCGCGTACGATGGCCTCGAGCTGTTCGGCGGCGCGCTTCTTGTCCTGGTCGCGCAGATAAACGTCGGCGAGTTTTTCGTGGATGTCCGGCAGGTCCGGATAGCGTTCCAGCAGCTTCAAATAAACGGCCGCCGCCTTTTTGGTTTCACCGAGCTTGCTGAAGCCGTCGGCGAGTTTTTGCAGGACGAAGAGGTTGGTGGGATTGAGCTTGTCCGCGCCGTGCAAGGCGGCGAGCGCGGCGTTGCGGCCGGCGAGGTTGGCCGCGCTGTTGGTTGTTTTGGCCGCGCGGTTTTGCGCGAAGTGCAGGTCGGCCAGATCGACAAGGAAGGCGGCGTCGGGCTGGGGCTGGCGGGCGGCCTCGGAGATGACCTTGCCGGCCTCGTTGGGGCGGCCGGTCTGCGAGTAGAGGAGGAAAAGGTTCTGGTAGCCGGCGATGAAGCGCGGAGATTTTTTAATCGCCATCCGGTTCGCGTCAATGGCCGCATTGGTCCGGCCCATTTGCAGATAGACATAGCCGAGCCGCGCGGAAACGAGGCCGGTGGAGTTCGGTTCCGCCGCCGCCTTCTGGAGCAGCTCCGCCGCCCGGTCGAACTGCCGGTCCTGGATGAAACGGCGGGAGAGATCGAGGGCGAGGACTTCGTCGCCGGGATTGGCGAGCACGGCCAGGTAGTACTCGTCGAGCGCGCGGGCCGTCTGCCGGTTCAGTTCGAAGGCGAAGCCGGCGGCAAACCGGGCATGGGCTTCGGCGCGCTTTTCGAGATCGGCGTGAGATTCCGCCGCCGGTGTCGGAGGGGGAACAGCGGCGGGGGCGGTTGGCCCACGGCGCGGGGTCTGGCAGCCGGAGAGGCCAACCAACCCCAGCGCCAGAAGCGCGAGAGAAAGGCATTGCGACATGGCTCAGGTTACTGGCAACCGCGATGAACGCAACCCGCCGCCGGGTCGGGCGCGGGCCGCGCGCCTACTTCTGCCAGGTGCGCTTTTTGTGCCGGTTGGCGCGGAGCTTCTTGCGCCGTTTGTGTTTGTTAATTTTGCTTTTCCGGCGTTTTTTCAGTGAACCCATAGGTTGTTTTTTAACGGACTCGTCAAACGGATCAATACACGACTTTGTTCAACGGATATTCGATGATGCCTTCGGCCCCGGCGGCCTTCAACTGCGGAATCAATTCGCGAACCACATGCTCGTCGATGATCGTTTCCACCGCCACCCACCCGGACTGGCTCAAATTTGAGATGGTTGGATTACGCAATGCCGGGAGACTTTGCAACAACATTGCCAAACGTTTTTGCTCGATGTTCATTTTTAGGCCGACCTTGGTCTCGGCTTCGAGTGCGCCCTGGAGCAGCAGGGAGAGGGTTTCGATCTTCTTCCGCTTCCACGAATCCTTCCAGGAATCGCGGTTGGCGACGAGGCGCGGCGTGGAGACGAGCAGCTCGTCCACGATGCGCAGATTGTTCGCCCGAAGCGAAGAACCGGTCTCGGTGACCTCGACGATGGCGTCCACCAGCTCGTGGGCCTTCACCTCGGTCGCGCCCCAGGAGAATTCGACCTCGGCCTTCACGCCGTGCTTCTTCAAATATTTCTTCGTCAGGTTGACCACTTCGGTGGCGATGCGCTTTCCGTGCAGATCCTTCACCGATTTCACCGGGGAATTTTCCGGCACGCACAAGACCCAGCGGGCCGGGCGGCGCGAGACCTTGCTGAACAGAAACTCGCCGACCTCGTGAACCTTCGAGCCGTTCTCCACGATCCAGTCGTGTCCGGTGATGCCGCAGTCGAGATAGCCGTGCTCGACGTAGCGGCTGATTTCCTGCGCGCGGATCAGGCGGATCTCCATCTCCTCATCGTCTACGTAAGGGACGTAGGAGCGGCTGCTGACGGAAATGTTCCAGCCGGCCTTGGCCATCTTTTCGATGGTGGCGTCCTGCAGGCTGCCCTTGGGTAGGCCAAAACGTAATTTGTTCTTCATTCCGATTCTTTCTTGAAATCTGGTTGTGCCGCCGCCGCGGTTGCTTCCGGCGCGCTGTTCATGCGACCCGCACCGTCTGCCGGCCGCGCACGAGCACCTGGCCGCGGGCCAGCGCTGCCATGGCCGCCGGATACAGCCGCCGCTCGGCCAGTTGGATCCGCCCGTGCAAAGACTCCGCCGTGTCGCCGTCCAGCACCGGTACCGTCTCCTGCGCGATGATCGCGCCGCTGTCGATGCCCTGATCCACGAAGTGCACCGTGCAGCCCGTGACCTTCACGCCGTAGTCCAGCGCCTGCCGCCACGCTTCTAAACCGGGAAACGCCGGGAGCAAAGAGGGGTGGATATTCACGACGCGCTGCGGAAATGCACGCAAAAAATCGCCCTTCAGGATGCGCATGAACCCGGCCAGCACCACCAGATCGACCTCCGCCGCCTGCAGCCGTGCGATGCAGACGCGCTCGGCTTCCTCGTCGAGCTTGGTGCGGAATTTACCTGGCGCGAGGAATTCCGCCGGCAGTTTCCGGTCGCGCGCCTGCTGGAGAATCCCCGCGTCCGCCACGTCGCTCAAGACGAGTGCGACCTCGGCCGGGACCTGGCCGGCGGCGCAGGCGTCGGCGATGGCGGCGAAGTTCGAGCCTTTGCCGGAGCCGAGCACGCCGAGTCGGAATTTGTTGGAGCCAGTCACGCCGCTGTTAAATCGGAATGGCCCGTTGCGGGCAAGTTTTGTCGTGGAGAAACCGCCGGTCAATACGCCAGGCTGAGCTTGTAGCGCATGATGTTGTGGCAGCGCACGGTGTCGATGCTGGCTTTGTTGAGCCAGCCGTGGCAGCACATTTCGCCCGTGGCCGTGGTGCGCCGCTTGGCGACGGCCTGGGCGAGCGCCTCGCTCATGTCGAAATCGCCGCGGACACATTCGTGGTTGAGGCAGTCGAAGCGGAACACGGACTTGGCGTGGTCGGGATTGACCGTGTATTTGATCTGGCTGTTCTTGCTGACGCCTTCGGGGTTGAAGAAGGCCAGTTCCACGGTCAGGGACTTCAAGTTCTGGAACTTTTCCGAAAGGCTCGCGGACTCTTTGGCGCGCTGGCTTTGCTCCAGGCGGTAATCCGCGCGCGGGGTGAATTTTTGGTGACGCATAATTTCGATCCATTGCCTGAATCGAGCCGCCAGTGTAGCATAAAACAGC
>SIBH01000031.1 GCA_009695285.1 Pedosphaera sp.
ATCCCCGTCACCAACCAGATTGGATTGATCAAGCCATTCAACCCCCGGCACAAACAAGAGCTGGGCGATTCCAAAATCTTTCCGGACGAGGACGGTTTCTGGAGCAGCGTGAAGGGCAATCATTTCTTCTACGTGGAGCCTGAACCTGACGAACTGACGGCGCGCCAGCGGGCCTGGCTGCAAGGACATGTCGATCAGTTCGAGCGCACGCTCTACGGGCCGGATTTCAAAAACCCCACCAAAGGCTACGCGGCCTACATCGATGTGGACTCCTTCATCGACCACCATCTGCTCGTGGAGTTGAGCAAGAACGTGGACGGATACCGCTTCAGCACCTACTACCACAAGGATCGGGGCGGCAAGATCAAGATGGAGCCGGTCTGGGATTGGAACCTGGGCTTTGGCAATTGCTCCGCCCGTGGCGCTTATATGACGGAGTACTGGATGTGGCCGCAATGGGACGACACCGAATACACCTGGTTTCGCCGCCTCTTCGAAGACCCGGATTTCGCGCAGCGCTTCGTGGACCGCTGGGCGGCACTCCGGACCAACATCCTCGCCACCCCCAGGCTGATGGCGCGCGTCAACGGTTGGGCCGCCCTGCTTGGAGAGTCGCAGAAACGCAACTTCGACCGATGGCCGATCCTGGGAACCGTCGTGCAGCCCCAGCACTTCGTGGGCGTGAGCTACGAACAGGAGATGAACTGGCTGCGGCTCTGGATGGAAAAGCGCCTCAACTGGATCGACGACCAATTTGTTCCCACCACAACGGTGAAGACCCAGGGCGTCGGAAAACAAATCGAGTTGTCCACGACGGTCGACGACGCCCATATCTATTACACCCTCGACGGCAGCGATCCCCGCGCTCCCGGAGGAACCGTTTCACCCAAAGCGCGACGCTACACCGCCCCGGTTCCCACTCCTGGCCAGGGCCGCCTCTTCATCCGCACCCTGTTGGAAGACCGCTGGAGCGCTCCCGCTTTTGCCGGTGCCGCCGGCCGTTGATCTTCATCGTGGCAGCTGGGCCCCGGTTACTTCGACTTCAACGATTCGAGATATGCCAGGAGCGAGGCGAGATCCGCCGGGGTGAGTTTGTCGGCCAGCCCCTGGGGCATCGCCGAGGTTTCGCGCTTGCCACGGTCCTTGATGTCTTTCTTGGCGAGCGTGGTGGTGATGCCGGCAATGCTCCTCACATCCAGATCGTCGCCACCCTCGCGCGTGACGAAACCTTCCAACTCGTCTCCGTCCTTCGTCTTGAACGACTGCGTCTCGAAGCCCTGCGCGATTTTCGCATTCGGCTTAAGAATGCTCTCGCACAGATCCGCGCGGCCGTAGCGCGTGGCGATGCCGCCGAGGAACGGCCCTTTCGGCGCTTCGTCGGATGAGACGGTGTGGCAGGCGACACAGCCAAGGGAGAGGAAATATTTCGCGCCGATCTTGGCGTCACCCTTGTCCTTCACCGCCACGGCGACGACTTCTTCATACGAGAGCTTCTCAATGAGTGCGCCGGTTCCGCCGGACGGTTTGGCGTCGAGGCCGAGCGTTTGCGCGGTCTGCTTCGCGGCGGTGGCGACGGCCGGGCGCGGATCGGAGGTGAGCGCGCGCACCTGAAAGGAGAACTGGTCGAGCTTCAGACGGGCGATGGCCTGCAATAACGGCGCGGCGGTCTCCGGTTTCGTCCAGGCCTGTTCCAGGGCGCGTGAGGCCGAGGCCTTCGTTTCCTTGGACGATACTTTCACGCTGGCCAGGCTGCCCAGCACGGCGTAGCCGAGGGTGCGCTCGCCGGGCGAACCGCTCTCGGCCAGCTTCACAAAGCGCGCGAGGTTCTGGCTCTGCTTGGGATCGCGCGCGAATTCTTCCCAGGCGGCGGCGAGTTCACCGGGCGGTTTCTCCGACGAGGTCAGGGCGGCGACGGCGGCGTCCAGCGCGGCGGGCTTGCCGGAGCGTTGCAGGGCGCGGACGGCCTTGACCCGCGTGGCGGGAGTTTCCTCGGCCGACGCCGCGATCTGGCTGAAAAACGGAATGGCCTCATCGGGAATCACCGGGCGGCCGCTGAGCATCTCGATGGCTTGCGCGCGAAACTTTCCGTCGGTCGCCGCCAGCCGCAGCACGGCCGCCGTCGCCTCCGGCAGATCGACGCGGTTGCGCTGCATCTGGACCATCAGTGCGCGGAGTGTTTCGGGATCGGCCTTGGCCAGCGCCTCGCGGAGGGCGGCGGCGATCTTCTCGCTCCCGGCCCACTTGACCGGCTTGTAGTACGGCCCGGTCGAATCCGGCCGGGTGCTCCACCATTTGCCAGTCCAATCATCCTCGCGCGTGTAGAGACGGCAGAGCGCCTTCAAAATGGTCTGGCGCGTCGTGGAATCGGCCGCCTTCGCCAGTCGCTCGATCAATCCATCCACCACGACGGCGTCGTGCTGCAATTCCAGGACCCGTCCGGCGCCGTAGAGCAGGTTCGTCGTTCCCGGCGAATCAAACGCCGCCAGGCAAACCTTGGCCGCCCGCAGCTTCGCGAGGCTTTGCACCGCGAGATGCGTGATCATCGGATCGCTGTCCGCCACCAGCGGCAGGATCGCGGATGCGGCCTCCGCCTTGTCCAGACGGCCGAGCGCGGTCACGGCCTGCAAACGAACGCGCGGATTCGCATCGGTGAGCGCACTGACAAACGGCGCGGCGGACAAATCGGCGGCCTTGCTGTCCGCCAGGGCGCGCAAGGCGAACTCCCGCGCCCCGTCGTTCTTCACCAACCGGAGCAGCGCAGCCTGCGAGGCCGCGCCAGGCAGTTGGGTCAACGTGAAGATGGCCGCAGCCCGCTGCGCCGTCGGGGCGTCGGAGGCGGCGAGGGCTTCTAGGGGGCCGACATACGAGGACTTGTCGTCACGCCGCATGATTTCCCGCTGCGCATGAAGCCGCGCGAAGGCGCTGGGCGAGCCGATCAGCTTGAGCAACTCCGTCTTGCCGGACTTTTTCAAATCAGGAAAGGCCGCGAGCTTCCAGCCCGGCGGCGTCACGCGAACCACATAGCCGGCGTTCGGTCCGGCATAGGTGAAGGTCGCTCCCTGCCAACTCGAAATGTAAAGCCGGCCGGAACCATCCACGTCGAAATCCGTCGGGCGCTGCAACTCGACAAATTTGCTCTGGCCCGCCTTCCAACTGGTGCCGTTGTTCGTCAGCGGATGGCGCATGATCGCGTTGGCGCCCCACTCGACCGTGTACAGCCCGCGGCCAAATCCTTCGGGAAATCCCGGCTCGTCCATGAACAACGCGCCGCACGGTGAACCGCCGCCGTAGTCCGCGAGCGGCTGGACCATTTCGTCGCCAAATTTTTTGTAGAGCGACGGGTAGCCGTAATTGGCGCCCATCACGACATGCGAGAGGCGCACATTCCACCCGTCGCCGTCGTTGGTGTTGTCACGGGTGAAAAGGTCCATCTCCGGGGAGACGGCCACGTCATAAATATTGCGCTGGCCACGCGAGACGATTTCCAGCCCGGTGCCGTCGGGGCGCACGCGCACCACGCCGCCGCCGTGCAGTTGAATCCTCGTGCCGTCCTTGCCCACGGCGTTGGTCGCGCCGTAATCGCCGCAGGCGATGTAGAGAAAGCCGTCGATGCCCATCCTCATACCGTTCATCGTGTGATCGGCCCCGCGAAACTTCAGGTCAAAGCCCAACCCCTTCACGATGTCCTCGCTGCGGTCGGACACGCCGTCGCCGTTGTCGTCGTAATAGGCGGTGACGAACGGCGGATGCTGAACGTAAAGGACGTTGTTCTCGAACCAGATTCCACGCGGACTGTCCATCGTGGCAAAGGTGTTGAACTTGTCCGCCTTGCCATCACCGTCGGTGTCGATGCAGCGGACGACGCGGCCGCGGTTCGGCTTGGCGTCGATCGACCCATTCTCGTCGATGCCCACATAGAGTTCGCCGCCGGGCGAGGTGGAGAGGCAGGTCGGATAGCCGACATTGGTGGGTGCGGCGAACATGGTGACCTCCCAACCGGCTGGAGCCTTGATGCCCTTGGGCCACTCGGCGGCGGATGCGGAGACGGCGAGACCAAACAGGAGGCAAAAAATAGTTTTCATGGTGTGCATGGAGCGTGTCAGACGCCAAAACAAAAGGCCAGATTCAAGTGAGGGTAGGCGGCTGAAGATTCGAGCGACACTGCCGCCATTCCCTCTCCCATCCGATGGGGAGAGGGTCAGGGTGAGGAGGGCGGCGCAGTTGGTTTGTCCGGGTTCAAAACTCGCGCGGTGACTCTTTGCTTCGGTTGCAAAATATCGGGGTGCGGTGCACGTTCTTGCAGCAAGCGCCACAAATCTTGTTTGGCCCATTCCGCCTCGGTCAACAACTAGCGGTTCCAGATGCGCTTGGTCAAAATTCCTTGGGTGTGCAGAAAGGCATCGCGCACAGCGTCGTGTGCTTGTTGTTCTGGAAAACCGTGACCACCGCCATCGATTTCCAGAAGCAGCCGTGCTTCGGCGCAGTAAAAATCCAAGAAATATCTTCCGACCGGGTGCTGACGACAAAATTTGCAACCGTCGAACCGTCGTTCCTGAAGCAGCCGCCAGAGTTTCCTTTCCGCCCAAGTTTTTTGCGGCGCAGATCACGAGCGTGACTGATCGAATTCATGGGAAAAGGTGTAGCTCAGGTTCAAGTTAAATCCGCCCCCCTCTCCCCAGCCCTCTCCCCATCCGATAGAAAGAGGGAGAAGACCGCGCCTACTTCAGCGCTTCTTCAATGGCCTTGACCACCTCGGGAGATTCCGGCTTCACGCCCGGCTCGAAGCGCTTGATGATCTTGCCGTCCTTGCCAATCAGAAATTTGCCGAAGTTCCATTTCACATCGCCGGGGAACGGCGATTCCTTGCCGGAAAGCTCCTTGTAGAGCGGATGCTGCTCCGCCCCTTTGACGTGAACCTTGTCGAACACCGGGAAGGTGACGCTGTATTTCTTGGTGCAGAATTCCTTGATCTCATCATTGCTGCCCGGCTCCTGCGCGCCGAAATCGTTGCAGGGAAAACCGGCCACGACCAGGCCCTTCTCCTTGTACTTCGCGAAAATGGCTTCGAGTCCCTTGTATTGCGGCGTGTTGCCGCACTGGGAGGCAACGTTGACGACGAGCACGACCTTGCCTTGATAGGGCTTGAGGGACGTGGCCTTGCCGTCGATGTCCTTGAGCGGAATGTCGTAGATCTTGGGGGCATTTTCGGCGGAGACGATTTGCACGAGCGCCAGGACGAGGAGAACGATGATTACTTTCATGTGGACAGTATTTCCGGCCCGCCGAGAAAGTCAAATGCCATTTGGGAGGAGATCAGCCATTTCAGCCCGGACTCAACGCCCGCTGCAACAGTTCCGACTCGCGCGGGCCGAAGGCCAGCTTGAGTGCCTCGGCGTGGGCGGCAGACGTCATTTTCTTCCAGGATTTTTGCAGGGCGTTGATGAGTTTGTCGTTATCCGTTTTCGCGGCTAGGTCGGCGAGTTGGAATTGGAGGAAGACCAGGCAGAGCGCGTCTTCTAGGACGCGGCTTTCGGGATCGGTCGGGAAGTTTTTCTTGAGGTTCAAGTCCTGGACGCGGACGACGGCGGCTTCGGGATAGCCGGTCTCGTGCAGAATCTCCCCGGCCTTGCGCGCGTGGAACTGTTTGAGATCGTGCCGCCACTTCAAATAGCCCGCGCGCGTCATCTCGTAGCTGGCGCGCGGAATCTCCCAGCGGCAAAGATGCTGGCAGTGCGCCGCCAACCGCAGTTCCTCGGAGGCTTCGGGACAGAGCTTCAGCACCCAGGCGGAGAGGCGCCGCGCGTAGAGCAGTTCGCGCGGATACATCGCGCCGTCCGCCATCTCCTGGTTCGGATCGCGCCGGTTCGCCAACTCGAAACGGTAGATGGCCTCGGTGAACCGCGCCAGGCTGGCAACGTGATGTTGGGAATCTTCGCTCACACAACCAGCATGGGCCGGGAGGATTCGGATGGCAACTGCGGGATTTTTTTTCGGGGATTTCCCGGGCGGCGGTCAACGGTGCAGCAGCACTTCGCCGTTGCGCTCTTCGACCTGGAAAACTTTCACGCACTCGTGCGGTTCACTCCCCTGCCCAGTCGCGAGGTCGAATTTGTGGGAGTGCAGCGGGCAGATGACTTTGCCGCCGCCCGCCACGCCTTCGGCGAGCGGGCCTTGCTTGTGCGGACAGCGGTTTTGCGTGGCGAAAAGATGGTCGTCGCGCTGGCGGCGGCGGGCGGGGAGTTTCCCGGACTGGCCGCATGGAGCAATCAAAGCAGCGGGGCCGTCCTGACCCTGGCCTTCGCGCCGCACAACCACTGGTCGGCCCCGATTTTAAGTTGGACAAACGAGGGCCACATCCCATCAAATACGCCCTCTTTTGAATCCGTGAACACAAACCGTCTCTTGCACTGATATGACCCCGGAAAATCGGAAGTCTGCGCCCGCCAAAAACACCCCGGTCAAATCCGCCGCCCCGGCACCGGCCACGACCGCCAGCCCGACCGTCAAACCGCCGCCGCTCTTTCGCCGGATTGACTGGCTGGCGTTCCTCCTGACGAGCCTGCTGGTCTTTCTCGGTTATTTCTTCACGATCTCGCCAGACCTGACGCTGGAGGATTCCGGCGAGCTGGCCGTCGCCTCGATGTATGCCGGCGTGCCGCATCCGCCGGGCTATCCGGTCTGGACGGTTTATTCGTGGCTCTTCACGGTGCTGCTGCCGGTCAGCAACATTGCCTATCGCGTGGCCATCTCCTCGGCAGTGGCCGGCGCGCTCTCGTGCGGTTTGATCGCCCTGATGGTCTCGCGCGGGAGCAGCATGATGATCGAGGGCATCGCCGAGCTGAAGAACATCGAGCAACGTGTCGAGAGCGGCATCTGCCTGATGACGGGTTTCGTGGCGGGGATGTTGATGGGTTTTGACGGCTTCATGTGGAGCCAGGCGGTGATCGTGGAGGTGTACACGCTCACCGTGCTGTCGATGACCGGAATGATGTGCTGCATGTTGCGGTGGATCTATGCGCCGCACCAGTATCGCTATCTTTATTTTGCCTGGTTCCTGTTCGGCATCTGCACCAACAACCACCAGTCCCTGCTCGTCACGGCCATCAGCCTGGAGATCATCATCGTCGCGGCGCTACCCAAGCTGGGACGCGACCTGTGCCTGGGCAACGTGCTGCTGCTGGTCACCATCCTCGTCGGCAAGGCCCTCGGCATTGTGTCCGTGCTGAACGACAACACGCCCCTGCTCCTGATTTTCACCGTCATCCTCATCGCCTCCTTCATCGGCTTCGTCGCACTCTCGATCAAAACCAAAAAGGTCGGCACCACCTTCCACATCGGATTCGTCTGCTTTCTGGCGCTGGTCGCGGGCGCGCTCTGCTACCTCTACATGCCCGTCGCCTCGATGACCAACCCGCCGTTGAACTGGGGTTATCCCCGCACGGAGACGGGCTTCTGGCATGCCCTGACCCGCGGCCAGTACGAGCGTATCCACCCGATGGTCGGCACGGGCGACAATTTCATCGAACTCATCTCATCCTTCCTCGCGCGCTACACGCAGTCCCTCGGCATTTTGATCGACGGCGACATCGAAGAGTTCAACCCCGCCTACCTGCTGCTGGGGCTGCTCGCCCTGGTTCCGTTCTTCTACATCCGCAAACTGAGTGAGAAAGAGACGCTGTGGTTCAAATGCCTGACGATTTTTCACCTGGTGCTGGCCGCGCTCTTGATGCTGCGGGTCTGCCTCTATCTGCCCCTGGTCAAGGGTGAGAGTTTTTCGATGGAGCAGATCGTTTTCTGGATCACCACGGTCGGCATCCTTTACGAACTCTGCCTGGTGGTCTTCTTCCTGCGCTGGCTACAAAAGCGCGAACGCGCCTGGCTCATCGGCCTGATGGCCTTCTATCTGGTGCTCGCGCCGTTCCTGGTCATCCTGCTCAACCCCGCGACCGACCGGCAGGCCCTCTCCCTGAACAAACCGTTCTTCACCGCCTCCCATGTCCTCGTCGCCATGGGCATCGGCTACGGACTGACGCTGCTCCTGGCCGTGCTGGCCACGCAGTATCAACGCTTCCGCGTCCCGGTCCTGGGCGTGTTCGGCGTGCTCACCGCTGCGGCGCTCGCGTACCTCGCCTTCACCCTCAGGGAGGAAACGCCCTACTTCATCGTCCGCCTGACCGCCGGGTTCGGCCTGGCGCTGGCCGCGTTGATCTCGATCATTCTACTCGTCTTCCGCCAGCGCATGCCGGCCATGGCGCTGCTCGGGGCCTTCGCGCTCATGCCCGCCTACTCGGTGCTCTCGCACTGGTCGGCCAACGAGCAGCGCGGCCACCTTTTCGGCTACTGGTTCGGCCATGACATGTTCACCCCGCCCTTCAACGGCGCAGACGGCAAACCCATCTACCCGGAGATGGACAAGAACACCATTCTCTTCGGCGGCACTGATCCGGGCCGCTTCTGCCCGACCTACATGATTTTCTGCGAGAGCCAGATTCCGCCGGAGAAGAAGCGCGATCCCAAGTTCGACCGGCGCGACGTTTACCTCATCACGCAGAACGCGCTCGCCGACGGCACCTACCTGAACTACATCCGCGCCCACTACAACCGCAGCACGCAGCCCGACCCGGCGTTCTTCTCCGAACTCGCCCGAAGCGACAAGGAAAGCCAGTTGAACTACAAAACCAACCTCCTCGCCCGGATGGTGCTGCCGCTCGACAAATTATTCCTGGCCAACGGCGACCGCATCGAGAAGAACCGCCGCGTCGGCAATTCCTTCTTCCAGCCGGACCACTTCACCGACCTGACCGGACTCGCCGCCAAACTCAAGGGCGCCGATCCGCTGGCGAAGTTCCTCACGGAAAAACTCAGCGCCGAAACCCGCACCCTGCTCGGCGCGGGCGATTCGCCGGGACTCCGCAAGGCTCTGGCCGCCGACCTGAACCTGCTGATCGACGGCCCGGAGATGATCTTCACCAACGACCGTTTCCAGAACATAAAGCTCTCCGAATACGTCCAGCAGTTCATCGTGGAAAATCCCCAGAGCCACACCCGCGTGCGCCTGAACCGCCTGCTGCTCGAAGAGGCCTTCCCCAAGGAATTCTCCAAGAGCCAGGGCGGCGTTTATCCCGACCGCGAAATCCAGACGCCCACGGTGCGGGACTCCGAGATTTGCTTCGCCGAATACATGACCGACGCCACGCGCCGCATTGAACACGACACCCGCTTCCCCAACGAACCGCGCCAGATCAAGCCCGGCGAAGACGTCCGCCGCGTCCGGGACGGCAACAACGAGCGCGTGCAGGTCTCCGGCCAGGTCGCCGTCATGGCCATCAACGGCCTGCTCACCAAGGTCATCTTCGACAAGAATACGAACAATAGTTTCTACGTGGAAGAAAGCTTCCCGCTCGACTGGATGTATCCGCACCTCTCGCCCTACGGCATCATCATGAAGATCAACCGCCAGCCCCTGCGCGAGATCGACCAGACGATGGTGGACAAGGACCACGACTTCTGGAGCCAGTTTTCCCAGCGCCTGATCGGCAACTGGATCACCTACGACACGCCCCTCTCCAACATCTGCGATTTCGCCGAGCGCCTCTACGTCCGGCACGATTACAAGGATTTCAAGGGCGACACGAAGTTCATCCGCGATGACGACGGCCAGAAGGCCTTCTCCAAGCTCCGCAGCTCCATCGCCGGCGTGTATCAGTGGCGCCTGAGCGACTGCACGGCCAAGCTCGCCGCGCTCGCCAGCAAACCCGCCGCCGAACAGCAGGCCTTGGCGGGCGAGCGCAACCGGCTGATCCTCGAACAGCAGCGCATGTTCAGGGAGGCCGAGTTCGCCTTCAAACAAGCCTACGCCTTCTGCCCCTACAGCCCGGAAGCCCTCTACCGCTACGTCAATCTCCTGCTCGGCTCCAACCGCATCGAGGACGCCTGGCGGCTCGCCGTCACCTCGCAAAAGCTCGACCCCTACAACGGACAACTCGAAGGCCTCGTCAAGCAGCTCGACGGCATGAGGGCCCGCGTCGCCGCCGCCCAGCCCGCGCCCACCCCCGTGGCGACCTCACAACTGGTCAAGCTGGAGGCCGAGTATCGCACCAACCCCGGCAACATTTCCAACGCCGTGCAGCTCGCCATCAAACTGGCGGAACAGGGCCTCAGCCAGACCAATCGCGTCCTGGAAATTGCCAACCGGATTGTCGCCAACCCGAAAGCCGACGCCGCCACCATCAATTTCACCGTCCAGATTTACCAGCAGTTGCAGGTCTATCCCGGGATGGAGATCGCCCTCACCCGGCTGGCCACCCTCACCTCGTTGCCCGAGGACTGGATGAACGTCGTCGCCATCCAGGCCTTTTTAAACCGGCCGCAGCAGGCGATCAGTTCGCTCAAACAAACGCTCGCGCACAACGCCCAGCGGCTCAAGACCGATCCCAAGGCCGCCAACCTCGCCACCAATCTCGCCACGGATCCCCGGCTCGCCAGCCTCCGCACCCTAGCCGAATTCCAGCAGATTCTCGCCACCAACCGGTAGCCGGAAAGCCGGCTTCGTAGCGGCCGGCGGCCCGCCGGCGGGACGCCCGCCGCCACCTGGCCTCGCTCCGTTGAAGTTCAAGCTTCAGCTTGTCCCCGCCTTCTCCCCCCTTCGCGGTTGATCCGCATCGGACGGATGGGCGCTTTTCCCCGGAGTGAACAGTCGCGGATTGAGCAGTTGCCCCGCGCGCGGGCTTTGTATATTTTTCGTCCCCCTTGCACGGGGACTAGCATAATGAAGATGAACGACAACGCAGTGGAACCGAACGAAGACGCGCCCGAAATCACGGGCGAGACCGGCGCGTTCACCGAACCGCCCGAGGCTCCGGACGCGGAAATCACGGAGCTGAAAAACCAGGCCGCCCAGCTCCAGGACCAGTTGCTCCGGGTCAGCGCCGACTTCGACAATTACAAGAAACGCGCCGCGCGCGAACGGCAGGAGGCGATCAAGTACGCGCAGGAATCGCTCCTGCAACGGCTCATCCCCGTGCTCGACAATTTCGACATGGCCCAGGCCGCCGGCCAGGCGCAGAACACCACCCTCCAATCGCTCCAGGCCGGCGTCGCGATGGTGCAGCAACAGTTGAAATCCGTGCTCAACGAGGCCGGCCTCGAGGAACTCGACGCCACCGGCAAACCCTTCGACCCAAACCTGCACGAGGCGCTCGCGCAGGAAGAATCGGCGGACGTGGCCGAGGGCCACGTCCTGCGCCAGACGCGCAAAGGCTACAAGCTCCGCGACCGCCTCCTCCGCCCGGCCAGCGTGGTCGTGGCCCGGCCGCCGGCCCCTTGATTTTCACCCACGATGTCCAAGCGAGATTATTACACGGTCCTCGAGGTCGAACGCGGCGCGAACGACGAGGAAATCAAGAAGGCCTACCGCAGGCTGGCCATCAAGTTTCATCCGGACAAAAACCCCGGGGACCATGCCGCCGAGGAAAAATTCAAGGAGCTGGGCGAGGCCTACGAGGCGGTGAGCGATCCCGAAAAGCGCGCCGCCTACGACCAGTATGGCCACGCGGCCTTCGATCCCCGGCGGCGCGGCGGTGCCAGCCGGCCCGGCGGCGGCGGCGGCTTCCACGATCCGTTCGACATCTTCCGCGAAGTCTTCAGCCAGGGCGGCAACGGCGGGAGCATTTTTGAAAACCTTTTCGGGGGCGAACGCCCGGACCCGACCCGCCCGCAGCGCGGCGCGGATTTGCGCTACGACATGGAGATCACCTTCGAGGAGGCGGCCCACGGCTGCGAGAAGGAGATCACCGTCACCAAGCTCGACGTCTGCGAACCCTGTCAGGGCAGCGGCGCGGAGGGCGATTCCAAGCTCAAGACCTGCGCCACCTGCGCCGGGCGCGGCCAGGTGATTTCCTCCCGCGGTATTTTCAGCATCGCCCAGACCTGCTCGCGCTGCGAAGGCGCGGGGCGCACCATCGAGAAGCCGTGCCGCACCTGTCACGGCAGCGGCCAGCGCGAGCGCGCCACCAAGATCAAACTGAAAATTCCGCCCGGCGTGGACACCGGCGCCCGGCTCCGCTCCTCCGGCAACGGCGAGGCCGGCCGGCGCGGCGGCCCGGTGGGCGACCTCTACGTGGTGCTGCACGTCAAGACGCACGAGATTTTCCAGCGCGACGGCGACGACCTCATCTGCGAAGTCCCGATCAGCTTCACCCAGGCCGCGCTCGGCGGGGAAATGGAAGTGCCCACCCTGACCGGCCCGGCCCAGATCAAGATCGCCGCCGGGACGCAGACCGGCACGCTCTTCCGCCTCAAGGGCCGGGGCGTGCGCAACGTCCATGGCCACGGCACGGGCGACCTGCATGTGCGCGTCGCCATCGAGGTGCCCACGCAACTCAACGCCGAGCAGCGGGCGAAACTGCTGGAATTCGACCAGCTTTGCGACGCGAACGTGAACCCGATCAGCCAGGGATTTTTCGAGAAGGCGAAGAGCTTCTTCCGCTGACGGGAGGCCCGGGCTGAAACCACGCGGACCCCGGTTGAAAATATTGGTACTCGTCCCGGGCCGCGCCCTTCGTGGTTTGAACTGAACTGCGCCGGTTGCTCCGTGGCCCTCCCTTGCGGAAGGCAAATTTTCACCGCCGATAATTCACGTCGGTCAAAATGCGCTGCATGGACTGCTGCTGTTCATGCATGAGCGCCTGCATGGCCTGCGACTTCTGCTCGGCGGTGAGCGCGCCGTTCGCGGCGATGGCCTGCTGGCGCTGCTGCTGGGACTGGTTGAGCTGGTAAAGCGAAGTGACGGCCTTGGCGTTCATGCCGTACTGCTGCGCCATCGTCTGCGCCTGGCGATAGAGCGGATCCTTCATCTGCAGATAAGCCTGGTAACGGCCGGCGGGCAGCATCTCCTGCACGGCCTGGTCGCGCTGCCGCTCGTGCTCCTCGCGCTGCTTGGGGCTGAGGGCCTCCGGCCCGCCGTAGTTCATCTGCACCGGGTGGTCGATGAGGTCAATCGCCCGGAAAATTTTCCGGAACTCCTCGGGCGTGGCCTCGAAGCCGCGCAGGTTCTGCCGCAACTGCTGCGAGTTGTGCGAGTAGCGCAGCAGGAACTCCTCCATTTCCTCCGGCGTGAAAATTTTCGCAAGATCGGTGCGGGTCTGGTTCCGCATCCGGGCCAGTTCCACCGTGTCCATCGGCTGGCCCCCGTTGATCTGGGCCATGTAATAGGACTGGTGCCGCTCCATCGAGCGCGCGCAGACTTCCTGGGCGGTGTTGTAGGCCTCGGCGTTCAGCGCACCAAGCACCGGGCCGGTCAGGCGGACGCCGCCGCTGCTCAGGGGCGGAATCTTCATCGTCTCGTCCCAGTTCGCGCCGAGCAACCGGGTGAACAGCGCGCGCCGTTCCTCCTCAAAATGATTCGGCACGCCCGTCTGCGGAATGACGACGCCGAACGTCCCCATGTAGGACTCCGCCCGCCACCACGGCAGATCGTTGGTGATGGCGTCCTGCAGCCGCTTCTTGTCGAACAACTCGTTCACGTCCGCCACAATGATGTGCCGCACGCGCTCCTCGGGACAGCCGACCGCGCGGAGATTGGCGACATATTGGAGATACGCTTCGGACGGCACGTCCTGGCCGGTGAATTTTTTACCGCCGGGCGCAGCCTGCCACTGGTTGGTGCGAGTGGTCGCGGCGGTTTCCGGCCGGGGCGCGGAGTTGGTGACCACCACGACCACCGGCGGCGGGTTCGTCAGTTTTGGCGCAGTGACTTCAGGAATGGGATTGGTTTTCGCCACCGCCACTGCGACGGCGGGGCCGGCCGGCTTGACCGCCGCCACCAGCACTTCGCGGCGCGGGGAAAAATAGACAGCCGACGCCCAAGCCAGGTTGAGCGCCACAAAACCGATCCAGACTGTCCGCACACGCATGACGACAGTGTTCATTCAAGCCCGTCGCGGCGCAAATCCATTTTCGTAAATTGTCGTCCGAGGGTGCATCCCAGTTTATTGCTGGGCGGCTTAATCGTCGTCGTGTTCCTGGCCCACAGGACTCCGAAGCTTTTCACTTTCACCCCGGTCCTCTCCCTCCGAGGGAGAGGGAGACGCTGCGTCGCCGCCCGTGTCACTGGAGACGTTGGACTGTCGATACGCGGACGGCGCGGCCCCCTCTTCCAGCGGGAGAGGGCCGGGGTAAGAGAGAACGGCCACGACCGCTCAACCAAGTTGCCAGAAACTGAGATGCGCTCCTGCTGTTCCTTTCCGCACGGTTCCGGTTTACACCGGACGCGGCGCGGCGCGGAAACCGAAGAGGCCTTTCGTCCAGGCCCAGATGGCCTTCAACCCGTGGAGCAGTCCCACGTCCCGCACTTCGCTGAACCGGTAGGACTCCTTGAGCTCATTCTCGTGCGTGCGGTAGCGCGGCGGCAGGATGAAGATCGTCCGCGTTTTCCCCTCCGCTTCCAGTGAGAGAATTTCCGGATAGAACAGGCCGCGGCCCACCGCGTAGTTTCCCGGCGGCAAGGTCAGCGTGCGCCGGGGCAGCAACAGCCACGGACGATAGGCAAAGACCAGTCGCCCCTCCGACTCGCGGCTCAACTGGCCGTAGGTGCGGATCGGCGCCGAGTCCACCGCACGAGAGAGAAACATCCAGTTGGCCTGCGGCGACGGGGTGAAACGCCGCCGGCGCAGCGTCAGGAAATCCCAGATGTAAACCGAGCCGAAGACCGAGAGGCGCATCGCCCAGCCCGCCAGGAAATACGCGGCCACAATGATGACGAGCGCAAAAACCGCGCCCGCGTAGGGATTCACGAAGGTCACGCCGGCCAGCAGGGACATCAGGAACAGGCGGAAAGATTTCAGCGCGGCATCCACGACCCCGAACGGGCTGATCAAGATCAGGATATTGATCGCGTGCGAGGCGAGCCAGACGAAGATGAACGCGACCAGGGCCAGCGGCACCGCGAGCAGATTCCAGAGCGCCGAACCGTCAATCGCCGCCAGGCCCAGCCCGCCGACCCAGGACGACGCCAACTGGCCCAACCCGGCGCTCACCGCGCCGCCATCGCCGGACGGAGACGAGAAGATCGAGGCGACGAGCGGAACAAACGCCCCGGCCGCGATCAGCCCGCTGATTTTGTTTTCCACGACTTCAAGGGCGTCGATGGGCTTCTTCACCCCCGGCGGCAGTCCCGTCCCGGCCAGGTCCTTCACGCCGATCGCGAGGACGATCAGCAACGCCGGCACCCAAAACCACGGACTCGCGAACCACGGCAGGCGCGCCCGCTCGGCGGACTTGACGGAGAACCATTCCCACGCGCCGACCACGCCGACGCCGAGCAGCGGCGAGATGGCCACGCCGGTGACCATGGAGATTGCCTTGGCCGCGTCCTCGCCGCGCTTGGGGAGCACGCCGGAGGATTTGTCGGGCGCGGCGTTAGTGGCCGCGTGCGCCGCGAAGACCATCCCGCAGAGGGCCAGAATGAACAGGAGCCGTGTATATTTTTTCATACAATGCGCCTTGGGTAACGATCCTTCACGGCGAACGCCGCGCGACTAAACGTCCAGCTTCGTCCACGCCGCGTTCTTCTTCGATGACTTCACCACCGCCTCGATGAAGGCCATGCCGCGCACGCCGTCCTCGATCTTCGGGTAGTCGTTCGCCGGATCGTCCTTCGCGAGCTTCTTCTTCTCGATCCGCGCGCGGATGGCTCCGGCGAAGTTTTTGTAAATGTTCGCGAACGCCTCGAGGTAGCCTTCCGGATGCGCGGGCGGCGTGCGCCCGGCCCCCTTGGCGGCGGCGCTGAGATAGCCGTTGGCGGTGCGATAGACCTGCATCGGCTGGTCGGGCCATTTCAGGAGCATGGTGTTCGGCTCGTTCTGATGCCATTCGAGTCCGCCCAGCTCGCCATAGACGCGGATGTTCAAATTGTTTTCCTCGCCCACGGAAACTTGCGAGGCGTGCAGCACGCCCTTCGCGCCCCCCTTGAAACGCAGCAGCACGTTGCCATCATCGTCGAGCTTGCGGCCTTTCACGAACGCGGTGAGGTCGGCCGCCAACTCCTCGATTTTCAAGCCGGTGATGTACTCGGCGAGATTCTCGGCGTGCGTGCCGATGTCACCGATGCAGCCCGCCGCGCCGCTACGCTTGGGATCGGTGCGCCAGGCGGCCTGCTTCTGGCCGGAAGCCTCGAGCCGCGTGGCCAGCCAGCCCTGCGGATATTCGACGACCACCTTGCGAATCTTGCCGAGCCGGCCGTTGGTGACGAGGTGACGCGCCTCCTTCACGAGCGGGTAGCCGGTGTAATTATGCGTGAGGCCGTAGAGTTGGCCGGTGCGCTGGACGATCTCCGCAAGTTTTTTGGCCTGCGCGAGACTGAGGGTCGCGGGCTTGTCGCTCAAAACATGGAAGCCTTTTTCCAGCGCCAGCTTCGCGGGCGGAAAGTGCATGTGGTTCGGCGTGACGATGGCCACGAAGTCCATCCGTTCGCCGACGGGCAGCTTCGCCTCGGCCCGGATCATCTCCTCGAACGTGCCGTAGCAGCGGCCGGGCGGCAGGAAGAAATCCGCGCCGGACGCCTTCGAGCGCGCCGGTTCCGAGGAGAACGCGCCGCAGACCAACTCGACCTGGCCGTCCATATTGGCCGCGATGCGATGCACCGCGCCGATGAACGCCCCGCGCCCGCCGCCGACCATGCCGTAACGAATTTTTCTGCTCATCATAAAGTTGTTTCGAGTGCGTTAAATCAAAGTAGTGATTGAATCCGGTGTCGCAGACTTTATAGTGACGCGCGTTTTTCAAGTCAACGGATGACTTGGCCGGCCATGCAGATACATTTGTTAAAATCGAAAATTCACCGCGCGCAGGTCACGGCGGCCAGCCTCAATTACGAGGGCAGCCTGACCATCGCCCTCGACCTAATGGAAGCCGCCGGCTTCGTGCCCTACGAGCGCGTGCTCTGTAGCAATCTCGCCAACGGCGAACGCTTCGAGACCTACCTCATCCCCGGCGAGCGCGGCTCCGGCGCCATCGTGCTCAACGGCGCGACCGCCCACCTCGGCCAGGTCGGCGACCGCCTCACCATCATGAGCTACACCTTCGCCGACGAGGCGGCGGCGAAAAACTGGCAGCCGCGCGTCATCGTGCTCGGCGAGAAAAACGCCGTCATCAACCAGCGGGGAATCTGACCATGCCACACACCGCCGCTGCCATTGCCGCACAACTCCAGGGCGAAGTCGTCGGGGACGGCTCCGTGCTCCTGACCGGCTTCGCCCCCGCCAACGCCGCCCAGGCCGGCGATCTCACCTTCGCCGAGAACCAGTCCTACTTCGCCGCCGCCGAACAAAGCGCCGCCACCGCCATCCTCGTGCCGGCGGAATTTTCCTCGGCCACGAAGGTGCTGATCCGCGTGCCGAACACGCGCGTGGCCTTCGCCAAGGCGCTGCCGCTGTTTTTTCCCGAGCCAACTTTCACGCCCGGCGTTCATCCCAGCGCCAGCGTCGCGGCCTCGGCGAAGATTGATCCCACCGCGCACGTCGGCCCGAACTGCGTGATCGGCGAAGGCGTGACGATCGGCGCGCGCGCCGCGTTGCTCGGCGGCAACCACCTCGCCGCCGACTGCGTCATCGGCGCGGAGTCGAAGCTGTTTCCGAACGTCGTCCTCTACCCGCGCACGCAGATCGGCCAGCGCGTCATCCTGCACGCCGGCGTCGTCCTCGGCTCGGACGGGTTTGGCTACGTGTTCGACGCCAGCTTCCACCGCAAGGTGCCGCAGATCGGCAACGTCGTCGTTCACGACGACGTGGAGATTGGCGCGAACACCACCATCGACCGCGGCGCGCTCGGCTCCACGGTCATCGGCCGCGGCACCAAGATCGACAACCTCGTGCAGATCGGCCACAACGTCATCACCGGCGAGCATTGCATCATCATCGCGCAAGTCGGCATCGCGGGCAGCACCAAGATCGGCAGCTACGTCACCATCGCGGGCCAGGCGGGGCTGGCCGGACATTTGAAGATCAACGACCGCGTGACCATCGGCGCCAAGGCCGGCGTGATGACCGACATCCCCTCCGGCGAAAAATGGCTCGGCGGCCCCGCGCAGCCGGACCGCCAGGCCAAGCGCCAGATGATCGCCCTCCAGCGCCTGCCCGAACTCGTCCGTCGGGTGAACGAACTCGAACAGCGTCTCGGAAAACCCGCGCCACCGGACAAGGAATAACCCCCCCCGGACGCGCCCGCCGCCATGCCCGCCCAGAAGATCCAACCGCCGATTGATTCCCCCGACCGCCGCCGCCTGCCGCCCCTGCTCCGCGCCGCGTGGTATGGTTTGAACCAGTCCTTTCGCCGCCGCATCGCGCACACCGGCGTCACCCCCGACCAGTTCACCGTCTTGCGCTCCCTCCTCGAGGTCGATCCCGGCGGCATCTCGCAACGCGCGCTCGCGCGGCTCATGACCAGCGACCCCAACACCGTCGCCTCCCTCCTCGAGCGCATGGAACTGGCCGGCCTGGTGAAACGTCTCCCCCACGAAACCGACCGCCGCGCCCATCGCATCAAGCTCCTCCCGGCCGGCAAAAAAAAATACGCGGACATCCGGGTCATCGCCGTCACGCTGCAAACCGAGGCGCTGGCCGTGCTGCCGGAAAACCACCGCGAGCAATTTCTGGAAAACCTCGCCCGCGTGGCCGACGCCTGCCGCGCCGCCGCCGCCGCCAAGTGACCACCGGGCGCGCGCCCGACCGGCGACCAACCCCGGCTTGACGTCACCGAATACGCCGCTACTCTGGCCCGCGTTTAATCAATCACCTTCCGCGCGTCGCGGAACAAAACCGAAAGCAACCAAATGAAAACAACAACCGCAACTATATTAATCTTGGCCGCCAGCCTCGCCCTCGGCCGGGCCGCCGACGAGAAACCCGCGACCGACAAACCAGCCGCCACCTTCAAATCCCCCGCCGACAAGGTCAGCTACGCCCTCGGCATCTTGATCGGCAACAACATCAAGCAACAGTCCATCGACGCGAACGCCGACCTGCTCGCCACCGGCATCAAAGACATGCAGGCCGGCAAACCCTTGCTCACCCTCCCGGAGGCCCAGCAAACCATGATGGCCTACCAGACCGAGCAGCGCGCCAAACTCTCCGAAAAAGACCGCGCCTACCTCGCCGAGAACGCCAAGAAGGAAGGCGTGAAGACCACCCCCTCCGGCCTCCAGTATAAAATCCTCACCGCCGGCACCGGCCCCTCCCCGAAAGCCACCGACACCGTCAAAGCCCACTATCGCGGCACCCTCGTTGACGGCACCGAGTTCGACAGCTCCTACACCCGCGGCCAGCCCTTCGTCTCCCCCGTCAACCGCGTCATCGCCGGCTGGACCGAAGCCCTGCAAATGATGAAAGTCGGGGACAAATGGCAATTAACCATCCCCGGCGCCCTAGCCTACGGCGAACGCGGTTCCCCGCCCAAGATCGGGCCGAACGCCACGCTCATCTTTGACATGGAACTCCTCGGCATCGAACCGCCGACCGCGACCCCGCCGCCCGGCGCCGGCGGCCCCCCGAAATTCACCCTCCCCCCGCCGACCATCACCCCGGGCACCAAGCCGCCGACCACCACGCCGCCCCCGGCCAAATAATCCGGCCACAACTTTTTCACTACCGGCGGCGGAAGTCATTCCGCCGCCGGTTTTATTTGCTGGGGCACATCCGGGCACTGCCCCCCGCCATTTCAGTCTTGTTGCCCCTGCACCTTTCGTTTCAAGCTCCCCGGATGAACTTGCTCCCCTTCGGCCAACTGCCCCCGCACACCCCGCGCCAATTCCTCCCCGCCCACCTCGACCTCGGCGACTGGTCCCAGATCGAGCCCCACTTCCACGCCCTCGAACTCCACGCCCACGCCGCCGTCACCCTTGCCGACCTCGAAAAATGGCTCCTCCACTGGAGCGAACTCACCGCCGCCCTCGACGAAGAATCCTCCCGCCGCTACATCGCCATGACCTGTCACACCGACAGCCCCGAGGCCGAGCGCGCCTACCTCCAATTCGTCGAAGACCTCGAGCCCCGCCTCAAACCCCGCCAATTCCAGCTCTCCCAACTCTACCTCGCCCACCCCCTCCGCCCCCAACTCCCCCAACCCCGCTACCACATCTTCGACCGCGACACCCAACTCCACGTCGAACTCTTCCGCCCCGAAAACATCCCCCTCGAAACCGACGAAACCCGCCTCGGCCAGCAATACCAGAAACTCACCGGCTCCCTCACCGTCCACTTCCGCGGCCACGAAACTACCCTCACCCAAATGGGCCGCCACCTCGAAGAAACCGACCGACCCCTCCGCCAAGAAGCCTGGCAACTCATCGCCCAACGCCGCCTCCAAGAAGTCGAAACCATCGAAACCACCTTCGACCAACTCCTCCACCTCCGCGCCTCCATCGCCACCCACGCCGGCTTCCCCGACTACCTCACCTACGCCTTCCGCGCCCGCGGCCGCTTCGACTACACCCCCGACGATTGCCTCCAATTCCACCACGCCATCGAACTCCACGTCGTCCCCGCCCTCCGCGCCCTCCACGCCGACCGCCGCGCCCAACTCCAACTCCCCGCCCTCCGCCCCTGGGACCTCGCCGTCGATCCCCTCGGCCGCCCCCCCCTCCGCCCCTTTGACCACGTGGACCGAATGATCCACCGCACCCAAGACATCTTCCACCACCTCGACGGGACCCTCGCCCGCGGCTTCCAAACCCTGCGCGACCTCCACCTCCTCGACCTCGACAACCGCAAAGGCAAAGCCCCCGGCGGCTACCAAGCCACCCTCGCCGAAGCCCGCCTCCCCTTCATCTTCATGAACGCCGTCGGCCAGCAACGCGACGTCGAAACCATGCTCCACGAAGCCGGCCACGCCTTCCACGCCCTTGCCACCCGCGAAGAACCCCTCCACCACTACCGCCACGCCCCCATTGAATTCTGCGAAGTCGCCTCCATGACCATGGAACTCCTCGGCAACGAACACCTCCACACCTTCTACCCCCCCGCCGAAGCCCGCCGCGCCCGCCAAAACCACCTCGAAGCCATCCTCACCCTCCTCCCCTGGATCGCCACCATCGATGCCTTTCAACACTGGCTCTACACCCACCCCGCCCACACCCGTGCCCAGCGCACCGACGCCTGGGTCGCCCTCATCCACCGCTTCGGCGGCGACATCGACTGGACAGGCCACGAACCCGCGCGCGCCCACTCCTGGCACCGCCAACTCCACATCTTCCTCCACCCCCTCTACTACATCGAATACGCCATCGCCCAACTTGGCGCCCTCCAAATCTGGGCCAACTCCAAGCACGACCACCCCCAAGCCCTCCGCCACTACCACCAAGCCCTCGCCCTCGGCGGCTCCCGTCCCCTCCCCGAACTCTTCGCCGCCGCCGGCTGCCGCTTCGCCCTCGACGCCGCCACCCTCCAACCCCTCATCGCACTCGTGCGGACCGAACTGGCCAAACTCGACCAGTGAACTGAAGAACCAACCACCACGCCCCGTAGCGGCGTCTCGGCTGAGCACCGCATTTCCTTCCTCGACCGGCGCTCTGCCGAGACGCCGCTACGCCCGGTCGAACTGCCGGCCCGTCCCGTCGGAGTTCACGCTTCAGCGTGTCCATCCGCCCCGGAGCGCCAGCCTCCGGCCCGGCGTGGTGAAACTCCTCTGAAACTCGGCGGGTCGGAGACCGGCGCTCCTGCCCGATGGATGTTGGGCGTCGTTGGCCGTTGCAACGAAGCCGGCAGCGCCACGGTGGTCATCCAGCGGCCGGTGTAGGGAAAGGGCGGGGAAATTCACGCGGAGCAATGCTCCGCGCTCCAACCGATTCGGGGCTTTCGCAGATGTCTCCTTGGATGTTCGATGTTGGATGTTTCCGCCTTCCGCTTTTCCCCCTTTCACCCATCCAGCGGACTGCGCACCCCGATCCCCGGCTTCGTCATCACATGCATGTAAATCTGCGTGGTCGTCACGTCCTTGTGGCCGAGCAAATCCTGCAACGTGCGGATGTCATAGCCATTTTCCAGCAGATGCGTCGCAAACGAATGGCGGAACGTATGCGGCGTCACCGTCTTGCTCACCCCGGCGGCAGTCGCCGCC
>SIBH01000032.1 GCA_009695285.1 Pedosphaera sp.
GCCGGCAGTTCATGCGCCGTCAGGAAATCCGCCAGCAGCTCCGGCCGGATCGCCACCACCGCTGGCCCGCCGTCCCTGCCCCCGTCGGCGCGCAACAGCACCCGCGGCATCATCGCCTGGGGCTGCCAGAAAACGGTCGTGCCCGCCGGCGCCTCAACCCGCTCCTCGACGTAACCCACCGCCCGCAATGCCTCCGCCTGTCCGGGCCCGAGCACGAGGTGGTCGATCCATTCAAAAATATCGGTGCCCGTCTCGTTGCGCATCCGCTCGGCCAGGCGGCGGGCGACAGGAACATGGACAAAGAAATTGCTTCACGCCGGACAGACTGGTTGGCTTGGCGGTTTCCATGCTCACGATCGCCGATGTCTCGAAGTCCTACGGCACCCGCACCCTGTTTGCGGAGGTGTCGCTTTTCATCGCACGCAGCGACCGGCTCGGGCTGGTCGGCCCGAATGGCGCGGGCAAGACCACGCTTTTCAACCTCATCCTGGGCGAGGAGGCACCCGACGCGGGCACGATCGAGTGGGAGCGCGGCGCCGATTTCGGCTTCCTGCCGCAGGAAAGCGCGCCGGTCGGCGACGAGACGATCATCCAGATCGTGACCAGCGGGAAAAAACTGCTGCCGGAAACCGACGATGACCACGACATCGACTACACTCTCGAGCCCCGCGCAAAAAAAATCCTCGCCGGCCTCGGCTTTCGCGAGGGCGACAGCGACAAGCTCGCGAAGACTTTCTCCGGCGGCTGGGTGATGCGCGCGCACCTGGCGCGGCTTCTGGTCGCCGAGCCCGCACTCCTGCTCCTCGACGAGCCGACCAATCACCTCGACCTCGAGGCGCTGCTCTGGTTTCAGGACTACCTCACGCGCTATCCCGGCGGCCTCGTGGTCATCTCGCACGACCGCGCCTTTCTCAATGTCCTCTGCACCGGCATCCTCGAGCTGCGCGGCAACACGCTCAACCGCTACACCGGCAACTACGACGACTACCTCAACGAAAAGGAGGCGCGCAAGGGGCAGCAGGCCGCCGCGTTCAAGAACCAGCAGCGAGAAATCGCCCACCTGCAGCGTTTCGTTGACCGCTTTGGCGCCAAGGCCTCCATGGCGTCCCGCGCCAAGTCGAAGGAAAAGCAGATCGAGCGCCTGCAGGAGGTCGCGGTTGACGAGCCCGAGGACGAACTTCGCCGCATCCATTTCAAGTTCCCCCAGCCGCCCCGCTCCGGCCTCAAGGTCGTCACCCTCGGGCACGTGCAGCAGGCCTACGGCGAGCACGTCGTCTATCGCGATCTCAACTTCCAGGCGGTGCGCGGCCAGCGCATCGTGCTCGTCGGCCCCAACGGCTCCGGCAAGTCCACCCTCCTGAAGATCCTCGCTGACGTCATCCCCATCCAGGGCGGCAGCCGCGAGCTCGGCAGCAACGTCGTTCCCGGCTACTTTGCCCAGAACCGCCTCGATAACCTTCACGCCGGCGCCACCGTCTTCGAGAACGTGATGGAGTTGCGCACCAATGAGAATCAGCTCACCGAGCAGCAGGCGCGCGCCATCCTCGGGGCCTTTCTTTTCCGCAAGGACGACGTATTCAAGAAGGTGTCCGTGCTCTCCGGCGGTGAAAAATCCCGCCTCGCCCTCGCGCGCATCCTGGTGAAGCCGCCGAACCTCCTGCTGATGGATGAGCCGACGACCCACCTTGACATCCCGTCGATCGACGCCCTGGTCGGCGCGCTGAAAAACTACGGGGGCACTTTCATCTTCATCAGTCACGACGTGTATTTCATCCGCGCGCTGGCACAGACGGTGCTCCACATCCACTCGGGCCGCCTCACGCCCTACGCCGGCAACTACGATTACTACCTCGAGAAATCGAAGGCCACCAACGAGCGCGCCGCGCTCACCGCCAGCTTCACCGCTGCGCGGCCCAGGCAAGCCGCGACGGGACCGGCGACGTCCCCGTCACCGGGCGGCGTGGCCGGGAGGCCGCGTCTCCAACGACCCGGCCGGCCGAGTCCCGGCGAACTGAAGAAGAGCCGCATCGAGGTCGGCCGCTTCGAGGAGGAGGTTTCCAAGCTCGAGGCGAAGCAGAATGACCTGACCGCGGCGCTCGAGGCGCCCGAGACTTATCGCGAACCGGGCAAGGCCCAACACCTGAACCGGGAGTTGAGCGTCATCGTGGACCAGCTCGCCTCGGCGACTGCCGCCTGGGAACAGGCCGCGTCCAAGCTGGCGGAGCTGGAAAAGGTCTGACTGCTTTCCGGGGTCTTCAACCCACCCCCGGCGCCCCGCGCCACCCTGCCTGCGAGGGAGCTTTCTCGATCAATGCCTGCGGACTCCCCGCTTGAGCGAGGTCCTCACCGGCGGGGTGGGCCACGATGCGAGCGCTGAAACCGCGGGCCGGCATCCGGTCCCAGAATTTCCTCGATCAGCTTCGGCGCTTTGACGGGTTTGGGGCCGATCGTGATCGCCTTCGCCAGCATCGCCTTCGCCTCAGCCAGCGCCGCCGTGCCGTTCGCATGAATCACGCCCAGGGGCATACCGACTGAAACGCGCCCGCCAATTTTTACGAGGTCGCTCACGCCAACGGCGTGATCGATCCGGTCCTCGGCTTTCGCGCGGCCGGCGCCCAGCCGCAGCGTCGCGAGCGCCACCTTCCGGGCATCAACCTCCTGCACATACCCGGCGCGCGGCGCGGCGAACGGCATCTGCAATTCGGCCTGCGGGAGTTTCGCGGGATCGTCGGCGACGCGCGCGTCGCCGCCTTGCGCGGCAATCAGTTCGCGGAACTTGGCGAAGGCGGCGCCGCTCGCGATGCCGGCCTCCAGCTGCGCGCGCGCCGCGGCCGTCGTCTTCGCCACACCGGCGAGCACGAGCATCTGTTCGCCGATCGCATAGGTGACTTCCATCGTGTCCGCCGGCCCGCAGCCCTTGAGGCACGCGATCGACTCGGCCACCTCGAGTGCATTGCCCACGGTGTGGCCGAGCGGCTCATCCATCGCGGTCAGTACGGCGCGCATCGGCGTGCCCGCCGCCGTCGCCACCGCGACGAGCGCCTGCGCCAGCTCGCGCGCTGTCGCCTTGTCCGGCATAAAGGCGCCGCGGCCAAACTTCACATCGCCCACCAGCACGTCGGTCCCCTCGGCGAGCTTCTTCGAGAGAATGCTGGCGCAGATCAGCGGGATGCTCTCGACTGTGCCGGTCACGTCGCGCAGCGCGTAAAGTTTCTTGTCGGCCGGCGCGAGCTCGGCGGTCTGGCCGATGAGGCAGATCCCGATCCGCTCGAGCTGCGCGCGGCATTCCGCCAGCGAGAGATTCACCCGGAAACCGGGGATGGACTCGAGCTTGTCAAGCGTGCCGCCGGTATGGCCGAGGCCGCGGCCGGAAATCATCGGCACGGCAACGCCGCAGGCCGCGACCATCGGCGCAAGGTGCAGCGAAACCTTGTCCCCCACACCCCCCGTCGAGTGTTTGTCCGCCTTGGGCAGTTTCACGCCCGAGAGGTCGGCCACGCGGCCGGAGCGCATCATCGCCAGGGTGTAGTCCACCGTCTCCTCGGGCGTCATGCCGCGGAGAAAAATCGCCATCAGCATCGCGCTCAGTTGATCGTCCGACCACGAGCCATCGGTCGCCCCCTGGACAAACGCGATGATCTCGTCATGCGTGAGCGCGTGGCCGTCCCGCTTGCGGGCGATGACGTGCTGGGGAAGGAACAAGGACGGCACCCCTCCACCCAACCATGCCCGCCCGCCCCCCGCAACGCCACAAACGCCCGCCGCCCAGACCCCACCGTTTTTCACGTGTTACGTGACAAACTTTCCGACGCCGTCGCTCCCGGGAGTGTCACGTAATACGTGACAAACCGGGCGGTCCGGGCCTGCCGGAGGCGCGCTCGACCTTTGCGCTGCGGATCGCGCAGGGCGGCAGACCAGAACGGACGGTCGCCGCGCTGGGTCTTGCGGTGCTCGGGGTCGCCTGGCCACGCCCGGATCGACGCCGCGTCGCGCCAATCGCTCACGGTGAGGCGCGGTCCCTTCGCGCCCCGCGCGCCAGCGGATTTTCCTAGGCCTTTTTCTCCGCGCCGAAGAACGTCCGGACCACGTCCAGCGGGGCGCGAGGCAAGGTCTTGGCGGCTGCTCGGGCCCCAGGCGGCGGCAGCGCGCTCAGCTGCTTGGCATACAGCGCAACCTGGATCTCACGGTCCCGCACGTGCTCCTCCCGCAGCTTTACGGCCTGGTGCTGTTCCTCGATGGCAACCCGGTCGTCGCGAAAATTGTTCCGCTCGGATTCGAACAGCTCGGAGGCACGCTGGAGTTTCAGCCAGGCTTGCTGCAGGGCGGCGTCATCGGTGGCCGGGGAGGACGACGGCGGCTTGGCCGCACTGGACCAGAGCACGCGGTCCGCTTCCAGCTGGCGCTGGATTTCGCGGAGGCGCGCCTCGTAGGCGCGGAGGTTTTCCTCCTGCGTGCGGAGCACGTCGGCGTCCTCCTGCCAGCGCCGGCGCGCCTGGTTGAATTGCTTCACCTCCTGGTGGAAACGCGCGGCCTCGGTCGCGAGGCGGTCCTCCTCGGCCCCCAGCCGCTGCCGCCAGGCCGTCAGCTCGGCCTCGAGCGTGGAACGCTCGCTGGCAATCGCGGCGCGGGTCTCCGCGAGCCGGCGGGCCTTCTCATCGATAGCGGCCTGGGTGGCCTCGGCCAGTTCCCGTTCCGTGTGCAGTTCGTCGAATTCCGCCTGCAGGCGGGCCGCGGCGGCGCCTTGGGAGAGCAGGGTTTTGAGCTCGGATTCGAGCGCGGCCTTTTCCCGCTGCAGTCGGTTGAATCTCGCCTCGAGCACCGCCTTTTCCTTGGACACCTGCAGCAGGTCGGCACCGGGCTCGTGCGTATGCACGCCGAACGGATCGGCGCTGGTCGCCCCGCCGGGGGGAAGGCTCTCCAGCATCGTTTCGACTTGGGTGAGCTCCTCCAGCGTGACGCCGTCGCCGGGGGGCGTCGACTCAGTTCCGAAGAGAAGCTGGATGCGGCGCAGCACGACCCGCGGATCGTCGCCCAACGCGACGACATCGGCCACGCTCAGGCGGATAGCCTGGACGACCAGCGAAAGATCGAGCTCCGTCACCAGGAGCAGCACCCGCACGGTGGGCTGAAGTTTTTTCAAGCGGTCGACAAAACTGAAGCCGGGCGCGCCGGGCAGGTCGGGTGCCACGACGGCGAGATCAAACCATTCATCGCGCGCGTCCTCCGCGGCCGCCTCCGCCGTCGCGAACGCGCGCACATCGAAGCCGGCGTCCGCCAGCAGCAGGACCAGCCGCCGGCGCACCCTGGCATCGTTATGTCCAATCAGGATTTTCTTGACGAGATTCATCGGGGAGATTCATGACGCAGGTTATGAGGTGACTTGAACGAATCGCGGAGTTCAGGCCGCGGTCGTTCCTTGAACTCGCTCAGCGTAACTGATTCCGGACCGCACGGCCATAGGTGCAGCCGGCTTTTACCTCGTGTTTACGGCAGCGGAGCGGGTTTCGAAAAAAATTTACGCGCCAGCCGCGCGCGGGACGGAAAGCCGGAGGGCCCGAGTCTTGGCTAGGCGCGGAAGATCACGTCCTCGCGGTTGAACATTTTCACCGCGAGCGCGAGTGCGGCGCCGGCGTAAACGCACGACGAGCCGAAGATCAGCGCGATATAGCTCCAGTGCCACACGCCGGAGAGCATCTCCTTGCAGACGAGCGAAAGGTTGAGCAGCGGCACGAGCGCGAGGCGCACGTTGAGGTCAATGCCCGGCAGCAGGCCGACGGCCGCCGGCAGGATTACGATGAAGGTCATGGGCGCGACATAACTTTGCGCCTCCCGGTAGCTCTTGGCGAAAAGCGAGACGGTGAAGAGGATCGCCGAGAACAGCACGGCCACCGGCAGCACCAGGGCCATCACGCCGAGGATCCCGTCCGGATCGATGCTCGGCAGCGTGGCACTGGCCGAGTGGGCCTGGGCGGCGGCAACCGCCACCCCCGCCGCGCGGCCCCCGCCGGCGCCGGTCATGAGCGCGCCCATCACGAACAACATGATCCCCATTGAGGTAAGCGCGAGGAGCATCGCGCTGAGCGAGCCGGTGAGCACCATGAGGAACTTGCCCAGCACGAGGTCTCCGCGCGCGACCGGGCTGCAGAGCAGCGTCTCCATCGTGCCGCGCTCCTTCTCGCCCGCGGTCAGGTCCATCGCCGGATACATTGCGCCCGTGAAACAGAGAATGATGATGAGGTACGGCACGAGGCCGCCGATCAGGTTGCCGCCCACTTTTTCTGGCGGGGCCACATTCTCGCGCTTCACTTCAAAGGGCTTGATGAGCGAGGCCGGCAGCTGGTGCTCGGCCAGCCGCGCCTTGACGGTCTGGTCGCGAAGGTCGCGGAAGAACCGGTCGAGTTCGCCGGCGGCCAAACTCGATTTGAGCTCACCCTCATAGTACAGGATCAACACCGATTCGGCCGTGCCCGCCTTGAGTCCCGCCTCGAAGCCCGCGGGCAGCTTGACCGCCGCCCGGATTTTCTTGTCGGAGATCAGCTGCCGGTAGTTGGCGCTGGCCGGCACGATCTTCATCGTCCTGGACCGCAGGAGCGCGGCCACCACCCCGGGCGAATCGCCACCGGGCAGCAGCATCACCACCGGCGTCTCCTCGCGCGCCTCCGCAATAACCTTGGTGGCGATCTTGCCCACGCCATAGGTCAGCGCGGGGATGACAAAGGTCGGGATGATGATCATCGACAACAGCGTGCGCCGGTCGCGGAGCGAGTGTTTCAGCTCCTTCACGTAAACCGTGATGATATTATGGCGGTTCATCGGCGGTCCTCCCCGCCCACGGCCTTCACGAAGATCTCCTCCATGTCCGCTTCACCGTAGCGCACCCGGAGCTCGGCGAGCGTGCCCTCGGCCAGCAGCCGGCCGCCGTGGATGATGCCGATGGTGTCGCAGAGCTTCTCGACCTCGCTCATCACGTGGGTCGAGTAGATGACCGTCTTGCCGCGGCCCTTGCATTCGCGCACGAAGCGCACGATGGCGCGGGCGGCCATCACGTCGAGTCCGAGGGTGGGCTCGTCGAAGATCATCACCGCCGGGTCGTGGATCAGCATGCGGGCGATGGAGGTTTTCTGCTTCATGCCGGTGGAGAACACGTCGCACCGGCGGTCGAGGAACCCGTGCATGTCGAACTCCTCGGACAGGCGCTTGGTGCGGGCTCTGATCTCGGCCTCGGCGAGGCCGTTGAGCCGGCCGAAATAGGCGATCATCTCGCGCGCCGTGAGCCGGCCGTAAAGCGCGGTGCTCGCGGCGAGGAAACCGACGTTGGCGCGGTCTTTTTCCGGCGCGGTCGCGATGTCAAAGCCCGCCACGGTGGCAGTGCCGCTGGTCGGCTTGAGCAGCGTGGCGAGCAGGCGCAGGGTGGTGGTCTTGCCCGCGCCGTTGGCGCCGAGCAGGCCGTAGATCTGGCCGGGCGCGACCCGGAAGGAGAGGTTGTCCGTGGCGCGAATCTCGCCGCGTTGCTTGTCGCGGAAGGTCTTGGTGAGGCGGCGGGCTTCGATCATGGAATGAGAAGAATAGAACCGGTGAATGGGGAGCTCAGGAAAACGCGAAAAGGCCAGCGAGCTGTTCCTGTTTTCCTGAGTTCCACCTCTAAAGTTCCTGCAGGCTCATTTTCTCGCGGTATTCCTGCCGCTGGCGACGGCTTAATTCGACCTTGGCGCCGCCTTGCAGCGGCACGAACCGGGCGCTGGTGCTGGAGTCGGCTGGCATGGCGCAGCCCTCTTGCAACCGATTGCGACCTCCGGGGCAAACTTTGGCTGAATGGTCGCGGCGCACGGCTTGTCACCGCGGGGGCCGCGCGTTTAGTTTGGCCCGCATGAACCCCCCCGTGGTCGTCGTCGGCGCCTTCGTCCAGGACCTCAACTGGCGGTGCGCCCAGTTTCCCCGGGCGGGCGAAACGGTGATCGGCAATTTTGCCAGCGGCCCCGGCGGCAAGGGCTTCAATCAGGCCGTCGCCGCTGGGCGGGCGGGGGTTGCCGCGGTGTTCCTCGGCGCCGTAGGCCGCGACGGGTTCGCCGAGGCCGCGAAAAAATTCTGCCAGGCCGAGGGTGTCGGCGCGCGTTTCATCACGAAGCCGAAGCACGCCACCGCCACCGCGGCCGTCCTCGTCAACGCCGCGGGCCAGAATCAGATCATCGTCGACCTCGGAGCCAGCGCGCACCTGCAGCCCCGTGACATCGAGGCCGGCCTCATCCGCGGGGCAAAGGTGGTCATCTGCCAGCACGAGGCCAACCTGCCGCTCAACGCGCATGTCTTCCGCCTCGCGCGCCGGGCGGGCGTGACCACCGTGCTCAACCCGGCGCCGATGCGGGCCGACTTTGACTCCAGCGTGCTCGCACTGGTGGACGTGCTCATCCCCAATGAAACCGAGTTTGTCGCGCTCGTGAATCTGCTGCCCGAGACCGCGGCGCTCGCGCGCGAGCAACCGTTCGGCGACTTCGGCGCCTTTGGTGAACCGACTCTGCATGCCCTCAGCCCCGGCGACCTGCACCGGCTCTGCCGTGCCCTGGCAGTGCCCACGGTCATCATCACCCTCGGCAAACGCGGCTGCTTCGTCTCCCAGGCTGACGGCCACGCTTTCATCCCTGCGCACACCGGCCTGACGGTTGTGGACACCACGGGGGCCGGCGATGCGTTCGTCGGTGGTTTCGCCGCGGGCCTGGTGCAGACCGGCGGCGACCTCGTCGCCGCGGCGCGCCACGGCAACACCGTGGCCGCGTTGTCCGTCACCAAACTCGGCACCGCCCGTTCGATGCCAAGCCGGGGCGAGATCGCGCGTTTCCTCCGCCGGCGCCAACCCGCCTAGGCGGCATCCCACGCTTCGCCAAGCCGGCCGGCTCGATCGCGCCGCGTGGACGCGGCGCAACTCACGCACCGATCGGGTGCCAGGTGGTCTTGAACTCGAGGAAGTCGCGGATCGCGTAGAGGCTCTGCGCCGGGTCGGCGAACCAGCCGTGCTTTTCCTCGGCTTTGATGAAGTGGGTGCGCTTGACGCTGTCCGCGGCCCCGACGGCGAGCGCCTTGCGCTCATCGGCGTTCGCCACCGCCGCGATGGCGCGCAGGTGGGTGTGCGTGGCGAAGGTCGGCACCAGCTCCTTGCGGAATCCGGTGAGCAAATTGACCACGCCGCCGGGCAGGTCGCTCGTTGCGAGCATCTCGCCGAGCACGATGGCGGGATAAGGCTGCGTGGTGGACGCCAGTGCCACCACGGTGTTGCCGCTCGTGAGGGCGGGCGCCAGGAGCGTGAGGAGCGCGAGCAGCGGGGCCTCGTCGGGCGCGATGACGCCTACGATGCCCATGGGCTCGGTGACGGTGAAATTGAAATAGGGCGCGGCGACGGGGTTCACGTTGCCGAGCACCTGCTCGTACTTGTCGGCCCAGCCGGCGTAATAAATGAGCCGGTCAACAGTCGCGGCGACCTCCTTCGCCGCGGCGGCTTTCGACGCGCCACCGAGCCGGATGGCCGCGGCCAGCTCTCCCGCGCGGGCCTCGAGCATCTCGCCCAGGCGGTAGATGATCTGGCCGCGGTTGTAGGCGGTGCGCTTCGCCCAGCCCGGGCCGGCCTTGGCGGCGGCCTCGACCGCGTTGCGCAGATCTTTGCGCGTGCATTGCGGGATGTTGGCGAAGAAGTTGCCCGCGGCGTCCTTGACCGGATAAACGCGCGAACTCTCGGAGCGGAGGAACGCGCCCCCAACATAAACCTTGGGCGTCTTGGTGATGGGAAGGCGGGGCATGGTGGGGAGCGGTGGAAATTCGTCAGACCTCGGCGGCGGCCTCCGCCAGCGGCACCGGGTTATCCCCCTGCAGGTGGGACTTCTCCTGGTAACGACGGGCGACGAGGACAAAGACTGCGACGCAGCCGATGGAAAGGGTCGCGTAGAAATTGTAGTAGGCGGCGCCCTGCAGCTTCGTGGAGCCATCGGGATTCGCGATGAAGAAATGCACCAGGGCGGTGAAGGCATTGCCGGCCGAGATGGAGAGAAGGTAAAGCGCCATGATGATCGACTTCATGTGCTTCGGGGCCTGGGTGTAGGCGAACTCGAGCGCGGTGATGGACACCATGACCTCGCCGGCGGAGAGCAACGCATAGGCGGGCATCTGCCAGCCAATGTTCGGTTTCAGGCCGCCGGCGATCTGCGTCTCAATCCAGGCGCTGACCATGAAGGAAAAGCCGGTGACGATGAGCCCGAGGCCGATCTTGCGCAGCGGCGTCAGCGAGAACACGAGGCTGATCGCCGGATAGATCACGTATTGGAACAGCGGGATGAACGCCAGGATCATGATGGCGTTCACGGCCTGGATTTGGGACGCGAGCCAGTTGAAGCCGAGGAAGTGCAGGTCCATTTTCTGGGCCTGCAGCACCCATTCGCCCCCGCTCTGGTCCCACAGCGACCAGAAAACGGCGACAAACGCGAAGAGGATGGCCAGCCGGCCGATCGCGGCGCAGCCTTCGCGATTGAACGTGTCGCGCAGGAACGTCTTTCCGCCGGGCGGGATGTGCGCAAACTTGTAGCGGCCCGACCAAAAGACAAAGGCGGCGAGCAGCATCAGCACCGCCGGCACACCGAAGGCGGCGCGCGAACCGTAATGCGCGAGCAGCCACGGAATGAGCAGGATCGAGAAGAACGAGCCGAAGTTGACCGAGAAATAAAACCAGCCGAACGCCCGTGAGAGCAGCGGCTGGTTCGCCGGGCCAAACTGGTCGCCCACGTGGGCCGAGACGCATGGCTTGATGCCCCCGGCCCCCAGCGCGATGAGACCGAGCCCCAAGCCCAGGCCTAGTCGCGTGTCGTCGAATGCGAGCACGATGCTGCCCAGGCAATAGACCAGCGAGAGCCGGATGATCGTGCGGTATTTGCCCCAAAAAGCATCGGAGATGATCGCCCCCAAGGCCGGGAAAAAGTAGTTCGACGCCACAAACCAGTGATACCACTGGTTGGCCTGGTTCTCATTCATCGGCGCGAGGGCGCCGGAGCGGTCGCGCAGATATTGCGTCATGAACACGACGAGGATGGCGCGCATCCCATAGAAATTGAAGCGCTCGGCCGCCTCGTTGCCGATGATGTAGGGAATGCCCGGGGGCATCCAGTCCGTCTTGATCGGGGCGGTGAAGTAGGCTTGGGGCATTTAAAATCTTTCTCTTTCTCTTAATCTTTCTCGTTCTCCTCCTCCCCGCACCATCTCTTGCGGCGGAGAAAGATTAAGAGAATGAGGAAAGAGAAAGATTAGGTTCAGATCAGCCTGCAGTAGTCCAGCAGGCCCTGGCGACCGCCTTCGCGGCCGAAGCCGCTCTCCTTGTAGCCGCCGAAGGGTGATGTCGGGTCGAATTTGTTGTAGGTGTTGGCCCAGACCACCCCGGCCTTGAGCTCGGTTGACATCTTGAGGATCCGCGAACCCTTGTCCGTCCAGACGCCGGCGCTAAGGCCGTAGGCGGTGTTGTTGGCCTTCTCCACTGCCTCGTCCACCGTGCGGAAGGTGAGCACGCTGAGCACGGGCCCGAAAATCTCCTCGCGCGCGATGCGATGGCTCATGGTGACTTTGGAAAAGACCGTCGGGCGAAAATACCAGCCCTTGGCCGGCAGCTTGCACGCGGGCTGGAACATCTCCGCACCCTCCTTCACGCCGGAGGCGACGAGTTCGGTGATCTTGCCCAGCTGCTCCTTCGAGTTGATGGCTCCGATGTCGGTGTTCTTGTCGAGCGGATCGCCGACCCGGAGGACCTTGATGCGGTTCTTGAGTTTCGCGAGCACGGTGGCGGCGACCGGTTCGTGCACCAGGAGCCGGGAACCCGCGCAGCAGACATGACCCTGGTTGAAGAAAATGCCGTTGATGATGCCCTCGACCGCCTGATCGATGGGCGCGTCGTCGAACACGATGTTCGCCGCCTTGCCCCCGAGTTCCATCGTCATCTTCTTGTCGGAACCCGCGAGTGAGCGCATGATCAGCTTGCCCACCACGGTCGAGCCGGTGAACGCCACCTTCGCGGGGATCGGATGGTTGACCAGGGCGGCGCCGGTTTCGCCGGCGCCCGCGACGAAATTGACCACCCCCGGCGGCAGGCCCGCATCCTGGAAAATCTCCGCGAGCTTGAGCGCGGTGATGGACGTGGTCTCGGCGGGCTTGAGGACGACGCAGTTGCCCATCGCGAGTGCGGGGGCGATCTTCCACGCGAGCATCAGCAGCGGAAAATTCCACGGGATGACCTGCGCCACGACGCCGAGGGGCGCGACGCGGCGGCCGGGTGCCACGTAGTCGAGCTTGTCCGCCCAGCCCGCGTGATAGAAGAAATGCGCCGCGGCCATCGGGACGTCGAAATCGCGTGACTCCCGGATCGGTTTGCCGCCATCCATCGTCTCGGCCACGGCGAACTCCCGCGCGCGGTCCTGCAGCAGCCGGGCGATGCGGAAGAGATATTTGGCCCGCTCGCGGCCGGGCAGCCTGCTCCAGACCTGGTCGAAGGCGCGCTGCGCCGCCTGGCAGGCCGCATCGACATCGGCGGCGCCGGCGAGCGCAATCTCGGCGAGCTTCTGCTCGTTGGCTGGATTGATGGAGTCAAAATATTTTCCCGACTTCGGTGCGACGAACTCGCCATTGATGAAAAGCTCGTAGCGGGGCTTAAGCTTCGGGTCGGCGGACTCGGGCGCCGGGTCATATTCCCAGAGCTCGCCAAAGATGAGCTCGGGGGCGGGACGGCCGGGGCGGGCGTGGGCTTTGGGCAGAGTCTTGAGCAAGGCCATTTTTGTGGCCCGCGAATCATGCGAGTTTACGCGGATTCAAGCGGGAAGATTTGGATTTGGCGGCAGGTTTTCGCGTCCATTTGCGTGATTCGCGGGCCATCAATAACTCTCGGCGGCCTCGCTGAAGTAATAGGGCGCCTGGTAGGCGCCGGTCTTTTCCTTTTCGATCTGGCGGAGCAGGTCGTTGAGGAGCGAGCTCGCGCCAAAGCGATAACGCTCGTTGGTCAGCCACGCGTCCCCGAGCGTTTCCTTCACCGCGACGAGGAATTGCAGCGCCTGTTTGGCCGTGCGGATGCCGCCGGCAGGCTTCATCCCGATCGCGATCCCGGTATCGAGATAGAAGTCGCGGATCGCCTCGAGCATCACCTGATTGTTGCCCAGCGTGGCATTGAGCGAGGTCTTGCCGGTGCTGGTCTTGATGAAATCGCCCTCGCGGATGACGGCCATGGCCAGGAAGGACGCCGCGCGAATGTTATCGTAGGTCTCCAGTTCGCTGACCTCGAGGATGACCTTGAGCGCGGCGTCGCCGCAGGCCGCGAGCACCGCGGCGATCTCGTCCTGCACCTCGGCAAACCCGCCCGCGAGAAACGCGCCCCGGTTGATCACCATGTCGATTTCGTCGGCCCCGTCGGCCACGGCCGCCCGCACCTCGGCGAGGCGTGCCTTCAGCGGGGTCTGGCCCGAGGGAAAGGCGGTCGCCACCGAGGCGACCTTCACGTTGGTGTCCGCCACGTGCTGTTTCGCATGCCGGACCATGGAAGGATAGACGCAGACCGCGGCGGTGCTGGGAATGTCCGCCGCCTCATGCGGCCGGAGCGCTTTCCGGCAGAGCGAGGCGACCTTGCCCGGCGTGTCCTTGCCCTCGAGGGTCGTGAGGTCGAGCATGGAGACGGCCGTCCGCAAACCCCAGAGCTTGGAGGCCTTCTTGATGCTGCGCGTGGTGTATTTGGCGACGCGCTCCTCGATGCCGACGCAATCGACGGGGCCGATTTTATCGAGCAGACGCCGGAATGAAGAAGGAGACGGTCCTGTAGGCATGAGGGGGCGGAGCATGCAGTCGCGCAGCAGTGAAAACAACGCGAAAACTTGACCGCCCGGCCCGCCACCATACCGTTCATCCAAAGCCGGTTGTGCGCTTCACGCGCGAGCGGCTGACCGGCACGCATGAACCTGAAGACCTTCGCCCAAAAACTCTGGCTCGAATGGATTCGTCCGCTCTCCCTGCCCTTGCTGGCCGTCTGCATCATCAAGTCCTCGTTCGCCGGCATCAACTATGTGCCCACCGGGTCGATGAAGCCCACGATTCTCGAGGGTGACGTCGTTTTCGTCAACCGTCTCGCCTACGATCTCAAGGTGCCGTTCACCAAGTGGCATCTGGCCGAATGGGCCGAACCCGCGCGCGGGGACATTGTTGTCTGCTTCGCGCCCGATGACGGCATGCGGCTCGTGAAGCGCGTCATCGGCCTGCCGGGCGACATCATTCAACTGCACCACGACCGCCTGTTCATTAATGGCGCCCCCGTGGCCTATGCCCCGCTGCCAGACACCGCCGCCGGCGTCCGGGATCTCGCCCTGCCGGAGCGCAACGCGGCTGTCTTCGCGCGCGAGCAACTCGGCGCCCGATCGCACGCGGTGATGGCGTTGCCGCTGATTCCGGCGCCGCGCGACTTTGGCCCGGTGCGCGTGCCGGCCCGCCATTACTTCATGATGGGAGACAATCGCGATATCAGCCGGGACTCGCGCTACTTCGGCTGCATGCCCCGCGCCGAGATCGTCGGCGAGGCGAAGAGCGTGATCATCTCCGGTGACCTCGCGCACTGGCTGCGGCCGCGCTTCGGCCGGTTTTTCTCGCGCCTTGATTGAACCGTTCGCAGCTTGCGCCGGCGCGGCCGCGTTTGTTTGCTGCCAACTGCGCCCCGAATTTTTCCCCATCCAGAAATGAAAAACCTGCTTCGCCTCCTGCCTCTCCTCGCCCTCGTCCTCGCCACGCTCCATGCCGCAGACCTGCCCGCCATGGTTTCGGCGACGGTGGGTGACAAGCTTCTCGCCGCCGTGCGCGCCGCGGATGACGAACGCGTCGCCGCCACCATCGCCGCCGATCACGCCCGGCTCACCGCGATTTTCTCCAACGAGCTCCGCTACGCCCACTCCAGCGGCAAGGTCGACACCAAGGCCAGCTACATCCAGTCGCTCGTCAGCCACAATCTGGTTTATCTGTCCTTCAACTACACAGAACGTAATTTCGTTCCAGCCGCACCCGGGATCGTGCTGATGAACGGTCGCCTCATAGCCCGCGCTGGCTATGGCGGAAAACAGCCGGAGAGCGACCTCAACTTTCTCGCCGTCTGGCGCGAGGAGAAGGGTAAATGGCGCTTCCTCGCCTGGCAGTCGTGCAAGAATCCGCCGCCCGCCCCGGTACCGGCGAAATAGGAATTTGCCCCCGGCCTGACCGTTCCCCGATCGCCGGAGTTTGATCACGGAATCACGGCCGGAGGGAACCGCTGCGGATCACTTTTCCTTGCGCCCCTCTTCCCCGACCCGGCGATTCTCCTTTTCACCTTTCAGCGCCACCCACCAGACCCAGGCAATGAATACCGCCTGAAACGGCAGGCGCAGCCAGAGGGCGAGCGGTGAAAAATCGAATCCCGGCATCTTGCCCTGCAGGGCCACGTGCAGGTTCGCCGGGAAAATCGCGACGAGCAAGAGGATCAGCTCCCAGCCTGCGAACCGCCGGGCCGTGGGCACGAGCAGCCCAATGCCGCCGAGCATTTCTCCCGCCCCGGCGACGTAATTCAATGCTTCCGGCCACGGCAACGCCGGCGGGATCATGCCGAGATAGGCGTGCGGCATCCGAAAATGGTTGGCACCCGCTGCGACAAAGAAAACGGCCAGCAGCCAGCGGCAGAGAGGGCGGAACATGGCGGCATTTGTCGCACGATCCGGCGGAGCGCGCAACCTCGCCAGGGCTCGGCACGGCGATCCACCCGGCGACCAGGAAAGATCGTGAGCGACTTGTTCGCCGGCTAAAATTAGTGCACCTGTCCTCGACGCCCCACGCGCAAACGCTATAACCGGCGCAGCTCAATCTTCTTTGCGCCCTGCCTGCGCTTCATTTCCTTTCATGCGTCCGTCAGCCAAATCGCCTGCCGCCTCCTCAAATCCAGCCGGCCCTGACCGGGATCCGGCGAAAAAAACGCCGGACCGGCGGCGGCGCTATGCCATCATTGGCACCGGCTCGCGCCACGAGCTTTATCAGGATGCGATCGAAAAGGAGTATCGGGCCTTCGCGGAACTCGTGGGGCTGTCCGACACCAATCCGGGCCGCGTCGAGCTGGCCCGCCAGCGATCAAAGGCCAACAGGGCTCCCGTTCCGCCCGGGTACGCCGCCACCGACTTCGACCGCATGGTGACCGAGACGAAGCCCGACTACGTGATCGTGACCACCACGGACACGGATCACCATCAGTACATCATCCGCGCAATGGAGCTGGGTTGCGACGTCATCACCGAAAAGCCGATGACCACCACCGCGGAAAAATGCCAGCAGATCCTCGACGCGCGGCAGCGCACCGGCCGCCGCTGCCGGGTGACGTTCAACTACCGCTATTCCCCGCCGCGCACGCAGGTGAAGGACCTCCTCATGAGCGGCGAAATTGGCGAGGTGCAGTCGGTTGATTTTCACTGGCTGCTGAACACCCATCATGGCGCCGATTATTTCCGCCGCTGGCACAGCCACCGGCGGAATTCCGGCGGCTTGCTGGTGCACAAGGCCACCCATCACTTCGATCTCGTGAACTGGTGGCTCGGCGCCGTGCCGGTCTCCGTCATGGCTCGGGGCAAGCGCGAGTTCTACACCCCGGCGACGGCCCGGCGGTTCGGCCTCAGCGGCCCGCATGAACGCTGCCACACCTGCCCCGAGCAGAAGCAATGCGGTTTCTTTCTGAGCCTCGCCACCAATCCAGCGCTGAAGGCCCTCTTTCTGGATCAGGAGCACCACGACGGTTATTTCCGCGACCGGTGCGTTTTTCGTCCCGACATCGACATTGAAGACTCCATGAGCGTCATCGTCGGTTACGACAACGGCGTGCTGCTCAGCTACTCCCTCAACACCTTCAACGCCTGGGAGGGCTATACCATTGTTTTCAACGGCTCCAAGGGACGCCTCGAGCATACGATCGTCGAGGCCGCCTATGTCAGCGGGGTCGATGCGGTGCAGGGCGGCATCGTGGAAGGCGGCGTGACCACCCGCATCATCCCGCTCCGCGGCCCGGCGCGCGACTTGGCGCCCTGGCAGGCCGAGGGCGGCCATGGCGGCGGTGACATCGTGATGCTGGCCGATATTTTCCTCCCACAGCCACCCGCGGACAAGTACCAGCGCGCCTCCGATGAACGCGGGGGTGCCGCCTCCATCCTCGTCGGCATCGCGGCCAACCGCTGCTTTGAAACCCACCGGGAAGTGAAGATCAGCGAGCTGGTGGCCAAACTTCCCCGCCCGGACTACGCACCAATGCCTTCGCGGGACGGGTCAATCCCGATGCCCGCGCCGGTGCGCGTTTGAGCCCTCTCCGCCGGGACCGCGCCCTTGCGTTTGGGTCGGGCCATCCCTGAAGCTCAGCCATGCTCACCAAGGCCGGGATCCAGCGCCTGCGCTCGCTCCGCGACAAGAAAAACCGCGAGGCGCTCGGGCTCTTCGTGGTCGAGGGCGAGAAGGTCGTGGCTGAGCTGCTGGCGGCGAAATTTCCATTCCTGGAAGTCTACGCGACGCCGGAGTGGCGCGGCGAAAAGACCCACGGGATTTCCATCGAGGAGATGGCGCGCGCGAGCCACTTTTCCGCCCCGTCCAGCGTGCTGGCCGTCGGGAAGATCTCCCACGAATCGCTGCCCGCGGGCGCGCTGGACCGCGGGCTCACGCTCGCGCTCGACGGCGTGCAGGACGCCGGCAACGTCGGCACATTGTTGCGCGTCGCCGACTGGTTCAGGCTCGGTCGCGTCGTGCTGTCGCCGGACTGTGCGGATATTTTCAACCAGAAAGTCATCAATGCCAGCATGGGCTCGTTTGCGCGGGTGCGCCTGCACCGGGCCGAGCTCGCCGGGGCGCTCGCCGCCACCCGGGCCCCGGTGCTCGGCTGCGACTTGCAGGGCGACAACGTCCATACTCTGCCGGCGTTGAAGAACGCCGTGATCGTCATCGGCGGCGAGGGAAAGGGCCTTTCCCCCGCCGTGAAGGCACACGTGACGCACTTCGTCACCATCCCCCGGTTCGGCGCCGCCGAATCGCTCAATGCCGGCATCGCGGCCGCCATCGTGTGCGACAACCTCCGGCGCATCGGCCCGTGAGGTTTAGTTAATGGCAGGTTTTATGTAGCCGGGGTCGGTGACCCCGGCCGGTCTGCAGCGCGGCCGGCCGCAGTTTCGCTGTGAAGCGCCGGTCGAAGCAGCAAAACGGCCTCGCGGCTGACGTTTACTTCTCCTTGCTCGAACTGCTCTTCCGGCCGCCGCCACTGTGAAGCATGGTGCCGGCCAGCACGCCAACGGCGAACACCCCGAAATAGATCAGCGCCGCGGCGGCATGAATCTTTTCCCTGGAGGCAATCGGGAAGGAGAAGTCGATCTTCTCCGGGTTGTTCATGCCCACGTAGAGCATGACGAAGAGAAGGATCAGGAAGGCGATGGACTTTAGAACGGCTTTGAAGCTCATGGGCGGCGCAAGGGTTGAAGAGGACGGAGCGACGATTAGGACAACGACCGCCGGGGCGCAAATGCAAAGCTGCCCATGCGACCCTCACGGGGCTGCCAGGTTCTTCCGCCCCGCCGGGGCAGTGTTCCAATTTGCAGCTGATCGATTGTCGGAGCCGATTGCCGGCGATGAATGACCCCAGCCGCCCGAAATCCCGCAGCTCGTAGTGTAACCCATTAGGTTACGCTACCCCGGAGGTGCCGCCGGCGAATCGACTGCCGCAGGCGCCAATTTTCAAACAGGACCACGGCGCCGCCGGTCAGGGCTTTACGCCTGGCACCCCGCGCGGATAGACCCAGCGCGCATGATTCGCGCGTTTCAGTGGGACCTCGCCCGGCAGGTTGAGCGGCTCGACTGGCTGCTCGCGCAGCTGCCGCGCTATGCCGACTGGGGCTACCAGGAACTTTACCTTCATCTCGAGGATGCCGTCGAATACCCCAGCCTGCCGGGAGTGGCGCGGGCCGACGCGTACACCTACCGGGAATTTGCGGCCCTGGTCAACGCGGCCGAGCGGGTCGGCATCAAGGTCGTGCCCATCGTCAACCTGCTTGGGCACACGCAATATCTCATCAAGGTGCCGGGGCTCCGCGACCTCAACGAGCGGCGCGCGCCCGACGGCTCGCCGCTCCCGCAGGGGCAGATCTGCCCGTTGCATCCGCGGACGCTCGAGGTCGCGGAAAAACTGCTGCGCGACATGGCGCCCTTCTGCGCCGCGGGCAAGGTGCACGTCGGGCTCGACGAGTCGTTTCACCTCGGCCAGCACCCGCTGAGCCAAAAGGAAATCGCCCGGATCGGGCGCGCCGCGCACTTCGCGGGTCATGTGGTCCGGCTGCATGAACTCACCGGTTCGCTTGGACTGCAGCTGGGCATGTGGGCGGACATGCTCAATTTTCTACCGGAGGCAATTCCGCTGCTGCCGCGCGACATTGCCGCCTATGAGTGGTATTACTACAAATTTGCCCGGCGGCCACGGGTAGAGCTGTTCAACTTTGCCGAGAGCAACGTGGGCGAGCGGCTGCGGGCGCGCGGCATCGAGTATTGGGGCTGCCCGATGAACGGCGCGTTTCGATTCGAGCCCCTGCCCAGTTTCCGCGACCGGCTCGACAACCTCGCCGCCTGGTGGCGGCACTGCCGCCGGGTCGGCGCCGGGGGGTTCCTGGTTACCTCATGGGAACCCCAACGCCTCGCGAACGAGCTCACCACGGTGATCGATGCCGCCGCGGCCGGCCTGTGGCTTGAACCGAAAGCGTCCAAGGCGCACGCCATGCTGTCGCGCGGGTTTGGGCGCGTGTTCGGCCAATGCGGGGCACAAGCTGCGGCAACGGCCGCCCTGGCCTGTGATCGTTTTCCGTTCGGCGGGTATCCACGCTGGCAGTTGAACGAACGATGGGAATGCGCCCCGCGCCGGGAGTCATTGCGCAATTATCAAAAGGAAGCCCGTGGCCTGGCGAAAATCATCCCGGCCGCCAGAGGGCTGCCGGTCCCCTTGCGCGCCAGCATTGAACTGCGGCGCTACCTGGCGGAGCGCGACGTTTTCCTGCGGCAGGCGGCGCGCGGCCGAGCCACGCCGCGGAAAGCCGCCGCGCTGGCGCACTTCCTCGAAACCGGGTTGCGCGCGGCGCGGGTCATGTGGGCAAGGACGCGCGACCCGCGGGTCCGCGGTCCAAATGAAGCAATGCTGCTGCGCGATGCGAAGCGGCTGCGCCAATGGCGGGGCCAGCCACTCCGCCGCGGGCAGCCAGGAGGATCGGCCTTGGGCGGCTGTTGGCAGCTCTGCTACACCGTGGACAATTTCGCCCCGGCGGCACAATTGGTGGCCGTCGAGCAGCAAAGCCCCGACGGACGATGGAAAACGCGGCAGTCCTGCCACACGATCGAGTTTCAGGCATGTGCCGCCCGGCGGCGAAACGGATTGGTCCGGCAGCACGTGGCGCCGGTGTCATGGGACGGCGACGAGGCCGGATTCCCGCGGCTGCGGCTCGTGATACGCGGAGTCGGGCAAGTGAAAATCTCCGGAGTGGAGCTGACCGACGGGCAAAAAACCTGGCGGGCCCCACTGCGAAAAAAAATCCTTGGCCGGCCCGCACCCAGCCGAGGATGGCCCGAACTGGACTGGAAGGAAAACCAGGACACCATGGCCATCCGCTTTGACCGGTAAGGCGAAAGCCGCCGGGCCAAAGAAAAAGGCGGCCGGTTGCCAGGCCGCGTTGGAGAGAGCAAAACGATTCTGGTGCTCAGAACTTCTTCGACATTTCAAAGAAGTAGAAGCGGCCGATGATGTCGTAGGTGCGTTTGTCCGTATTGTCCTCGTTGCCGTCCGGAATGTACGGCGCAGTCTTGTTCGTCAGGTTGTTGCAGCCCACGAGCAGCGAGATGCCGTTATACCAGCCCCTCCCGGTGAACTCGTAACCCACCGAGGCATCCAAAGTGGTAAAGGACGGGATCTCGTAAGGCAGGCCGTTCTTCGTCTTGGCATTGGTCTTGGACTGGCCGGCAAAGAGTGAACCTGCATCCACGACCGTCGGCGTATAGGAGAGGAGCAGCGAGGTTGTGTAACCATGCCAGCCCCAGTTCGTGTAGCCCCTGATCGCGTAACCCGGCAGCACGCCATTCGCGCCACCGAGACCGTAGGTTCCGCCGGTCTGCTGGCGGGCGTATTGGTTGTTCCCAACTGTCGGATTCGCATGGAACTTGTAGTTGAAAAGAATGTTGGTGTTGGCACCAACGTTGAGTCTGCCCGCCTCGCCCATCATGGACGACGGGACATTGTAATCGACGGCGAAGTCCAGGCCGTCGGTGTATTGCTCACCCGCGGGATTCACCGCCACCGCGATGCCGCCGATGTTGGTCGACGTGATCTGATTGGGGGCGTTCGACGCGAGCTTCGAGCCATCAGCGAAAATGAACGTCGAGGCGTACGGGGAAGCAGCGCCACTCTTGTTCAGGTCCTTGTAGATCGACGTGTAGTCAATGTTGCCCACCTTGTTCTGTTTGACGAAGTAGTAGTCGAGGCTGAGGTTCAGGCCCTTGAGGAACTTCGGCGAATAGACGACGCCCAAGGTCTTGCTGTATGACTCCGAAGGCTGCAGCGCCGGGTTGGACAACTCCGAGGTGTTGCCGCCAAACTGGCCGGTGACGTTGACGCCCGTGCCACCACCTGAGCTGGTGATCGTACCCTGTTGCACGGTGAAAGTCGGGGAATTGCCCTGTGGTGGCCCGAACAGGTTGAAGATCGACGGAGCGATGAAGCCCTTGGCATAGGTGCCCCGCACCGTCAGGTCGCGGTTGACGGGCTGCCACTTGAAGCCGATTTTCGGGTCTTTCGCGGTCGCGCCGGAGCTGATCTTTTCGTACCGGGCGGAGGCATTGAGGATTAGCAGGTAGGCTGCGGGCATTGCGTACGCGCCACCGAAGACCGGCGCCTCGAC
>SIBH01000033.1 GCA_009695285.1 Pedosphaera sp.
ATGTTCCTCGCCCCGCGAAGCCGACTCGCCTGGGGGCATTGGCGGGACCCTGAAACCAGCCCTGGAGATTTGCTCATAGGCAAGATTGATGAGCTTCAATTTCTCCGTGGCTCGCCATTGCAGATTCGGATCGTGGCTGTAGCGATCAGGATGCCAGATTTTAACCAGTTCCCGGTAAGCCCGCTTCACCTCCTCCGGGGAAGCTCCCGGTTCCACTTCAAGCAGGCGATAGCATTCGCTCAGTTCGGCCATGACGTGTGAACCGTGACTGCGGCCCGGCGTGGTCGCAATCTAAAACGATGATGTGTAATGCTTATCGGCGCGTCGCTTGCGCTGGCCTCTTCCCAGTGTTTGCTTAGGGGCATGCACCTCCACCGCGCCCGCAACCCGCGCAAATCCCCCCCCCCTCTGGCAATGCGCCCACCGCCACTTCGCCGACTACGTCCTCGCCAACCCGTCCTTCAAGGACGACGACGTGCGCTGGCAGTTCGGCGTCCCGCCCAAGGGCAACGCCAACTTCGCCTGGGTGGAGCACTGAACCGCGGAGCGTCCTGAAAGCAAATTCCTATCAGTATTTCATTTGCGCCTGATGGTGCCGCCCGCCAACATCCGGCCCAAGATGGAATCCAATTTCACGAGTTTTGCGCGGCTTTGAAACCATGATTTTATTATACCGAGCTTTAAGCTTCAACGTGGTCCTGGTCATTTACGTGGCGTTGAACTGGCTCAACTGGGAGCAGGCGGGCAAGCAGGCGTTGCTGGGAACTCTGGCGTTGCTGGCGATGTCAGCCTGGACCCTGCGCCACGGCAGCGAAACCAAGGCGGGCAAACGCTGGGTGCTGGTCACCATCATGCCCTTTCTGTTGCTCATGGGATTTCACGGGTTTTTACGGGATTTTTTCGGCGTGGCGGCGGACGACAGCCTGGTTTCTTCCGCCATTTTCGGCACGGACAGGGCCGAGGCGCTTGAGTTCCTGCAGCAATACTTCCGATCCATCCTCAAGCACGTTGGCGTGGTTCTGGTGGTGATCATCCTTTTCGCCTGGGGACTGCGCCGCTGGCCCGTGGCCGGGCCGAAACACACTCCTGAACAGACGATTCGCCAAGGGTGGAAGACAGCGGCGGTGCTCTTCGCTTTGTTCATCCTGGTTCATTTGAACCCGTCGATGCGCAAGCAGGACCCGCTTCTTTATTTTTCGATTCGGCATTCCAAGTGGAAAGCGGCGGTTGAATCACTCCGCCAACTGCAAACCAAGATGGCCGCGACCGTGGCCGATCCGCAACTCGCTTCGCTGCATTGCGCGGACGAAAACGCTCGCACCCTAGTCTTTGCCCTGGGTGAAAGTGTCACTCGGCTTAATTTTTCTTTTGCCGGTTATCCCCGAAAAACCACGCCGGAACTGGACGCGATGGGTGACGAACTCATTTGGTTTTCCGACGTCGTCAGTTGCGATGGCACCACCATCCCCGCCCTGAAAAAAATTCTAACCCCGGCGACCATCGCGCAACCAGAGTTGTGGTTGCACAAACCGGACGTGCTCACGATGGCAAAAAAGGCGGGCTACAAAACGTTCTGGATCAGCAATCACAGCACCGATGCGAATGGAGAAATCTCCATTTTTGTTTCCCACGCTGACCAATCGGTCCTGGCCAATCGCGGGGGATCTCGCGGGGAAGGGTCGTATGACGAAGTCGTGTTTCCAGCCTTGGAAGAAGCTTTGCGCGATCCCGCCCCGCGCAAACTAATCATCCTGCATCTTCTGCAAGCGCATCCCGCCTATTTTTACCGCTATCCCCCATCGTTCGACCGGTTCAACGGCGTCGATGACGCCGTCACCCGGCAATTAAAAGAAGCGGGGCGAGCCTTCTGGTCGGTTAAAAAGCGCAACTATTACGACAACGCGCTGCTTTACACCGATCATATTCTCAAGCGTTCGCTGGAACTCTGTCGTGCCAGCCGCCGCCCCGTGGCCTGGCTCTACGTTCCCGACCACGGTCAGGACGTTGCCCATTACAACAATTTCACCGGCCACAACATGCGGGCTCTCTCGCAGTACAAAATTCCCATGATCTTTTGGCGCTCGGCTGAATTTCCGGCGCCCAGCGTCAACGCCGTCGCGCTCCGCCAGCGGCCTTATCAGACCGATGTTCTGGACCACACGCTGCTCGGATTGATGGGCATTTCTGGTGATTATTACGATTCAAGAAGCGATATTTTTTCCGATAAATTTCAACCCAGTCCACGGATTGTCAGCGGGAAACCCTATCCTTGACCTGCGGGCCAAATCAGGTCCGGCATGGGTCAAATTCCATAAAACTCCCGACGATCTGCGCGATTTGCCTGTCCAGAAAGAAAAGACGCCTTGCAAAAATTATGAAGTCATCTTTGCCGCGTTGAAGAAAATAAGGCGTGCTTTCAGTCCAGAGAGTCCCAGATCTTCCAGGGACATCCGCCATGATGCGCACCACGAACCTGCCGCAACCGGCAGTACCTTAAGCGGTTTGCGCGGCTTTTTCCGCAGCTTTGGTCATGAGCGCTTATTGCGCCACACCGACCAATTCGATAAACGCTGCACTGTCCGTCGCCGCGAGATCGGCCAAAACCTTGCGATCCAACAGGCAACCGGCGGCTTTCAAGCCTTCCATGAAGCGGCTGTAGGTCGTGCCGGCGGCGCGAGCGGCAGAATTGATGCGAATCTGCCAGAGCGCGCGGAAATTGCGTTTCTTGGTTTTGCGATCGCGATAGGCGTATAAACTGCGGAGCGTCCAGAAAGCAAATTCCTATCAGTAAAATGCACCCAGATGAGGCTTGGCCCCGACGGCTGGAGGCGTAAGATCACGGCCCATGAATCTGCCTCCAAAGAAATTGCCGAAGAACCTCGCCGCCGCACAACATGAAGGTCCAATCAGAACGGCGAGCCTCGCGCTCGCCGCACTGGCGTGCCTGGCCGCGTGCCACCTCCACGCGCACGACTGGCCCGAGTTTCGCGGGCCGACGGGACAGGGACATTCCCCGGCGAAGAACGTGCCGCTGCGGTGGAGCGCGACGGACAACGTGGCGTGGAAGAGGGCCATTCCGGGTGCCGGATGGTCATCGCCCGTGCTGGTGAGCGACCGCCTGTATCTCACGTCCGCGAAGACCGCCGAGGGCACGACGAGCCTGGTGTTAAGCGCGATGTGTCTGGATGCGAGGGACGGCAAACTGCTCTGGATCACCAACGTCTTCAATCCGGAAACCGGGGCCGGCATCCATAAGAAGAATAGCTATGCCAGCCCCACGCCGCTGGTGCGCGACGGAATGATCTACGTACACTTCGGGCACCTGGGCACGGCCTGCCTGGATCTGGCCGGGAACGTGAAGTGGCGTCAGACTTCCCTCAAATATGCGCCGCAGCACGGCAATGGCGGCTCGCCGGTTCTGGACGGCGACCGGCTGATGTTCAGTTGTGACGGAGTGACCGACCCGTTTGTGGTGGCGCTGAATCGGAACACCGGCGAGGTGCTGTGGAAGACTCCGCGCCGCAACGAATCCCTGGCGCGCAAATTTTCCTTCGGCACGCCGCTGCTCATCACCCACGCCGGACGCGCGGAACTGATCAGCCCGGGTGCTGGCGGTACTTACGCCTACGACCCGGCCACGGGCCGCGAGCTGTGGCGCGTGAAAACGGGCTCGAGTTGGTCGGTGGTGCCCCGTCCGATCTTCGCCCACGGACTGCTGTTCGTGAACACCGACTACGACTTCCCAAAATTCTTTGCCATCCGGCCGGGCGGCGAAGGCGACGTGACCTCCACCCACGTTACCTGGCAGACCGCACGCGGCGCACCCAGCACGCCCTCGGCGCTGGTCGTCGGCTCCGAAGTGTATTTCGTGTCAGATGTCGGAGTTGGGACCTGCGCCGATGCGAAGACCGGTCAGGTGCATTGGAACGAGCGGCTGGGCGGAGGCTTCTCGGCGTCCCCGGTATTCGCCGACGGCCGCATTTATTTTCAGAACGAGGAGGGCGTGGGCCTGGTGCTCAAGCCCGGCCAGACGTTCGAGGTGCTCGCGAAAAATGATCTGGGCGAGCGCACGCTGGCCAGCTACGCGGTGGACGACGGAACCTTGTTCATCCGCGGCGCGCAGCACCTGTTCCGAATTGGAAAGAAGTAACCGCCGGGGTGGTGCGGACGAACCGGCGCTCCCCCTGCCCTGGAATCACGTCCACCTGCAGCGAACCGGGAATCCTTCAAAGCAAACGCTCCACGAACCGTCAGCCATGCGACGGTTGTGGAGCGTTGAATGTTTGGACCAGCTCGCCGCTCAGATCTTCCACGGCGCGCGCATCGGCTGGCTGACGTAGCTGTTGGCTTCGTCATCCTTGATGAACCGCTGTGTCTTGGGATCGAAGTGCAGGACACGGCCCGTTTGCAGGGTGATCTTGCCGAGGTTGACGAGCGTGCAGGAACGGTGGCCGTTGACTTCGTTCAAGGCGAATTTTTTCACGTCTTCACGGCCTCGACAAAGTTGGTGACCTGCGGCTCAGGATCGGGGAGCTCTTTCAGTTTCGCGTCCAGGTCGGGGATGTCCGACTTGAAGCCTTTCATGATCTTGCCCTTCGGCCCCTGCAGGAAGGCGGCGTCCTTGTCCTTGTTCTCGCCGTCGAGGATGATTTCGCAACCATCCGCGTATTTGAGGCGGATGCGCCGCCAGGTGCCGCCGGCATCGCTGTTCTGCTTGGGTGCGTCAGCCTCGATTTCACCCGGGCTTTCTCCGTCCTTGCCCATGATGTATTGCATGAACCGCGGAGCGTCCAGAAAGCAAATTCTGATCAGTAACCAGGCCACAGGAAACCGGGCTGCGCCCTTCGCGCGACTCTCCAGCTCTTTTCGCCTTTCACCCGGGCGTGAGCAGCAGCTCGGTCAACGCGACGAACTGCTCCAGGCTCAATTTCTCCGCGCGCTCCTGCGGCGAGAGCTGCAACTGCCCGAAGGCCCCGCCCAGCTTCTCCGCCGGCCAGTCCTGCTTCAGCAGCTTGAGCATCATTTTACGCCGCTGGGAAAAACCGCGTTTCACGATTTTTTCAAACGCCGCCGGCCCGTCTCCCGTCAGCAGCGGCGTGGCGCGGCGTTTCAAAACCACGCACGCCGAGTCCACCTCCGGCTCCGGAAAAAAGCAGCCGCTTGGAATTTTGAACCATTCCACTGGCTCGTAGCGCAACTGCACAAGCAAAGTCAGCACCCCGTAGTCGTCATCGTCTGCTGTGGACATGAGCCGGCGCGCGACCTCCAGTTGCAGCGTGGCCACGAGCAGTTGCGGCGGGACGAGGGCCTGCGCCAGTTCGACGAGAATCGGCGAGGCGACGGAATACGGCAGGTTCGCCACCAGCTTCCACTCGCTCCAGTCACGCCGCTCGCGCTGCAAATATTTCAGCGCGTCGTCGTGCAATAATTGGAACGCCGAACTCCGGTTCGGCAAGTTTCGTGAGCCGTCCACCGTGCCGATCAGCAGATCGGCGCTCCGCTCCGAAGCGAACCGCTCGCGCAAGAATTCCACCAGCCGCAGATCCTTCTCGATGGCGAGCACCTCCCCTGCCCTGGCGAGCAGCAGTTCCGTCAGCGGCCCGAGGCCCGGCCCGATCTCCAAGACCTTGTCCGCCGGTGTCAGCACCGCCGCGCCGACGATGCGCCGGAGCTGGTTGCCGTCGTGCAGAAAATTCTGGCCGAGCGACTTGGTGAGCTGAATGTCGCCCGCCGCCAGCAACCGTTTCATTTCGGTGAGAGTCATTCGAGTTTTCCCATTTGTAACCGCCGCGCCTTTGTCCGGCCACATTTTCCGCCCAGTTTCCGCCCGTGCCTCCGAAGCCAAACGCCGCGATCACCCACGATCCAGCCGGTCTCGCGCCCGCCGTCCATCCGGCGGCCGTCATGCCGCCGGCCGCGCCAGCCCTGCCCAAACGAGCGATCAACCCCTGGAACTTTGTGGAGGGTAGGCGCGAAGGTCATCCGATAGCCGATTCCTTTCTGCTGCTCGTCACGCATCGCGCCCGGCGAAAATTCGGCCACGCCCAAAAGTTTCACACCTGACCGGCGGTGAGGGCACCCTCCAAGGCCCGCATGGTCCGCCGCAACTGCGCCTCACTGATCGTCAGCGGCGGCGTGAAGCTGATCACGTTGGCGTGTTCCCCTTCCGGCAGCAGGATGAAACCCTGATGCAGCATTTCCTTGATGACGCGCAAAGACTCCGCCGTGGCGGGTGAACCATCGGGGCGGCGCAGTTCCAGGCCCGCCATCAGGCCGAGGCCGCGGGCGTGGGGCGTGGTGCGTGGCACGTGAATGTTTTCCAAAGCGTTCAGCAAATTTCTGCCGAGCCCCGCGCTACGCTCGACCAGTTTCCCCGCCTTGATTTCCGCAATCTGCGCCAGCGCCATCGCGCAGCCGACCGGATGACCGAGGAACGTGCTGGTGTGAATCGCCTCGCCGGTGGAGGCGGGCCAGGCGGCGTCCATCACGTCCGCGCGACCGACGCAGGCCGAAAGCGGGAAGCCGCCGGTGAGCGCCTTGCCGAGGCAGATGAGATCGGGCGTCGTTTGCGTGTGCTCGCAGGCAAACCATTTTCCGGTGCGGCCGAAGCCGGTGTAAATCTCGTCCAGGATCAGCAGCGCGCCGTGCTCGTCGCACAGCTTGCGGAGCAGCGGCAGGAATTCCGGCGGCGGCATATTGATTCCGCCGCGCGCCTGCACCGGCTCGACCAGGATCGCGCCAATTTTTTCGCGCCGGAAAATACGGCGGATGGCCTGCTCCGTTTCGGAGCAGCCGACGTGAGGAGGCTCTGACAATTTCGGATTTTTAGAATGAGCCTCCTCACGTCGGCTGCTCCCAGATGAAAAAGGAAACGGCACGAAGCGTCCGAACTCACCAAGCTGCGCGCGAAACGGCCCGCGAAAATGCTCCCGATGCGTGGCGTTCAACGCGCCGTGGCCGAGGCCGTGATAGCCGCCCTCGAACGCAATCACGCCGCGCCGGCCAGTCGCCAGCAAGACAGTCTTCAACGCCGCCTCGACGGCTTCAAAGCCCGAGTTGCAGAAGATGGTTTTGGCGTGGTGCGTGGTGCGCGGTGCGTGAGCAGGCTTGCCGTTTCCGCGTTCCGCGCTCCCCGTTCCGCGCTTCTCGGCCCATCTCTCGAAGGTGATCCGGCTCAGTTCCCGCGCGAGCCGCGCCTTGAGCGCGTGCGGATGCACGTCGCCCATCGCGTGCAGCAGCAAGGCCATCTGCTGCTGGCCGGCCCGGACCACGCGCGGATTGGCGTGCCCCGCCGCCGCGACGCCGAAGGCCGCCGTCAGGTCGAGATACTTTTTCCCTTCGGCGTCCCAGACATGAACACCACGCGCGCGCTGCCACACCACCGGCCACGAGCCGTCCGGCTCGATGAAGGTGACGTTGCGCGATTCGTGGCGTTGCAGCAGCGCGAGAGTTTGGCGGGTGGTCATGAGGTTTGGACCGCAGATGGACGCAGATGGACGCAGATGAAAACGGCGGAAGTTTGACACGGATTCCAGGGATTAACACGGATTCCAATGGGCTGATTTCCATCCGTGCCAATCCGTGAAATCCGTGTCCAGCTCGATTTCCATTCGTGTTTATTCGTGTCCATTCGTGGTCAAACCCCGCGCTGCTCCGGTGCCCAGATGACCTTGTGCATCTGAAGCTGGAACCGCACCGGCAGGGCGTCGGCGATGATTTGCTCGACCAGTTCGAGGCGCGTCAGCGGCGTCTGACCGCCGGGAATCTTTTTCAGCGACTTGTCCTGCTGCTCCGGTTGGAGCGGCGCCACCCACGAGAAGAGCAGCGGACAGATGGCGTCGAGCTGGTGCCGGGCAATTTGCTCCTTCGCCCACTCGTAATCCTCGCGCGTGCCGATGACGAACTTGATTTCATCGGTGGGCTTGAGGTGCGGCAGATTCTCGAAGCGATTGCGGGCGACCTCGCCGCTGCTGGGGCATTTCAAATCCATGATGCGCCGCACGCGCGGATCGACCTGGGAAATATCCAGCGCGCCGCTGGTTTCGAGGAGCACCGTGAAACCGTCGTCGCACAGCGCGCGCATCAGCGGCAGTGCGTTCGGCTGGAGCAGCGGCTCACCGCCGGTGAGTTCGACGAGGGGAAGTGCGGAGTGCGGAGTGCGGAGTGCGGAATTTCTGAATGAACCGGCCACCCGGCGAACTTCGGCGATAATTTCGGTAAGCGGCTGCTTTTTGCCTTCGGTGAACGCATACGCCGTGTCGCAATAGGAGCAGCGGAGATTGCAGGCCGTGAGCCGCACGAAGACGCACGGCAGACCGGCGAAGGTGCTTTCGCCCTGCAAACTCATATAGATTTCGTTGACGACCAGCGTGTCTGACATCGACGCCAGCATAGCGGCTGCGAAGCGAATTGGGAAACCTTGAAAATCAAACCGCTGATCCGCGCTCTGGGTCGTTTGGCATGGCCGGCGCACACGTTGGAGTTCAGTCTTTAGGCTATTCGGGGCGAAGACATGCTAAAGCATGAACTCCAGCGAGTCGCGCTCGCAAAAAAAATCCCTGAATCCTCGCTGATCCGGCAGACTTGGAGCAGGAACGAGAAATTTTCGAGTCCATGCTGCCATGCCTTTTCCCATTAGCGTTTATCAGCGAAAATTAGCGGTTCAAAATCGGTTTTCCTCCCTCGCACCGCTTGCTAACCTGCCGCCGTGCAAATCTACGATCACCCCACCTTTCGCATGGCCTGCCAGCAGTTCGATCTCGTGGCCGACCATTTGCAAATCCCCGCCGACGACCGCGACCGCCTCAAATATCCCAAGCGTTCCATGACCGTCGCGTTGCCCATCCATCGAGACGATGGGCGCACGGAAGTTTTCACCGGCTACCGTGTGCAGCATCACCTGACGCTCGGTCCAACGAAGGGCGGACTGCGCTATCATCCCGACGTGGCGCTCGGCGAGGTGGCGGCGCTCGCGATGTGGATGAGCTGGAAATGCGCGCTCACCGGCCTGCCCTACGGCGGCGCGAAGGGCGGCATCGCCTGCGATCCGCGCAAGATGTCCGTCACCGAACTCGAGCGACTCACGCGCCGTTACACACAGGAAATGATTCCGTTCATCGGACCGCAAATCGACGTAATGGCTCCCGATGTCGGCACGAACGAACAGACAATGGCCTGGATGATGGACACCTATTCCGTCCACATGGGCAGCACGATTTCGAGCATTGTCACGGGCAAGCCGGTCGGTCTCGGCGGCTCGGTCGGGCGGCGCGAGGCGACCGGCCGGGGCGTTGGGTATCTCGTCAACCGCGCGATGGACACGATCAAGCTGGACGCCGCGAAAGCCACCGCCGTGGTGCAGGGGTATGGCAACGTCGGCTCCATTGCCGCGCTTTCGATGGCACGCAATGGGCTGAAAGTTATCGCGGTCAGTGATGCGCTCGGCGGCTTGTTCAACGCGGCGGGTCTCGACCTTTGGAAGCTTGACGATCATGTCGCGAAGGAAAGAACGGTCGTCGGATTTTCCGAGGCCGAGCCGATCACGAACGAGCAACTGCTGGTCACACCCTGCGACGTGCTCGTGCCCGCCGCGATGGAGCGGCAGATCACGGCGGCCAACGCGGGAAAAATCCAGTGCCGCATTCTCGCCGAGGCCGCAAACGGTCCGACCACGCCGGAGGCCGACGAGATTCTCGCGCAGCGCCCGGAGATTTTTGTCATCCCGGACATTCTCTGCAACGCGGGCGGGGTGATCGTTTCCTACTTCGAGTGGGTGCAGGATTTGCAGAGCTTCTTTTGGACGGAGACGGAGGTGGTGGACAAATTGTTCCGCATCCTCGAAGGGGCGTTCACGCAGACGCTGCACCTGAGCCGCAAGCAGAACGTCTCGATGCGGTTGGCGGCGATGAGCCTCGGCGTGAAGCGCGTGCAGGAAGCCAAGCGGACGCGGGGTTTGTTTCCGTAAGCATGGTCACCGCCTTCACTCCAGTCCGCGCGCTTCCAAATCTCCCTCGTCCAGTCCGAGGTAATGCCCTAGTTCGTGCAGCAGCGTGGTGCGGACTTCGTGGCGGAATTCTTTTTCTCCACCGCCTTCCTCCTCGATCATCAGCCAGATGTTCTCGAGAAAGAGGATGATCTGCGCGGGAATCGGAACGTGGCCAGCCTCGGAAAATTCTCCACCGACAAACAAACCCAGCGTGTCCGGTTCGATGCCGTCGTCCACCAGATCGTCATTGGGAAACGGTTCGTAGGTGACGGGCAGCGCGCCCGCCTGGTCGCGAAGTTTGGCGGGCAGCTTCCGCAGGGTGGCCTCGACTTCGGATTCGGCCAGGGCGGCGAGCTGTTTCCATTGAGGCGGCACGGCGGTCAACTCCCGCCCTTGCGCGATTTCAGGAACAGCTTGAGTGTCTTCGGGTGGTCCTCGAAGAACTGCGCGAGATCGGCGATGACCTTCACGGTGTCGCGACTGAGATGATGTTCGATGCCCTCGATGTCGGTCTTCTGCGTGGCGGCGTCGAGGCCGAAGAGCGAGAAGAACCGGGAGAGCGTCTCGTGGCGTTTCTGGATTTTGCAGGCGACGGCCAGGCCCTGCTTGGTGAGGATGAGGCCGCGATATTTTTCGTAGTTGAGGTAGCCGGCCTCGGCGAGCTTTTGCACCATGCTCGTGACCGAGGCCTGCTTCACGCCGAGCGAGGAGGCGATGTCCACCACGCGGGCATAACCCTTCTGCTCGATCAACTCATGGATGCGCTCCAGATAATCTTCGGCGCTTTGACTGGGCGGCGACTGCGGCATGGCGCATCACAGCACAACGCCCAGCGCATTGGCAAGCGCGCCGAAAATCAGCCGCAGGTGGTGTCCGGATTTGCCAGGAGCGGGGCGGTGTCGCAGACGTGCCGCAGCACTTGCGGCCCGGCGGCGACTGGTCGAGGACGGCACAACCGCGCTCCGGCGAAGATCAAATCAGGACACCACCCAGCCGCGCCCGCGCTTGCCACGGTGAAGCCCGCCGGTGATGATCGCGTGAGTCCGTTATGACAAAATCGAAAATGCTCATCCTTCCGGCCGTCGCGCTGCTGGCCGTCGCGCTGCTCGCCTGCGAGAAAAAAACGGCCGCGCCCACCGTGCTCAGCGTGTCCGTGAAGCCCGAACCGCAGACCTACCAGGTCCGGGGCGTGATCCAGGAAATCAAGCCCGGCGGCAAAATCGCCGTCATCAAGCACGAGGAAATTCCCGACTACATGCCGGCCATGACCATGCCGCTCGACGTGAAGGACGCCAAGGAACTGGCCGGCTTGAAGCCCGGCGATGCCGTCACCTTCCGCATGATCGTGACCCACGACGACGGCTGGATCGACCAGGTGCAAAAGGTCGCGGGTGCGCCGGCCTTGACCAACGCCGTCGCGCCTCCGGACAAAACTTTCCGCCGCGTGCCGAATGTCGAACTGTTGAACATTGGCGACGTGGTGCCGGACTACAAGCTCACCAACCAGCTCGGCCAGCCCATCAGTCTCGGGCAATACAAGGGCCAGGCGCTGGCGATCACCTTCATCTTCACGCGCTGCCCGTTCCCGCTATTCTGCCCGCGCATGAACGAACATTTTCTGGCGGCGCAAAACCAGTTGCAGGCGCTGCCCAAAGGCCCGAAGAACTGGCAACTGCTCTCCCTCTCCTTCGACCCGGAAAATGACACGCCCGCCGTGCTCAAGAACTACGCCAGCCAGCGCGCGTCCGATCCGGCCCGCTGGACTTTCGCGACGGGCGACCTCTTCACCATCGACGGCATCAGCGAGCAGTTCGGCCTGCAATTCTGGCGACAGGACGGCAGCATCAACCACAATCTCCGCACCGCGGTGCTCGACACCAAGGGCCGCGTGCAGCGGATTTTTGCCGGCAACGAATGGAAGCCGGAGGAACTCGTGGCCGAGATGGTGAAGGCGGCGGCAGTGAAGTGATCGGCGCGCGCTGCTGCGGCAGAAGGCAGGACGGGCGGCGTGCGGTTGACCGCCGGCCATTCCGAAGACGCTACTTGCCCTTGGCCTGAGCCGAGATGGCCGGCCATTGCTTCAAGAACGCTTCGGCCATGATGGCGTGGCCCACGCCGTTCGGGTGAATCGGATCGCGGCCGTGGGTCTCCGTCAACTTGGCAAGCATCGGCGTGCGCAGATCGATGACGGTGACGTTTTTGTCCTTCGCTTCGTTGAGGGAGAGCAGCCATTTGGCGTGGCGGGCCATCACTTCATCGTAATAGGCGTAGGGCGTTCGATAGCCAAACTTGTTGGGGTCTTTCTCCGCTTCCGCCTCCGCCTCGGCGTTTGCTTTGGCGAGGAGTTTTTCCCGGGCGGCCGCATCGGTTCCTTCGGGGAACGCCGGGCCGGGCTTGGCGTAGGGCGGCGCAGTGAGGAGGATCAAACGCGCGCCGGAAGCGTTCACCTTGGTGATGAGCTTCTCGACGCCGGCCTGATAGGCCGCCAGCCGCTTTTCGCTGAAGGGATGATAGATGCCGTCGTTGATGCCATAGCAGGCCACCACCCAGGCGGGTTTGGCCTGCGCCATTTCCGCGTCCAACCGCGCGAACAGGCAGGGCCGCCGACCCGGATGATAGGCCTCGCTAAGGTCCGAGACGGTTTCGCTGCCGCGCCCCTTGTTGATCACCCGCGGCGGGGCGGCGGGATTTTGTCTGGCCAGTTCCGCGCCAATGATTCGAACATAGCCACCGGCGGCGGTGATGCTGTCGCCGAGAAAAAGAATGGTCGGCGGTGCGGGCTGGTTCGTGTTTGGCTCGGCGGCTCCAGCGGCTCCGGCCAGTCCGAGACAGATGGCGGCGGTGATCAAGGAGAGTTTCATGGGTTCAACTTGTTGATGTGAGTTTGGACATCGGCATCGAAACACCGGGCGGCAACGCCTGGCATCCGGTCAAATAAACCAAGCCAGCCTTTAGCGGGGCCAGTAGGCCCGAATCTCGGTGGCCGGCTTGTCCTCAGCTCCGAGGGCGCCGGCGAGCATCCCAACTTTGAGGTCCGCTGCCGTGGCCACTTTGCCGTTCACCTTCACAAGGGTGGCGCTGTCGTAGGTGGCGGTGGATGAAGTCTCGTTTTTACTTTGGATCGTGATTTTGCCGTCCCCGACCTGGGTGATGGTGCCGGAAATGCCCGGCCGGCTGGGCGGCGGCGTGGTCGCCTTCTGGTCATAGGCCCGAACCTCGGTGGCGGGCTTGTCCGCGGCCCCGAGGGCGATAATGATCATGCCGGCCTTGAGTTCCGCCGCCGTCGCCACTTTGCCATTCACCTTCACGACGGTGGTGCCATCAAAAGCGGCAGTCACGGACGGCTGGCCTTTTTTCTCGATCGTGATTTTGCCGCCTTCGATCTGGGCGATGTTGCCATAGACGCTGGGCTGGCTGGGCGGCGGGGTGGTCGAAGGCGAGCGCGGCGCATAGGCCCGAATCTCGGTGGCGGGCTTCCCCTGCTCCCCGAAGGCAATCGCCGACATGCCGGCCTTGAGGTCGGAGGCCTTGGCGGCCTGGCCGTTGACCTTCACGACCGTCGCGCCATCAAGGCCGACGGCGGTCGCGTCGGGCTTGTCGTTGAAAGTGATCGAGCCCGCTCCGACCTGCTTGATCGCGCCCTTGGCGAGGATAGGGCCGGACGACTGGGCCGCATCCCCGCCAGTCCAAAGCAGCAGGCTGGCGAGGATGGCGACCACGGTTCTGGCGGAGAGAGAGAAAACTGTTGAAGCGCCCCGAAGACGGGTGAACGGACGATTGCTGGAATTCATGGGCGCACCTTGAGCATGGTCAAATTTGCTGTCCAGCAGATTTTCTCATCGCTTCCCGGTCTTCGCCGGCGTCGCTTCCAGCTTCTTTTTCAGCACGTCGAATTCTTTTCGCAGCTCGCGGTTGTCCTTTTGCAGGTCGAGCAACTCCTTCCGCAGTTCGCCCAGTTCGGCTGGGGCTTTGCGGGCGGCGTTGATGGCGGCGATGGATTTCTCGGCGGCGATCCGCTCCGGGCTTTCCTGGGCGGCGGCGGCGAACTTCTCCAGCACCGGCAGCGCGCGCGTGTCTTCGAGCGTGCCGAGCGCGGCGAGGGCGGCGAGCTGCACCGGTTTCCGCGAGTGGTTCGCGTGGCGGAGGATCAGCTCGCGCACGGCGCTCTTGTTGTCCTGGCGGCGAGCCAGCCAGGCCAGCGCGCCCAGACCTTGGGCCAACGTGCGGCTTTCAAATTCCGCCTCGCGCCGGACGAGCGTCTCGCGCAACGGTTCGATGAACGCGGCGTCATCCTGCGCGCGCATGGCCGCAATGGCGGCGTCGGCCAGGTGATTGTGGAACGACTGTGAGTTGAGATATTTCAGCAGCGCGGTTTTGACTTCGGGCCGGGGATACGCCCCAAGCGTGCCGAGGGCGGAGGCGATGATGTCGGGATTCTTTTCCGAGTCCAAAGTTTTCCGGGCGAGTTCATACGCCGCCTCGCGATAAAATCCGCCCACCTCGATGACCACCTGCCGGCGCACGCGCGCGTCGGACTGGCCCGTCGATGCGAGCAGCGCCTCGAGCGCCTCGTCGGTGTGGATGGCCCGCAGCGCCGACGCCGCGCGCATCCGCACGCCGTAGAAGGGATCGCCGTTCAACGCCTCCTTGAGCAGGGCCACGGACTCGTGATCCTTCTTCGATTCCAACTGGTCGATGGCATTGAGCCGGGCCAGCACGTCGTCGCGCTCGGCGAGCATGGCGCGGAGCATGGCGTTGGGCACTTTGAAATTCACCTTCGCCAGCACGGCCAGATGCGGATCGACGCGCACGACGTCCGGCGCCTGCGGCAGCGCGAAGTAAAAGTCCTCGGCCTTCTCCTTGACCGTGACCGTGCGCTCGACGACGCCGGCCTTCGATTTGAAACGGACGGTGAGCGGGAAGTTGAAGAGAAAAACATTTTCATTGATCACCTGGGTCTGGCGGACGGTGACGCGGGCCAGCCTGGTCTTCTCGTCCCAGCTTTGCTCGATGTCCAGCTCTGGCTGGCGCGCGTGATAGACCCATTGATCGAAAAACTGGTCGAAGGAGCGCCCGGAAAGCTCCTCGAGGACGGCGTTCAAATCCTCGGTCACCACGCTGCCATACTGGTGGCGCTGCAGGTAGGTCTGGATGCAGCGGCGAAAGAGTTCGTCACCAAGCTGGCGGCGGAGCATGTGCAGCACCCAACTACCCTTGCCGTAGGCGAGGTAGTCGAACTGCTCGCCCGGCTCCTTGAACTTGCGATGGACAATGGCCTTGGTGTCGCCGGCCTGTGCGAAGATGCCCTTGGCCCCTTCGTGCATCCGATAGAGATATTGGTCGCGGCCGTTCTTGTGCTCGTCGTAGAGCGTTTCGTAAAACGACGCGAAGCCCTCGTTCAGCCAGATGTGGCTCCAGTCCTTGCAAGTCACGAAGTCGCCGAACCATTGGTGGGCCAGCTCGTGCGCGACCAGGCCCTGGCTGCTGCGGATGTTTTCCGTGGCGGCGGTGAACAGCGTGTTGTTGTTGAGGGTGGTGATCGTGGTGTTCTCCATGCCGCCCCAGCCGAAATCCTGCACGCAGACCTGGTCATATTTCGCCCACGGATAGGGCACGCCGGTTTCACGCTCGAAGAAGGCCATCATCTCCTTGGTGTCGCGAAAGGAGTTGGCCGCCTCGTTGATTTCCGAGGCGGGCGTCCAGAAGGCGAGCGGGATGTCCCGGTACTGGTCCTCGATCTTTTTGAAATGGCCCGCCACCAGCGAAATCAAATAGTTCACATGCGGCTTGTCCTGCAGCCAGCGCACGGTGACGAGGCCCCCGGCTTTTTCTTCGGACATCTTTTTTCCGTTCGACAACACGACCATTCCCTCAGGCACCCGGCAGGTGACCTCGGAGGTGAACTTCGCGTTTGGCGCGTCGTAGCACGGATACCAGTGGCGGGCCTCGATGGCCTCGCCCTGCGTCCAGATATGAGCATCGCCCGCCGCGTAGCCCAGCTCGGGCGTGCGGAAGTAAAGCCCCTTCACCGGCTGCGCGCGGTAGGTGATGGTGACACTGGAAGTCCGGCCGGCGGGCACGGGCGGATCAAAGGTGATGATGATTTTCTCCGCCGTGGTTTGATGGCCGAGGATTTTTTCGGAGGAGGTCACGGCGGAGACCTCGAGGTCGATGCCGTCCAACCGCAGTTCCGCGAGGGGCTGGGCGATGGGCTTGAACTTCAGCGTGGCGCTGCCGGAGACCGTGCGCTGTTTGAAATCCGGCGTGACGTCGAGGGCGAAGTGAAGAATGTCCATCCCGCGGCTCGGCGCATATTTTCGGTAGTCGGAGGCTTCCGGCCCGGCGGCGGGCGCGCCGCGCGGAGCGAGCGTGAACAGGACGAGGAGAACGAGCCCGGTGGTGGTGAACGATGTTTTCATGAAATGACGCGCCGACTCAAACACAGCGCCGCGGTGAAAAAAAGTGGAAAGAGCGGCGGAGCCATTATTTCAACCAGAGCGCAGCCTAATCGCGCGGGCGAAAGCCGGGTGGAAGTTTTGAGGCGGGCCGGACCGGCTCGGGCGGGGCGGGCGGCGGCTCCTCGGCCACGACCGGCTCCGGCTCCGGATCCGTGCCGGCGTCAAGCTGCGCCAGCCGCAGCCGGGCCTTTTCCGCCGCCGGTGTCCTGGCCTGCTCGGCCACGATGCGCCGCAGGAGCGCGACCGCCTGGTCGATCTTGTTGAGCCTGCCTGAATACAAGTTGGCCAGATGAATAGCCGACCACGCCCAGCGATCCGGCGGGAGTTTTTTCTTCAGCACCTCCTCGTATTCGAGCGCCGCCGCCAGCGGGTTCAGCAAATCCTTCTCGTAAATTTCCGCGATGCGGAGCGCGACGTAGATTTCCGACGGATTCTTTTTCAGATAGTCCCGCATCAACTGGATCGCCTCCAGATGGCGGCCGTCGGTCCAGACCTCCTCGGCCTCGTCGTACTCGGGCCGGACCATCGGCGCCCCGTCGTCGTTAAAGAGAAAATCCTCGACCCGGTTGGCCGTGATCCGGGAGACGTCATGCGCTAGGAGCATGGCCAGCCCGACCACGCAGGCGAACGCCATCGCGCCGCAGCTCATCATCCGCCCGTAATGCCGCCCCGTGTCCACCGGTTTGGCGGGCTGGGCGGGCGACGCGTTGGTGAGGGCGGCGGTGTTGGTGGCGGGATCAGTCTCCGCCGGGTCGGGGACGGCGTTGGTTCCGATGACCGGCGGGGCGTTGGTTTCCGCAACCGCGGGCGGATCGAGCTTTTCCGCCGCCGCGCGCGCCGAGGCGGCAGTGTAGGTCTGATAAAATTTCCAGCCGCACACGCACGCGCCCGTCAGGAACACGATGTATAAAATTAGTTTGACCCGGTTGTTCATGGAGAACGCCGCCAACTTCGCAGAAAACGCACCATTTCAAAAGCGCAAATTCCTGCTCACGTCAAAATTCCCACGATCGTCGCCATCAAGTAGCAGGCCAGCAGCCCGGCGATCATCGAGCGCAGGCCGAGCCGCGCGAGGTCGGCACGGCGGGTCGGCGCGAGCAGGCCGATGCCGCCGATCTGAATGGCGATGCTCGCGAAATTGGCGAACCCGCAAAGCGCATAGGTCGCGAGGGTGAAACTCCGCGGGTCAAGCGCAGCCTGTTGTTTCGCCAGACCCAGATAGCCAACGAACTCATTGAGCACGATCCGCTCGCCCAGCGCCTGGCCGACCACGCCGCAGTCCTTGACCGGCACGCCCATCAGCCAGGCGAACGGCCAGTTCAACCAGCCCAAGATGTTCTGCAACGTCACCGGTTCGAGCACGCCGCACTGGCGCTGCCCCCAGCCGATGAGAAAGTTCGCCAGCGCCACGACGGCCACAAACGCGATCAACATGGCCAGCACGTTGATCGCGAGCGCCACGCCTTCGCTCGCGCCCCGGCACAGCGCGTCAATGCTGTTGGTGGAATCGCTCGCGACGGAGGCGGAGTGCGTCGCGGTGGTCTCGCTCTCCCTCGTTTCGGGAACCATGATCTTGGAAATCATCAAGGCCGCCGGCGCGCCCAGCACCGACGCCACAAGGAGATGCCCGGCGTCAATGCCAAAGCTCGCCGAGCCATAGACCGCCATCACGCCGGTGGCGATGGTGGCCATGCCGGCGGTCATCAAGGCCATGAGTTCGCTCTCGGTCATGCGCGGGATGTAAGGCTTGATGACGAGCGCCGCCTCGGTCTGGCCCAGGAAAATATTGGCGGCGGCGGCGAGGCTTTCACTCCCGCTCGTGCCCATCGCCTTGCGCATCACCCACGCCAGGCCGTGCACGACGCGCTGCAAAATTCCCCAGTGATAAAACAGCGTGGAGAGCGAGGAGATGACGATGATGGTGGCCGACACGGTGACGGCGAAGATGAAGCCGTTGGCGGGGCCGAATTTTTCCGAGAGCAGCGGGCCGTTCGATAACGGGCCGAAGACCATGGCCGCGCCTTCGTTGGCAAAGTCATTCAGCTTGCCGACAGCCTGTTGGGCGAACGAGAAAACCCGTTGCCCCAGCTTCGTGTGCAGGATGAAGAGCGCGAAAGCGAACTGGAGCGCCAGCCCCCAGAGGACGGTGCGCCAGGGAAACTTTTTCCGATTAAGCGAAAGGCCCCACGCGAGCGCGATCATCACCACCAGACCGAGCAGGCTCACGAGCTTGAGTTGCATGACGGCGACGTTAGGAGGGCCGCTGGCAAAAGGCAAAAGCGAAAGTGCCCGAAGCCACTCGGCGGGGGCATCTGGGAGGTGCCACCGTGAATGGCTGGACGTCCGCCACCGTGGGTCCGGCTTCCAGCCTGACGGTTCGCGGGGCATCCCTGCCCCGCGTTCCAGAGGGCAGCAGGGAACGGACTCTCGAACGAACGGGCGGCAGGGGGTGTGATTAAATCCGGGTGAGGCACAGGCGGAGCGCCGGTCTGTGACCGGCTTAGGCGGGGCGAGTAACAGGTTGGTGGAAGGGTTCGGAAAGCTCAAGCCCGTCGCAGTCCCCGGGCCTTAAGCCGGGCACAGACCGGCGCTCCGCAAGGAAACTGCCCTCACCCGCTTTCAATCACACCCGGCGGCAGGGATGCCGCCCGAACCTTCTGGCTGGAAGCCTGCCCCACGGTGATACTGTCAAGATGCGCCCCCACCCGGCCCGACCGTGGCCAGGCCTCAATTCTTCGCATCTTCTGGAATTCGCATACTGTAGAAGGAGCGGTAAACGAAGACGAGCGCGACCATGAAGAAGAACCCGCCGATACAGTTCTTCAGGGTCTGATTCTTCATCTGCACGGCGATCTCCACGGCCAGCAGGCCGAAGAGCGTGGTGAACTTGATGACCGGATTGAGCGACACGCTGGAAGTGTCCTTGAAGGGATCGCCCACCGTGTCGCCGACGACGCTGGCGGCGTGGAGCGGGGTGTTCTTCTGGCGCAGGTCCACCTCGACGATCTTCTTGGCGTTGTCCCACGCGCCGCCGGCATTGGCCATGAAGATGGCCTGAAACAATCCGAAGAACGCGATGGCGACGAGGTAGCCGATGAAGAAAAACGGATCGAAGAGCGGCAGCGCCAGGGCAAAGCAGAAGATGACGATGAAGATGTTGATCATCCCTTTCTGCGCATAGACGGTGCAGATCTTCACGACCTCCTTGCTGTCGCTGATCGAGGCGGCGGTGCTGTCGAGCTTGATGTTTTCCTTGATGAAGACGACCGCGCGATAGGCGCCGGTCACGACCGCCTGGGTGGACGCGCCGGTGAACCAATAGATGACCGACCCGCCCATGAGCAGGCCGAGCAGCACTTCGGGCTGCACCAGGCTGAGTTTCTCGATGACGTTGCCGTATTGGGGCATGCTTTTCAAAAGCATAATGATGCCGAAAATCATCGTCGTCGCGCCAACCACGGCCGTGCCGATCAAGACCGGCTTGGCGGTGGCTTTGAAAGTGTTGCCCGCGCCGTCGCCCTTTTCGAGTTGGTGCTTGGCATTTGCGAAGTCGGGATCGAAGCCGAAGTCGCGCTTGATCTCCGCCTTGATGCCCGGTGCGGCCTCGATCTGGCTCAGTTCATAGACCGACTGCGCGTTGTCCGTGACCGGGCCGAAGCTGTCCACCGCGATGGTCACCGGCCCCATGCCGAGAAAACCAAACGCGACTAGGCCGAACGCGAAGATCGGCCCGGCGAATCCGCTCTCCGACGGCAGTCCGCCGACGCTCTGCATGAGCGTGGCCACCGAGGCGTGCTGCGAAAATTTGTAGCTGAGCAGCATCAGCGCGAGGATAACCAACCCCTGCCAGAACGCGGAAAAGTTACCGGCCACGAAACCGGACAGGATGTTCAGCGACGCCCCGCCCTGCTTCGAGGCGTTGACCACTTCCTTGACGTGGCGCGAGTTGGTGCTGGTGAAAGCCTTCGTGAACTCCGGGATGAGCGCGCCGGCCAGCGTACCGCAACTGATGATCGCCGAGAGCACCCACCAGAGGCCGGAGTAGGCGTTGAAACCGGTCAGCAGCACGTAACTCGCGGCGAACGTGACGGCGATGGACACCAGCGAGGTGATCCAGACCAGATGCGTCAGCGGCGCCTCCAAGTCGAAATCCTTCTGCGCGCCGTAGCGGAGTTGGCTGATCTTCTCATTGACCAGATACGAGAACAGCGAAGTCAGCACCATCAGCATCCGCATGACGAACAGCCAGATGATCAACTGCCCGCAGATTTCTGGCTTGGTCACCAGCGCCAGCGCCAGAAACGCGATCAAGGCCACGCCGGTCACGCCGTAGGTTTCAAAACCGTCCGCCGTCGGCCCCACGCTGTCGCCCGCGTTGTCGCCCGTGCAGTCGGCGATGACGCCGGGATTCTTCGGATCATCTTCCGGCAGGTTGAAGACGATCTTCATCAGGTCCGCGCCGATGTCCGCGATCTTCGTAAAGATGCCGCCGCAAATCCGCAGCACGCTGGCGCCGAGCGATTCGCCGATGGCAAAGCCAATGAAGCACGGGCCGACTAGGTCGGTCGGCAGAAAACACAGGATGCAGATCATGAAGAACAGCTCCACGCTCACCAGGAGCAGCCCGACGCTCATGCCGGAACGGAGCGGAATGAAAAGCGTGGCCAGCGGGTTGCCGCGCAGCGCGGAGAAAGCGGTGCGCGAGTTGGCTTGGGTATTGATGCGGATGCCGAACCACGCCACGCCATAGGAGCCGAGGATGCCGAGAATGGAGCAGAGCAGGATGACCACCACGCTGCCGAACGGCGTATGTTGCAGCCCGGCGAAATAGTAAACCATGCAGGCCGCGATCAGCGCCCAGAGGATGACGAGGAATTTCCCCTGCTGGAAGAGATACGTCTTGCACGTCTCCCAGATAATGTTCGAGACGGCGCGCATTTTCTCATGCACCGGGAGGCTGTTCGTCTGCTGATACTGCCAGAGGCCGAACGCGCACCCGATCAGGCAGATGACCAACCCTGCGTACATCAATGCCATCCCGGAGATGACGCTCGTCCCGCCCGGCAGGGTGAAAACGACCTTGTTCAAGTCCGGAATCTTGATGTCCGACTCCCCGGCGAACAGGGAATTGGCGGTAAAAAAAAGGGCGAGGGTGAATAGAGTCCGGAGGCACGAGTTGGTTTTTCTCATAGG
>SIBH01000034.1 GCA_009695285.1 Pedosphaera sp.
ACCAACCTCCAGGAATTTCTGGCCGGCACCGACCCTCAAAACCCCAACAGCTATTTGAAAGTCTCCGACATCACCGCCGCCCCCGGCACCATCACCCTCCGCTTCCAAGCCCTCTCCAACCACACCTACAGCGTCCTCTACAACCCCACCGCCACCGCCGGCGCCTGGCTCAAACTCACCAACCTCCCCGCCCACCCCACCAACCGCCTGGCCACCATCCTCGACCCCAGCCCCGGCGCGACCAACCGCTTCTACCGCCTCACCACCCCCAGCGTGCCGTTAGAATGAACGGTTCATCCGGCTTGGAATTCCGAATATTCGCGCTCATCTGACTGCTCAGATTACGCGACCTTCTGTTTCACGCCGTAGTTGATGCTCATTATTCCTCCAAGAAGGTTGATGATGCGCACCTCCCCGCAGTCCAGTTCGCGCATTTTCGAAGCGACACCAAGCTGTGCGGGATAGTGTTGGAGTGAATCTAGAATGTAGGCGTGCGTGGCGGCGTCGCCGCAAAATATTTTTCCGAAGAGCGGCACGAACCAGCGGAGATGCGCGAAGTAAAGCGAACGCCAGAGCGGATTTTCCGGCTTGCCGAAATCGAGGACGAGCAACCGCCCGCCGGGTTTGATCACGCGGTGCATCTCGCGCAGACCACGATCAAAATCCGCGAGGTTCCGCAGGCCGTAGCTGATGGTGACGAGATCAAAAAAGTTGTCGGCGAAGGGAAGGTGCTGCGCGTCGCCCTGGAGGAAATGCGGAGTGCGGAGTGCGGAGTGCGGAATTTTTTTGGCGCGCGCGCGGGCAACGGCGAGCATCGGTCCGCTGAAATCGAAGCCGGTGGTTTCCGCCCCGGCCTGCGCGAGCGCGAAGGCCACGTCGCCGGTGCCGCAGCAGAGGTCGAGCGCTTGTTCGCCGGGGCGCGGCGCAGCGATTTTCAGGAGGCGGCGCTTCCACCAGCGGTGCAGGCCAAAGCTTTGCAGGTCGTTGATGAGATCGTAGTGCGGCGCGATGGCGGCGAAGAGGTCGTTTACCTTCGCGGCGCGTTGCTCGCCAGGATCGTAGAATTTGTTCGCCATGCGCCTCCGTCATTCAGCGCAGGTTTTGAGCAGCGCCTCGGCAGCGCGCCGGACGGATTCGATGAGCTCCGGCGGTTGCACCACGGTGGCGTGGCCACCCCAGCCGAGCACCCAGCGCTGCACCTCGACAAGACTAGAAAGTTTCAAACGCAGCTCCGAGCCACCGCTGTCGAGTTCGCGCAACTGCTGCGAGGCATGCCATTTTTTTTCACGGATGTAGTCGGCGGCAAACTCGCTGAAGCGGAGCACAACCTCGAACTCGCCTTCGCCCGAATGGACCCCGAAGCTGTCGCGCAGCCGCTTCTCGACGGAGAATTTTTGCGGACGTGCGAAAGTTTTTCCGGTCAGTTCGACCGCCGAGATGCGGGCGGGAGCGAAAGTGCGAATGTCTTTGCGGGCCTGGTCGTGGGCGAAGAGGAACCATTCGCCGTTGATGTTCGCGAGGTGATACGGATCGACGAGGCGTGGCTCGGATTCGGCGCGGCCCGGCTTTCGATAATTGAAGCGGATTTGTTTTCGTCCGGCGGTAGCCTTGGCGAGGGCGTCGAAAATTTCCAGATTCAAAATCGGCTCGGCGCTGGTGCGGAAGGAAATGGTCTGCTCCCAGTCGGCGAAGCTGAGGGAGAACGTGTCGGGCATGGCGTCCTGCAATTTGCGGAGCGCGCTGAGGAGCGGCTTTTCGAAATTGGTGCCGCGATATTGCTGGAGCGCCTTTTCCGCGATGAGCAGCGAGACAAGTTCGCCCTCGCTGATTTGCAGCGTGGGAAAGGAATCCACCGACTCGGTGTAGTGAAAGCCAACGTGCGCGGCGCTATATTCGAGCGGGAGGTTCAGTCGATCGCGCATGAATTCGAGATCGCGCTGGATGGATTTGGTGCTGACCTCCAGTTCGCGGGCGAGCGTGCTGCCGTTGGGATATTTGCCGGATTGAATCGCCTGATGGATGCGAATCATCCGCTCCAGCGGCGGGCGGGAACGGGGCAACTCCACCGGGGGCTTGGCTTTTTTTTTCATGCAGCAGCGTGACGGATTCGTCCGGCCCAAAAACAAAGCAAGGGGCAACGCCCCCAACACAGGCTGCCAGCGTGCGTCCGCCTAACTGGCGCCCAGCTTCGCGAGCAGTTCGTCGTTGGTCTTGTGCTTCTTGAGCGCGGCGGTGAGGGTTTCCATCGCTTCCACCGGGTTCAAATCGACCATCATACGGCGGAGCTTGCGGATGGCTTCGAGATTTTTCGGCGCGAACAGCTTTTCCTCCTTGCGCGTGCCGCTCTTCGGAATGTCGATGGCGGGGAAGAGGCGGCGGTCGGAAAGTTTGCGGTCGAGGATCAGCTCCATGTTGCCGGTGCCTTTGAACTCCTGGAAAATCAGCTCGTCCATGCGGGAGCCGGTATCGACCAGCGCGGTCGCGAGAATGGTGAGCGAGCCGCCGTGTTCGATCTTGCGGGCGGAGGCGAACATTTTGCGCGGAATTTCCAGCGCGCGGGCATCGACACCGCCGGTCATGGTGCGGCCGGAACCGCCATGCACACTGTTGTAGGCGCGGGCGACGCGGGTCAGAGAGTCGAGCAGCACAAAGACGTCCTTGCCGGATTCGACGATGCGGCGGCAGCGCTCGATGATGAAACGTGAGAGGCGGACGTGGGTTTCAATGTCCATGTCGTTCGAGGACGCAATGACCTCGGCCTTGACCGAGCGTTGAAAGTCGGTGACTTCCTCGGGGCGCTCGTCGATGAGGAGGACGATGACGTGAACTTCCGGATGGTTGGTCGTGATCGCGTTAGAGATTTGCTTGAGGATGGTGGTCTTGCCGGTGCGCGGCGGCGCGACGATGATGCCGCGCGTGCCCTTGCCAATGGGGGTGACGAGGTCGATGACGCGGGTTTCGAGAAGATCGGGCGTGGTTTCGAGCTGGAATTTTTCAATCGGGTCGATGCTGGTCAGGTTCTCGAAGCGGACGGCCTTGGTGTAGTCGGCGAAAGGAACGTCATTGACCCGCTCGACGGTCTTGAGCTGCGGATTGGTGCCGCGATGGGGCGGTTGCAGACCACCGACCACGAGGCAGCCTTCCCGGAGGAAGTTGCGCTTGATGGTGTCGGGCGTGACGAAGATGTCGGTCGGCTTAGCGTGAAAATGATTTTCAGGCGAACGCAGAAAGCCAAAGCCTTTTTCCGCGATTTCAAGATAGCCGGAACCTGTTTCTTGCGTGGGGGCGCTGGGCGCATTGCTCATAGTATTTGTGTGTCGTGAAAGTCTGGTTGAACCCGAAAAACCAATTTAGAACTTTGAATTTTTGGAGGACCGCCGCGTGAATCGAACTTTCATTCCCCGCGCCTGACTACCGGTCAAACCTTCAACGGGAATCAATAGACGGCAAAAGTCGCGCGGGTGCAACTAATAAATTTGTGATACGGTGGTGACGCTGGATTCCGTCACCGGACAAGCCGTCCTGAAGTCGCCCACCGGACGACGTCCGTTCTCAACCGCCCACTTCGGCCTTCGCCTCGGCGGCCAGCGGAGTGCTCAGGTAGCGCTCGCCCGTGGAGCAGGCCACGGTGACGATGATCTTGCCCTTGTTTTCCGGGCGCTTGGCGACTTCGATGGCGGCTACAACGTTGGCGCCGGTGGAGATGCCGACGAGAATTCCCTCCTCTTTCGCGAGGCGGCGGGCCATCGCGAAGGAGTCGTCGTTGGAAACTTGGAGGCACTCGACGATCTGCGGTTTGCCGGTGGAGTCCTTGAGGTGAAGATTTTTCGGGACAAAGCCCGCGCCGGTTCCTTGGATTTTGTGCGGGCCGGGTTTAACCGGGTGGCCGGCGAGTGTCTGTGAAATGACCGGGGAATCTTTCGGCTCGACGGCGATGGCCTGGAAGGAAGGTTTGCGCGGCTTGATGACTTCCACGCAGCCGGTGATCGTCCCGCCGGTGCCGACGGCCACGACAAGAAAGTCCACCTTGCCGTCGGTGTCGGCCCAGATTTCCTCGGCGGTGGTCTTCATGTGGATGGCGGGGTTGGCCGGGTTTTCAAACTGCTGCGGAATCCATGAATTGGGGGTTTCCTTCGCGAGCTGTTCGGCGCGGGCGATGGCCCCTTTCATTCCTTCGGTGCCGGGCGTGAGGACGAGTTTCGCACCAAGCATCGCCAGGAGGGTGCGGCGTTCGAGCGACATGGTTTCCGGCATGGTGAGAATGATCTTATAGCCCTTGGCCGCCGCGACGAAGGCGAGCGCGATGCCGGTGTTGCCGCTGGTCGGCTCGATGATGACGGTGTCTTTCGTCAGGATGCCGCGCTTTTCGGCGTCCTCAATCATGGCCATGCCGATGCGGTCCTTGACACTGCCAAGCGGATTGAAAAACTCGCACTTGAGGAGAATGGTTGCCTCCAGCCCGGCGGTGACCTTGTTGAGTTTGACGAGCGGGGTGCGGCCCACGGTCTCGACGATGTTGTTGTAGATGTGTCCCATAAAATTCCTTCGCGGCTTTATTGTTTAACTTTTGGTGGGTTGTTTATTCGTCAAACACTGGGCGAGGGCAAGATTTTTTATCGGGCCGAAGTTTTTTTCACGCGCACTGGAAAACAAATGTCCCCGTCCGGTCTTACGACCAGACGGGGACGAAATAGGGGTGGGAGCTCGCCACGCTCTCTTTCCCGGGACGGCATTTGGCGCGCGCCCTTGCGGGGGCTGCCGTCTTCCCGACGCCATTCTTCACGGCAAGCGGAGTTTTCGGCCTCATAGCAGGGCCGTCCAGCACCTCGCGGCGGCAGAATTTTGAGTGAGGCCTCTTAGCCCGCTTCGGCTGGTGGTTGCGCCACCGGCTTGCGGACTAGGTCAAGACACGTTTGTGATTTCTGCTCCGCGTCTTGACCAGTTGCACCGGGTCGGCCATCGCTTTTGACGATGCGTTGCCCCGATGCCACGGGTCTGACCTCTTACCTCTCAGGTTGCCTTTCGCTCACATGCCAGCGGTGTCGTTTTTAACATCGCCGGCGTTTCGGAAGTTTTTCACGAACCTTGCCCGGGTCTCGTGACCTTCCCGATTCGAACGCTCTTGTTGTCCCACTTTTCAGCGTCTTTCGTTTGGCTGATTCCGCTTGCACGAAACCGCCAGAGTCGTCCGTCCCCTGCTGGCGCACAGTAGCAACCGTTTACCCTCTGGGTAACTGCGATTCATCCGGACCTGAAACCGGCCCGGACTACTTGACCCGGCTTGAAGCGGTTTCTGCTCGCTTCTGGCCGACAAGTTCCTTTTTCGCGTTAACTGATGGTGCGCGAACGCCTCCAGAGGAACTGGTAAATTCTGCCTCCGCCCCGCGCGCCTTGCGGCCCGCGCTTGAGTGGGGCTGGGCCAACCAGCCTGGCCCGATCTTTCCCCAGTCACCTGGGATTATCCTTGAGCGGCGTTCACTTTCTTTCGTCGGATCTGCACAACTAGTTCTTTCAATTAATTGAAAATAGAATAGCAAATTTCCACCATCGGACAACGATTTATTATGCACAGCTTGCTCACCGAAAGAACCGGAGGCCTCCGCAGATGACATCGGTTTCGTTCAATTTTTTGCAGGGTCCGAACACTGTCTCCTCTTTTCATCTCCAAATGATTTCCCACCGAAAAATCCGACGGTGAACAGGTTTCTCCCGGGCGCGCGCGGGAATTTTTCAACACTTAAAAAAGTGTTACAATCATGCAACCAGCCGTGCCAGCGCGGGTGACCCAGACAAAAAAGGGGCCACCGCACGGCGGTGGCCCGGGAAGACCGTCGAAAAATCAGCCTTTGCTAGGCTTTGATTTCACCTTCGCCTTGGCGGTGGCTGTTCTCCGTTTATTGAGCGCCTCGCGGCGTCTCCGTTTTTGTACTTTGTTGCTTTGTTGGCCCATAGATTTCTTTACTTTGTCAGCAGGATGAGTTTGCTTGCCGGGAATATGAAGACCCGGCTGTTGTGGTTCAATCTTTTTTTAGCGGTGGCGTTCATCACCGGCTGCACCACCACGGGGGTGAAGTCGGAAAAGAGCACCCTGCGCCTGCATTTCGAGATCGACGCGGCCAACAACGACCGGATCGCCTCGGTCCCCATCTTCCGCGCCAACCCCATGTTTCTCAACGTGGAACGGGAGTACGTTTGCGACGAGCGCAACGTCAGCGCCGCGTCGATCATCGACCAACCGGGCGGCTTCGCCATCCAAATCCAGCTCGACCGTCAGGGAACCTGGCGCCTCGAACAGTCCTCCCTCACGCACAAGGGCAAGCACCTCGCTGTCTTCAGCCATTTCGGCGAGGCCCGCTGGCTGGCCGCGCCCGTCATCCACAAGATCATCAGTAATGGCCGGATCATCTTCACCCCCGATGCCACGCGCGAGGAATCCGAGCGCATCGTGCGCGGCCTGAACAACGGGGTTAAGAAAAACTCGTTCCAGGAAAGTCTCTAACCCTTTCCGCTCATGCACCGACTATTCGCGGCCCGACTCGCCCTCGTCTGCCTCCTGCCCGTCCTGCCGCTCGCCGCGCAGCCGTTTCATTTTCCCACCGCCAACCACTCGCTCCTCGAAAAAGGCGCCGAGGAAAAATTTTTCGTCGGCACCGCCGGCAAACCCTGGACCAGCGGCACCTTCGGCTGCGTCCGCTCCGACGGCCGGCAAATCCACGAGGGCCTCGACATCCGCTGCCAGCGCCGCGACAAAAAAGGCGAGCCGGTTGATCCCATTCTGGCCACCGCCGATGGCACGGTCGCCTACGTCAGCTCCAACCCCTCCCTCTCCAATTACGGCAAATACATCGTACTCCGCCACCAAGTCGAAGGCCTGGAAATCTGTTCGCTTTACGCGCACCTGAGTTCGATTCAAGCCGGACTCAAGCCCGGCCAAACTGTCAAGGCCGGCGAGCCGGTCGGCATCATGGGTCGCACCAGCAACACCCGCGAGCGCATCTCACAGGAGCGGGCCCACGTCCACTTCGAGTTGGATCTGTTCATCAACGAACAGTTCCCCGACTGGTTCAAAAAAAGCCGCCCCGGCGAACGCAACGACCACGGCGTGTGGAACGGGCAGAACCTCGTCGGCCTCGACCCCCGTCTCATCCTGCTCGCACAGCACGCCCAGGGCGCGAAGTTCAGCCTCGTCGAATTCATCCGCGGCCAGACCGAACTGTGCCGCGTGCTGGTCCGCGAAAAAAATCTCTCCTGGGCCGGCCGCTTCCCCGCCCTGCTCCGCCGCAATCCCGTCACTGAAAAGGAAGGCGTGGCCGGCTACGAAATTTCCCTCAACTACAACGCCGTGGCCTTCCAGCTCACCCCGCGGGCGGCCTCGGAAATCAAGGGCGCGGGCCGGTTCCAGCTCCTCGCCGTCAACGCCGCCGAACAGGAAAAAAATCCCGGCCGCCACCTCGTCGCCCGCGCCGGCCAGAACTGGACCCTCACCAGCCGCGGACGCGACGCCCTCGAACTGCTCGCCCGCTGATCCGCCATGACCGCCGGCGACGCCCCCACCTTCCGCTGGTTGCACACCGGCCACGAGGCGCTCACCGCGATGCTCGCAGCCATTCGCGCGGCCCGCCGTTCCATCCGGCTCGAGTTTTATATTTTCTCCGCCGCTCCGCCGGGACGCGAATTTCTCGAAGCTCTCGTCGAGGCTCGGCAGCGCCAGGTCCGCGTGCAGGTGCTCATCGACGCGGTTGGCTCGTTCGGCCTGCCGCAAAGTTTCTGGAAACCGCTCCTCGCCGCCGGCGGGGAATTCCGCTGGTTCAATTCCATCCAGTTCGCCCGACTCGGCTACCGCAACCACCGCAAAATCCTCGTCGTCGATGAGCAGACTGCCTGCATCGGCGGCTTCAACATCGCGCCCGAATACAACGGCGACGGCGTGAGCTGGGGCTGGCGCGATCTCGGCCTGCACATCACCGGCCCGCCCGCCGCCGAACTGGCCCGCGCCGCCGACGCGATGTTCGCCCAGGCCTGCACCAAACTTAAACTCGCCCAAAAACTTCGCCGTGCCCGCACCGAAATCAAAAACCCGCACGGCCGCTGGCAGCTCCTGTTGAGCGGCCCGGGCCTCGGCCACCGCCTGCTCAAACGTGCCGTGACCCGGGACGTGGCCCAGGCCCGCTCGGTGCAAATCATCTGCGGCTACTTTCTCCCGTCCTGGAGCATCCGGCGCGCGTTACGGCGCGCGGCCCGCGCCGGGCGGAAGGTGCAGTTGATGCTGGCCGGCCAGTCCGACGTGCCCCTCTCCCGACTGGCCAGCCATCGGCTCTACCAGGGTTTGCTCCTTGCGGGCGTGGAGATTTATGAGTATCAACCGCAGATCCTCCACACGAAACTGATCATTCTCGACGACCGGGTCCATGTCGGCTCGGCCAACCTCGACGCCCGCAGTTTAAACATCAACTACGAGCTGCTCGCGCGCCTCGACGACCCGGCGCTCGCGGCCGAGGCGCGGAAAATTTTCGCCCGCGACCTGAAGCATTGCCGCCGCATCGATCCTGCCACCTGGAAACAATCGCGCAACCTTTGTCAAAAACTCCTGGAACGCTGGGCCTATTTTCTTTTCGCCCGCGTCGATCCCTACCTCGCGCGCTGGACCGGCCGCCCAAAAAGTGGTGATTGAATGATCCCGGAGCGGCCAGCGATCTGGAACAATCGGCCGGTGAAGTCAAACAGGCGCGCTGATCACAACTTCTCCGGCTGCCCCATCAGCGCCGCGATCCGCGCCAGCAGCCGGCCCGCCGCGCCGCCGTCGAGCACGCGATGATCGAAGCTCAACGTGAGGTTCGCCTCCGTCACCGGTACGAACTGGCCTTTCTTCTCGTCCCAGTTCGGCACTTTGCGGCCCGCGCCCATGCCCAGCACAATCGTCTGCTCGGGCAGCGGAATCGGCGTGGCCCAGGTGAGGCCGAACGTGCCGAAATTCGTCACGGTCGCGATGGAGCCGCCGGTGGCGTCGAGCGGGAGGCGGCGTTGCCGCGCAAGTTCCACGAGTTCGTTGTAGCGCGCGACCAGTTCGCCGAGCGGCTTTTTATCCGCGCCGCGCAGCACCGGCACCAGCACGCCGTCCTCGGCCTCGACCGCGAAGCCGACGTCGATGGCCTGCGGATGAACAATCTTGTTTCCGACGAGACGGCCCGCCGGCGCACTGTTTTCGGACAGGGCGATGGCCAGCGCGCGCAGGGCGTAGAGCGCGGGACCAGGCTTCGGTTCGCTGGCTTTGCGATGCGCGAGCAGGACGTCAATGCTGATCGGGAGCGCGACGGTCGCTAGCGGGCGCGTCCAACTGCGGCGCATCGCATCGGCCACGGCCACACGCATGGACGAGGCCGGGGAGAGTTTGCACTTCTCGAGATTGGCGATAAATTTTTCAAAATCCTCGACCGTGACGCGGCCGGCCGTGCCGCTGCCGGCGATGCCCGCGAGGTCGGCGGCGTGCAGGCCGAGTTCGTTCATGCGGGCTTTCATGCGCGGACTCATGTAGCTCGCGCCCGCCGCGTGGGCCGGGACAGGCAGGCCGCGCACCGTGGGCTGGACTGCGGCTTTTTTCGAAAACTCCGCGTCGCTTTTCTTTCCGTTGGTCGCGGAGGACGCGGGGAGGCCTCCGTTACCGGGCACCGGGCCGTTTTCATCCAGGCCCAGACGCGCCGCTTCTTCCGCACTGACTTCCAGATGACCGAGCACCGCGCCGACGAGATAACTTTCGCCCGCCTTCACCAGCCATTTCTGGACGCGGCCCGGACAGGGCGAGGAGACGTTCATTGACGCCTTGTTAGTTTCCACTTCCACCACGTCCTGGTCGGCGGCCACCTGGTCGCCGGGCTTCACGAGGAAGCTGATGATCGTGGCCTCGGCGATGGACTCGCCGAGTTGCGGCATGATGATGGGAATCTGTGGCATAACCTGATTTGTGCGCGGTTCGTAGTGCTGGTGTAGCGCAACCCGCGCGGGGACACAACGAAAACTCTCGCCGGCAACTCCTGCCCCCGGAGCGCGGCTGTGTCCCGCGCCGCGCGGGATCAGCCGCAGCACGCACGTTATAAGTCATCGAGAAATGTTCCTCCTTCTCCACGCGCGGCGGCGGGTCCCGCCAAACGCGGGGCACAGCCGCGCTCCGTTGTCGTGTGCTCACGCCTTGGCATTCCACAGCCGCCGCGCTTTCAGCCATTCGCGGACGAGATTGTGAAACGCCGTCGCGGGCGGCGAATCATTCTGCTCCGATCACACCATGACCAAATCCAACTTGTGGACAGGCGGGAAAGGACGATGAGCGGCTCGTTCGCGAGTTCGCGCCAGGGGACGGCGGCGGTTTTCGCGAGCGGATGTCCGGCGGGAAACGCGGCGCAAAGCCATTCGCGCAGGAGCACCAGCGTATGCAGCCCCAGCGCGCGATGCGCCAGGACGGGGCGCGTCAACTCGATGGCGAGCATCCTTGCGCGACCATTTCCCAGACGCGCTCCGGGGTCCGTTCCTCCAGCACCACCGTCACGCGCGGATAACGGCAGTGGAACTCCTTCACGATCCGTCCGAGAAAAGCGTGCGTCGGGGGGCCGATGTAGCCGAGGCGCAGCTCGCCCTCCTCGCCGGCGGCGGTGCGTTGCCCGCGCGGGCTGCGCGACGTGGAGCCGGAGGGCCGCCTTGGAAAAGTTCAATTCTTCCGCGATGGCTTGAAATTAGCGCAGATGCCAGATTTCCATGGACGGGAGAGTAATGCCGGAACGGCATGACTCAGATTGTAAGAAATGATTTCCGTTGTGGGTGTTCTGCCGCCAGAATCGCCGCAACTTTGAACCTGGCAAGATTCATTCCGCCGCAGCCGATGTCCGTTGAGGTGCTCCTCAACGGTTCGCATCGCGGCCTGGCTCATCCCGCGCCGCTCCCTCTCCCATGAACCCCACCGCCATCGAAGGCCACCTCAAGCTCGTCCTGATCCAGTGGATGATCATCATCGCCGCCGCGTGGATTTTGGGGCGCCTCGGCAAAAAGCTCGGCCAACCGCTCGCGGTTGGAGAAATCGCCGCCGGCCTTCTGCTCGGCCCGTCCGCGCTGGGCCTCCTCTGGCCGAAGGACTGGCCACCGCTGTTTCCCAGCGAAACCCAACAGTCGCTGCAACTACTCGGCAAGCTCGGCCTCATCCTCCTGCTCTTCCAGGTCGGGATGGAGTTTGACTTCGGCCACCTGCGCTCGCGCTCGCGCTCGGTCTTGGCGGTGTCGCTCACGGGCTTGGTCGCGCCGGCCTTGTGCGGCCTGGCCATCGGGAAATGGCTGCACACCCACTTTGCGCCGGAGACCAATTTCTTCGGCTTCCAACTGTTCGTCTGCATCGCGCTTTCCATCACGGCGCTGCCGATCATGGGGCGCATTTTGCTGGAGATGAACCTCGAACGCACCCCGCTGGCCGCGCTGGCGATCAGCGCGGCGGCGATCGATGACGTAGCCGGGTGGATCGGGCTGGCGGTCATCACGGCACTGGTCACGTCGAGTTTCGCCTGGCAGCCGCTGCTGCTCCAGATCGGCGGCGTGCTCGGCCTGTTCCTGCTGCTCATGTATGTCGTCGGCCCCCTGCTCCGCAAACTCTGGCAGCGGCTCACCGCCGGAGCGCATGCGGGAAAAATGCCGGCGTCCTTCCTCGCGGTGCTGCTCATCGTGCTCTTCGCCTGCTGCATCGCCACCAACAAGCTGGGCATCTTCTCCATCTTTGGCGCGTTCCTGCTCGGCGTGTCCCTTCACCAGGAGACGGCGCTGGTCAAGGCGTGGCGCGCGCGCTTCAGCGACTTCGTGCTGGTGGCACTGGTGCCAATTTTTTTCACCAACACCGGCCTGCGCACCGAACTCGGCTCGCTCAACACCTGCCTCGCCTGGCTGGCCTGCGGCATGGTGTTCGTGGCGGCCACGGTCGCCAAGCTCGGCGGCTGTTTTCTTGGCGCCAAATTCACCGGCCAGCCGTTGCGCGATTCGTGGAGCATCGCGACGCTGATGAACACCCGCGCACTCATGGCCCTCGTCGCCATCAACATCGGCTACGATCTCAAGCTGCTGCCCAAGGAGCTGTTCACGATTTTCGTCATCATGGCGCTGCTCACGACGGCCATGACGGGGCCGCTGCTGCTCTGGCTGCTGCCGGAGGATTTAAAGAAACTGGTGCGCGCCGGCGATCCGAAGTCCGGCGGTTGACAAGGATCAGCGCAATCCTTTCCGCCACTTCAACACCACGACCGTGCCGCACAACACGGCGCACAGGAGAACCGCCAGCAGCACTTCGCCGATGTTCGGGGGAGAAATTAGGATGAAAACTTTAGCTTTCACGAGCGCGGCAAAACTGGAATCGCAAAACGGCATGAGGAACAGTCGGAACAATTGCCAGCCTTCGAGCTTTACTTTGTTGTTGCTGCCGCTGGTGCTTAGGTAAAGCGCGGAGCGCGATGATCTCGCTCAGACCGAGCGAGGTGAGCCAAAGATACACGTTGGCACGGAAGTAGCGCACCAATTACCAGATGAGGTATCATCACAGCCTCAGCCGCCCGCGGTTGAGGTTGGCGAGATACTTGAGCATGAGTCCCACGCCGCGCTCAAAGGCCCAGCAGATTCCGCGCGGCGACGGCGATGCTGCGGGCGGTAGGCCGGTGCGTGGACCAGAGGTTCGGATGATACGGCACCGGCGTGTCCTTCGCGTTCAGCCGCTGCGGGGGCGCGTCGAGCAGGCCGAACCCTTCCGTGGCCACGCGCGCGATCACTTCCGCCGTCACGCCACCCCACGGCCACGCTTCGCCCACGCAGAGCAGTCGGCCCGTGCGCGCGACCGACGCGATCACCGTGTCGGTGTCGAGCGGCTTCACGGAACGCAGATCGACCACTTCGATTTCCGCGCCTTCGCTGACGAGTTCCTCGGCGACGGCCAGCGCCTCATGCACCATCGCGCTGTAGGCCACGATGGTCAGGTCGCGTCCGGCGCGGGCGATGCGCGCCTTGCCGACGGGCATGGCCTCGGTCGGCAGGCGGTCGGCCTTGAGATGGTAGTAAAGATATTTGTGCTCGCAGAAAATCACCGGGTCATCGATCGCCACCGCTTCCAGCAGCATGCTGTAGGCGTCCTCGACCGTGGCGGGGGTCAGCACGATGATGCCGGGATAATGCGCGTAGATCGCCTCGATGCACTGGCTGTGAAACGGCCCGCTGCCCGACGTGCCGCCGAACGGCAGCCGGATGGTGATCGGACAGGGCACCTGCGTCCGCCAGAAAAGCGTCGCGGCCTGGTTGACGATCTGGTTGAAGCCGACGGTCGAGAAATCCGCGAACTGCATTTCGATGATCGGCCGCATTCCCTCGATGGCCGCGCCGACCGCGCTGCCGATGATCGCGTCCTCGCTGATCGGCGCGTTGAGGACCCGGCCGGGAAATTCCTGCGCGAGATTTTTTGTGGCCTTGAACGCGCCGCCGAACGCGCCAACGTCCTGGCCGTAAATATAGACGCGCGGATCATCCGCCAGGGCGCGGGCCTGGGCTTCGCGGATGGCTTCGAGGTAGGTGATGCTCATGCGGGAAAGGAGGAGGAAACATCGAACATCGAACATTCAACATTCAAGGCCCAGTGGCCGATGGCCCCCGAACCTTGGGTGTTGGATGTTGAATGTCGAATGTCGAATGTTTTCAATTTTGAAATCACGGGTTCTCGCTCCTCAGTTCGCCCAGATGCTCCGAGGCCAGCGCGCGCCAGTCTTCCTTGAACGGATCGGGCGTCGGTTCGCGCTGCACGATGGCCACGGCCTCCTCGATGTTTTTAATTTTTTCCGCGCGCCACGTTTCGATGCTCTTCGCGTCGGCCCATTGGTTTTGCAGCAAAAATTCCTCGGCGACCTTCAGGCAGTCGCGGCCCAGTGGAGATTGCTTGAGCTTGGGGTCGATGTAGCCGGCGTCGTCGTGCTCGCCGTGGCCGCAGAGGCGCAGCAGATGCGCGACGATGAGTTGCGGGCCGCTGCCGGCGCGCGCGCGGGCGACGGCGGCGCCGACCGTCTGCAAACACGCCTCCAGATCGGTGCCATCGACCGAGTGGCCAGTGACGCCGTAGCCGACGGCCTTGTCCACCAGCGCGCGGCAGGCGAATTGTTGCGAAGACGGTGTGGAGTAGGCGTATTGATTGTCCGCCACGACGAGGACGAGCGGGAGTCTTTCAATGGCGGCCTGGTTCAAACTTTCGTGAAACGCGCCGGTGGAGGTGCCGCCCTCGCCGAGACAGGTCGCGCCGACCGCGCCGGTTTTTCCCTGGAAACGCCGGCCGAGCAGCGCGCCGTTGACCACGGAAATCATCGCGCCGAGGTGGGAGATCATCGGCAAATAACCTTCGCGCGGCTTGCCGCGATGCACGTTGCCGTCGCGCCCGCGCATCGGGCCGAGCGGCGATCCCATGTAGGTGCGCACCGCGTCCAAGATTGTTTCACCGAAGGCGAGGCGGCCGGCCTGATCGCGGATGAGCGGCGCAAAAATGTCCCCAGGGCACAGCGACTGGCCGACGGCGACGCTCAGCGCTTCCTGGCCTTTGCCGAGAAAGACGCCGCCGTGGATTTTCCCGGCGCGGTAGAGGCTGGCGAACTTTTCGTCTAGCAGCCGCGCGAGCAGCATGACGCGGAACGCCCGCACGAACTCGTCGCGACGCGGAGCCGCCTCGACAGTGGCGGCCGGGCTGGGAGCGGTTTGAACCATGCGGCTATTTAGGACAGTTTGCCCGGTCGAGGCAATCGTTTCTTCTGACGCGCCGGGACATCAATGCCCAGCCTTGATCACGATGTCACCCGGGCCTTTGACTTTGACGCAGCAGGTCAAGCGCTGTTTCTCCGGGTCCTTGTTCCACTGATCGAGCACGTCGAGTTCTTCGGGCGTCGGCTCGTCGAGGTTTTCCATACCGCTGACAACATCGACAACGCAGGTACCACAGGAGCAGTTGAAGCAGCCGGCTTCCATTTCCACTCCGGCCGCTTCACCGGCGTCGAGCAGCAGAACGCCCGGCTCGACGACGGTGGAAACATTGGCGGGCAACACGGTGACTTTGGGCATAAACATTGTGATCAACAACTGAACGCGAGCAGGATACCCGCTCGCACAGCGCGAAGTCAACGAACGCGCTCGTTTGAATCGTTTGGATTCGCACTTTCCCCGTTTCCCCGCAGCCGGCGCGAAAAAATAATTAAAAACTCTTGCCAGCGAAACTTCCCCCGCTATATTGAGGGTGTAATCGGAACGCGGGGTGGAGCAGCCTGGTAGCTCGTCAGGCTCATAACCTGAAGGCCGTGGGTTCAAATCCCACCCCCGCAACCAAGTCCCTTACTTCCCCAAAAAAATGTTGAGTTTCACCACCTCTTTCAACAATCTCCCCCGCATTGCAGGCAGGCGTTTCATCCAGCCCATGGTCCGGGCGGCAAGACCCGCACGTTGCCGGAACACCGATGTGAATTCCCCTGCCGCCGCATCACACTCATAAAATTATGTCCACGCTCAACGTCAAACCAGCCGATTCCTGCGCCTATGACATGCTCGCCCTCGGCGAAATCATGCTCCGCCTCGACCCCGGTGAAGGCCGCGTCCGCACCGCCCGCGAATTCAAAGTCTGGGAAGGCGGCGGCGAATACAACGTCGCCCGCGGCCTCCGCCGCTGCTTCGGCCTCAAGACCGCCGTGGCCACCGCTTTTGCCGACAACGACGTGGGCCGCCTCCTCGAAGATTTTATTTTGCAGGGCGGCGTCGATACGCAGTTCATCAAATGGGCCGCCTTCGACGGCATTGGCCGGGTCACCCGGAACGGCCTCAACTTCACCGAACGCGGCTACGGCGTGCGCGGCGCGGTCGGCATTCCGGATCGCGGTAACACCGCCGCCAGCCAACTCAAGGCCGGCGATTTCGACTGGGACCACATCTTCGGCAAACTCGGCGTGCGCTGGCTCCACACCGGCGGCATCTTCGCCGCGCTCTCCGACACCACGCCCAAGCTTGTCATCGAGGCTGTGCAGAAGGCCAAGCAACACGGCACCATCGTCAGCTACGACCTCAACTACCGCCCCTCACTCTGGAAAAGCATCGGCGGACTCAAGAAAGCGCAGGAAGTGAACCGCGAGATCGCCCAATACGTCGATGTCATGATCGGCAACGAGGAAGACTTCACCGCCTCGCTCGGCTTCCACGTCGAAGGCGCGGATGAAAATCTCCTCCACATCGACATCTCCGCCTTCCAGCAGATGATCGAAACTGCGGTGAAAACTTTTCCGAACTTCAAAGTCGCCGCCACCACCCTGCGCGCCGCCAAGACCGCCACCATCAATGACTGGGGCGCGATTTGCTACATGGACGGAAAATTCCACCAGTCCCGCCAATATCCCGACCTCGAAATCCTTGACCGCGTGGGCGGCGGCGACAGCTTCGCCTCCGGCCTCATCTACGGCCTGATGACCACCGGCAACGGCCAGAAAGCGGTGGACTACGGCGCGGCCCACGGCGCGCTGGCCATGACCACGCCCGGCGACACCTCCATGGCCGACAAGGCCGAAGTCGAGAAACTGATGAAGGGCGGCGGAGCTCGCGTGCAACGCTGATCCGGGGCGCCAGTTTCCACCGCGGCGCAAACAAAAATCCCATGCTCAACCTCAACCAACTCTTCCGCAACAACCAAGCCTGGGCTGCCCACATCCTTCGCCGCGACCCCGCGTTCTTCCAAAAACTTTCCGGGCAACAATCCCCCGCCTACCTCTGGATCGGCTGCTCGGACAGCCGCGTGCCGGCCAATGAAATCGTCGGCCTCCTCCCCGGCGAACTCTTCGTTCACCGCAACATCGCCAACCTCGTCGTCCACACCGACCTCAATTGCCTCTCCGTGATGCAATTTGCCGTCGATATTCTCAAGATCCGCCACATCATCGTCTGCGGACACTACGGCTGCAGCGGCGTCCTGGCCGCACTCCGCCGCGACCGCCTCGGTCTGAGCGACAACTGGCTGCGTCACGTCCAGGACGTCCGCCAGAAACACGAGCAGACCATCGAGACCGCCGGCGGCGAAGCCTCCAACCGCCTCTGCGAACTCAACGTCATCGAACAAGTCCTCAACGTCTGCCACACCTCCATCGCCCGCGACGCCTGGGAGCGCGGCCAGGAACTCACCGTCCACGGCTGGATTTACGGGCTGCAAAACGGCCTGCTCCGCGACCTCCACATCACCGTGGACAACTTCGAGCAAACCCTCCCCGCCTACCACGCCGCCGTCTCCGCCCTTCCCCCCGCCCCGTAGCGCCGGCCGTCCCGCCGGCCGCAGAGGGCGCGCGTCCCGCCGCCCGAACCACGCCCGGAACTTTTCCAAGCGTGAGCACTTCAACCCACGCCCCACGCCGCCCCCATCCGCGCAACCTAAAGCTTGCGACTGCCCGGCGGGTTGCCATTCTTTCCGCATGAACAACTACGTGGCTATCGCCATCGGCCTCACGCTCGGCGGATTCATCGGCTGGCTCCTCGGCTCCCGCCGCGCCACCGTGGCTCCCGCCGACGCCCGCGTGGAAGGCGAACTCCGCGCGCAGCTCATCCAGCGCGAGGCCGAGCTACAGCAAACCCGCACCCAGCTTGAGCGCGCCAGCGACGAGCGCTCGTCCGCGCTGGCCCACCAAACCGCCGCCGAAAAACAGCTCACCGAACTCCGCCAGCTTGCCGGCCAGGGCGAAGCCGCGCTCCACGAACAGCGCGGCCAGTTGGCCCAGACCACCACCCGGCTCGCCACCGCCGAGGCCCGCCTCACCGCCACGGAAAATTTGCTGACCCAGCAAAAATCCGCGCACGAGCAAAATCTCACCGCCGCCAGACAGGCGCAGGAAAAGGCCCTGGCCAATTTGCGCGACGCCTTCAAGGCTCTGAGTGCCGACGCGTTGAAGCAGTCCGCACCAGATTTTCTAAGGCTGGCGGAGCAGTCATTCGGCAAGTTTCAGGAGACGGCCAAGGGCGATCTCGCGCAACGGCAGGAGGCCATCAAGGGACTGGTCGAGCCGCTCAAGCAGCAGTTGGAGACGTACCAAAAGAATTTGCTGTCCAACAGCGCCGCGCAGTCCTCCACGCTCGGCGAGGTGAAGAAACAGTTGGAGCTGCTCTCGCAGCAGAGCACGACGCTCGCGCAGGAGACGCAGCAGTTCCGGCTCGTGCTGCACTCGAACCAGGCGCGCGGTAAATGGGGCGAGGAGACGCTGCGGCGCGTCGTCGAGGCGGCGGGCATGAGCGCGCATTGCGATTTTACGGAGCAGGCCACGTCGGGCGAAAACCGCCCCGACCTCGTCGTGAAACTGCCAGGCGACCGCTTCATCATCGTGGACGCGAAGGTGCCCGACTTCGATTTTCTCAACGCGCTGGAATCCGCCGAGCCGGTGAAGCGCGCGGAGGCGCTCGTCGCCCATGCCACCAAGTTGAAGGCGACGATCAAGGCGCTGGCCGACCGCGATTACCCGAGCCAGTTCAAGAACGCGCTGGATTACGTCGTGCTCTTCGTGCCGGCGGAGTCGCTGTTCAGCGCGGCGCTGGAGGGCGACCACGACCTAATCGTGTGGGCTGCGGAGAAACGGATTTTGCTGGCCACGCCCGCCTCGCTCATCGCGCTGCTGCGTTCCGTAAGCGTGAGCTGGCAGCAGCACGCGCAGACGGAGAACGCGCAGAAAATTGCCGAGGCCGCGCAAGAGCTGTTCACCCGCATCGTCACCTTCACGGAGCATTTGGAAAAAATCCGCGGCGGACTGGAGATGGCCAACCGCGCCTTCAACCAGGCCGTGGGCAGCTACGAGTCGCGCATCAAGCCTTCCGGCGAAAAATTGCAAAAGCTCGGTGGCGATGTGCAAGGCAAGGAACTGGCCGACGTGCCCCCGCTGGACGCCACGCTGCGCCTGCCGCCATCAAGCTAGTGGCGCAGCCGTCCCGCCCGTGGCGGCCGCGAACGATTCAGGGGCGGGACGCCGACCCCACCAACCTGACCCTCACCGCAGATTCCCGCCGTTGTAAAAATTCGTAGTGCCGTCGCGCGAGACGATGATGAGGTGAAAACCGTTCGTCGTCGGGGCGAACCCGGCCAGATACCGCCCCACCGCGCGATAGCTGCGCGGTTCCGGCAGCGGCGGCACGCCGAGGTGCAGCACCGCCCAGCCTTGATAGTTGACCACCCACGGCCCCTGCCGCTCCGGATCGTACCGGTCGGTCATCGGGTTGAGCATTTTTTGAATGTGCGGCGGCAACCGCTCCGCCAAGGCCACGCTCACGAACATGTCGGCCTTGGCGAGATTTCCCGAGTAGAGCGAGAAGGACAAATACGAATCCCACCAACCGACAAAACTCAGCACCGGCAGGAGGCATAACAACACCGTCGCCACCGTCCCGGCAGTTGAACGGCGCAGTTCATGCCACGCCGCCGCGAGCCGGACCGGCGGGAACAAAATCAACACGAACAGCGGCATCGCAACGTTCCAAGGCCAGACGATGAAATTATGCCGGTGCCCGAGCGGCCCCAGCACCAGCAGCGCGACGACATGCACGGCAACCGTGGTCACGATGGCGGGGTGCCGGCAGAATGGGATCCACAGACCCAGACCGATGAACACTTCAATCACCGGCGTGGCCGCGAGCGCCGCCTTCGCCACCGGCAACACCACGGCGGGCAGCCAGGTGGTCATCGGTTGCAGGAAGAATGGGACGACCGTTTCGTAGAAACCGCCGTTGCACTTTTGCAGTCCGCTCCAGACATAGACGGCGGAGACCGCGAACCGCATCGCTGCCAGCGCGGTTGCTTCCGGGAGGAGGGTGAAGGCGAGCATTACCCAGTACAAATAAAACCACGGCTGGCAACGGTTCTGGTCGCCCAGCACCAGCCAGAGGGAGCCGGTCAGGAAAAAAAGAATCGTCGGCCGGTGAAACCAGACCGAGAGGACGAGCGAGAGGAGCACCGCGCCGAAAATGAATTCGTCCCACGGCGCGGGCAGCGCTGGAAACCAGTCCGCCACGGGCACCAGCGGATAGAGTCGCGAGTTCCCCCACAACGGCGCGCTCGCCAACATCCCGAGCAGACACGCCGCCAGCAGCACCACTCGCAGCCAAACGGCACGCCGGGCAAGACCGGCAAATGGAACAGACCAGGGCATGCGCGAACCTTAGCCGGGACCGGCTTCCGAACGAATCAGAAAATGGGCGGGCGCAACTGTAGCGGCGGGCATCTCGCCGCCCGGATTCGGCGTGAGCGTTTCGGGGCGTTTGGAACAATCCTTTGGCGTGCTGTCTCCGCGGCTTTTTTCCGCCGGGCTGGAAGCCGCGGCTCCACGGCCGCGGAACGCCCGCCGCTACGGGGCTTCCGCCATCGCCGGCTTCATCGCAGGACGTAGCTCCTCGCGACGCGCGAACCAGCTTCGCCAGCCTTCGGTGATTTCCAGCCAACCCCATTGCACCGTGGCCTTCGCGACATGCCACGCGCTCGACGGCACGAAGGTGTATCCACCAAACATTAACCGCTCGCCCGCGTTGCGCCGTCCGAACGTCCCCCGCATGCGCCGCATCCGGGCCAGCGCGGCCAAGCGCCGGTTGTAGAATTGCATGAAGCGGTAGAACGGCACCGCCACCCGCTGCGAGAAGGGACTTTGCTGAAAGGCCGCCGCGCCATTCTTGAACGGCTGCGAGGCCACGCCCAGATAGTAGAGGCCCAGGTCGAGCAGGAAGGCGATACGCATGATCTCGTAGTCGCCGAAGTAATCGTACTTGTCCCGGTAGAGCCCCTCCAACCAGCGATGGTAGCTGTTTGTGAAATCCAAGTTTTGCCGCGCGACCAGCGGCGCCATGAACGCGCCGCGTTGCTGCGCGAGGATCAGTTCCGCCGCGCCGGTCGCGCTGTAGGTAATCCAGTCCATGCCGGGACTGTAGAAGGGATCGATAAACGCCGCGGCATCGCCCACGAGCACGAAGCCGTCGCCCGCATAGGTGCTGCTGGAGTAAGGCAGATTTTTCCGCCAGTGAACGTCACCCTCCTGCCATTGCGCGTCGGCCAGAAGTTCGCGCGCGACGGGATGGTGGCAGAGGAAATCCTTCAGGCGCCCGCCCATCGTCCCCGCCTCCAGCCACTCGTCGCGGCGCTGATCGAAGACGACGCCGATGCTGACATCGTCGCCGCATACTCTCCGTTTCCTTCGGCCAACCAGTTCCATCTTCCGGAGCCATCCCTGTCCGCCTCAAATCTCCGGGAAATTTATTCTGCCTCTCACCGCCGCTTCACCTCAAATGAAACAATGGCCCGCGCAAAATTTTCAACT
>SIBH01000035.1 GCA_009695285.1 Pedosphaera sp.
TTCGGCTCCGTGACCAGCCAGGTCGCGACCCTGACGGTGCTGCCGCCCATCGGGCCGGACGTGCCGTTGCAACAGGCCACGGCGACTTTCTCGCAGTCGGCGTTTGGCAATTTCAGCATCGCCAACACCATCGGCAGCAACGCGCCGATCTTTCCCGGTTGGGCCATCTATCCCAACATTGTGGCGCAGACCGCCGCCTTCGAGACGGTCAACGACCTGGGCTTTTACAACGGCACAGTGCTCACGTTCACCATCAGCCAGACCCAGCTCATTGGCCCTTACCAGAACCTGGGACGCATTCGCCTTTCGCTGACCACCGACCCGCGGAGCACTTTTGCCGATGGACTGGTCACGGGCGGCGATGTCACCGCCAACTGGATCGTGCTCGACCCCGTCCTGATCCGGTCGGCCAATGGCACGACGCTCAAGGAACAGCCCGACCGCTCCATTTTGGCCGGGGGGTTCAACCCCACGAACGACATTTACACCGTGCAAGTTTTGACCACCAACACCGGCATCACCGGCTTCCGCCTCGAGGTGTTGGAAGACCCCTCGCTGCCGTTCAGCGGTCCCGGACGCGCGTCCGAGAACGGCAACTTTTGCATGACCCGCTTCCAGGTAAACGCCGCCATTCTCGACCCCGGCCCGACGATTGAGTTTCAACCGCCGGAGACCATCGTGTTTTTCCTGACGAACCTCACGGTCATCTTCAGCGAGGCCGTGAGCAACGTGAACACCTCCGACCTCCTCGTGAACGGCGTCCCGGCGACCGGCCTGGGCAGCTCGAACAGCACCAACTACACGTTCAGTTTTCCCCAGCCGCCCAACGGGATCATCAGCATCACTTGGGCGACGAACCACGGCATTCTGGATTTTGACCCCTCACCGAAACAGTTCGACGACACCGCCCCCGGCGCGAAGCGGCAATACGCGCTGGTCAACCCGGGCGCGCCGTTCCTTCTTTCCCAGTCGCCCGCCGGGAACACGACTGTCACCAGCCTCACTTCGATCACCCTGACCTTCAGCGAGTCGGTGGCCGGCCTGGACGCGGCCGACCTGCTCATCAACGGCTCGCCCGCCAGCGGACTCAGCATGATCTCAGGCACCAACGGCACGTTCAGCTTTGCGCCGCCGCCCTTCGGCACGGTCACGGTCGGCTGGGCCACGAACCACGGCATCCAGGATCTCGAAATGCCCGCCAATGATTTCGAGCCGTTCCGCCCCGGCCACACTTGGAACTACACTTTCATCAACCCCGTGCCGTCCGTCGCGCTGACGACGCCCACGAACAGCAGCTATTTCCTCGTCGGGACGAACATCCCGCTCACCGCGACCGCGACGGACAACGACGGCACGATCACGCTTGTGGAGTTTTTCGAGGGAACTAACAAGCTCGGCGAGACGGTGGTCCCGCCCTACGCCCTCGTCTGGCCCAATGTGAGCTTCGGTGCCTACGTCCTGCGGGCCGTCGCCACGGACAACAGCGGCCTCATCGTCACCTCCGCGCCGGTCGCGATCACGGTCGTCAGCAATCTGCCCGCGTTTCTGGTGCGCGGCCCTTACCTCCAAATGGGCACGCCGACGAGCAGCCTCGTCCGGTGGCGGACCGATCTGGCGTCGGATGCCATCGTCCGGTTTGGGACCGCCCCGGATCAGTTGACCAACAGCGTCGTCCGCGCGTCACTGACCAACGAACACATTCTCCAACTCGGCGGACTCAAGCCGGACACGAAATACTATTACTCCATCGGCCATGCCGTGCTGACCTTGGCGGGCGGCACCACTGCGGGCGGCTCGAACTACTGGTTCACCACCTCGCCCGCGCCGGGCACGCGGAAGCCGACGCGCCTCTGGGTGCTGGGCGATGCTGGCACGCAGGGAGCCGCGCAGGCCAGCACGCGCGACGCCTTTCACACGTTCGCCGCCACCAACGGGCCGGCCGACCTCGTGCTCATGCTCGGGGACAATGCCTACAGCATCGGCACCGATGCGGAATACCAGGCCGCCGTCTTCAACATGTACCCCACCACGCTGCGCAATAAATTCCTCTGGCCCGCCATCGGCAACCACGACACGGCGTTCTCGACCACCGCGACCTCCTTTCCCTACCTCGACATTTTTTCGCTGCCCCAAAACGGCGAGGCCGGCGGCACGGCCTCCGGCACGGAAAAATATTACTCCTTCGATTACGGGAACATTCATTTCGTCTGCCTCGACTCGATGTCGAGCGGGTTGGCCGGCAACACCCCGATGGCGCAGTGGCTGCAAAACGATCTGACGACCTCGACTCAGGAATGGACCATCGTTTTCTTCCATCATCCGCCTTACACCAAGGGCAGCCACAATTCCGACGCGGAGCTGGACCTGATCCAGATCCGGCAGAATCTCGTCCCCATCCTCGAAGCCCACGGCGTGGACCTCGTGCTCAGCGGCCACAGCCATTGCTACGAACGGTCCTACCTGCTGGACGGCCACACCAACCTGTCCGGCACGCTGACCGCCGCGATGAAAGTCAGCGGAGGTGACGGGCGTGAGGACGGCAACGGCGCGTATCGCAAGAACGAACAGGGCCGGGGCGTGGTTTACAACGTCGCCGGCAGCAGCGGACAAGCCACCGGCGGCGCGCTCAACCACCCGGCGCATTTTTTCGGGGTGTCCGAACTTGGCTCCATGGTCATCGACGTGAACGGCCCCCGGCTCGACGCCATTTTCCTGAACGCCGCCGGTGTCACCCGCGATTATTTTTCCCTCGTCAAATCCGTCGGCACCCCGGCCATGCCGGTCAACGTGGTCGTGCAGGCCACCGGCACCAACCAGATCGCCGTCACCTGGTCCGATCTCGCCACCAATGAACTCGGCTACATCATCCTGCGCTCGGACAACGGGAAAGCTTTCTCCCGCCTCGCGACCAACACCGCGAACACCACGAGCTTTCTGGATTTCGGCCTGCTGGCCAGCCACAACTATTACTACCGGGTCATCTCCTTCAACGGCGCGGGTGAATCCGCCCTCTCTGGCGTCGGCAGCGACTTCACCGGCTACCACGGCCCCGCGCTCGATTTCCTGGAACTGGGCCCCGGCTCCGCCATTCTCAACGCGGGCGGCGTGACGAATGTGGTGATCAGTTATTTCTCCGGCGTGGCTTTGACCAATCTGAGCTTCGCGGTGCTGCTCCCCAAGGACCGGCTGATGAATCTCTCCGTGGAAAATCTGGTGTCGCCGCAGGCCGGCGTCATGCTGAACACCGCGCCGGTCAACGGTGCGCTGCTGAACTTCACCGCGCTGCCCGGCCAGTTCCTGCTCGGCACCCAGGCCCTGGCCCGGCTCCATTTCACCGCCGCCGCCGGCCAAAGCTCGGCCTTCCTGCCGCTGACTTTGACCGGGGTCACCAGTGCGCGCGCGCAGCCGGGACCGGCGCCCGGTCTGTCGCTCCACGGCGGACGGGTCACGGTGATTGGTGTCCAGTCGCTCCTTGAAGCCGGCGCGGATCCGCTGACGGGTCTTCGTTCGTTGACGCTCTATGGCCGGACGAACGTGAACTACACGCTGGAAAGAACCGGCACGCCGGAGACCACCGCCTCCTGGCAGTTCTGGCAGTCGATCACCCTCCTCAACCTCTGGCAGCCCGTGGACGCGAGCGTGGACACAAACGCGCCGGCCATCTTCTACCGCGTCCGGGAGTAAATGGGTGCGAGACGGGCGGAAACCACGAAGGAACGCGAATCAACACGAATGAAAAGCGGCGGGGTGTTGCCACGGATTTCACGGATGAACACGGATTCTGACGGGCAGATTCATTCCGCCCCAGACCCCTTTCCGGGCATTCCTTCTCTTTACGTCTCTTCACGTTTTTTCCGGCAATTCCAATTCGGAGTCCGTATTTTTGTCCGTGCCAGTCTGTGAAATCCGGGTCCGTCCTGGTTTCACTTGTGCCATTGGCGTCCACTCGTGGTGGAAGTTTAACCCGACTTCCGAAGTTGAATGGGGGAGGGTGTGCAAGGAGCGCGGAGCATTGCTCCGGGCTCCAGCGTGCGACTTTCCGGTTTGAGCTTCGGATGTCACTCAATTTCACGAGCCTCAATAACGGATATATTTCCAGGCCAGAAAGGAGGTGAGAAGTTCCAGGGCCAGCACTCGAAAAACTCCCCAGCCGCGCCCGGCCCGAATTTCTCCGGGCAGATGGTGGGCGAGCACCCGGGCCAGATGCCGGCCATGCGCCGCCATGGAAAACTGGTCGCCCGCGCCGGATGCTTTTTTACGCAGTAGGCCACGCTCCGGGCTTTGACCCGGGGAAACGGCCACCCCTTGCGCCGGCGCCAGGGGTGATGAACGAGAGCTTCCGGCACAAACTGCACCGGCTCCCGCCGGTCCTCCAGCCGCCAGTTGAATTCCACGTCCTCCATCGCGGCCCCGGTCAGCAAGGGGTCAAAGCCGCCCAGCTCCAGAAACAACGGCCGGAGAATCGCAAAATTACACGACCACAAAAAACCGCCGGTCCGGTTGTCCGGACATTCAAAATCGGCCGCCAGTTTCTCGCCGCAGGATTCCGTCCGGCCTTCCAGGCCCTGGGCTTTGGCTTCAAGCATCGCGGCCCGGTAGGCGGGGAGAAACGAACTGGCGGGCAGGCAGTCATCATCGGTGAACACCAGCCACTGGCCGCGGGCCTGGGCGGCTCCGTGGTTCCGGTTGGCCGCCGGCCATCCAGCGCGCCCACGGATATTGTTGCCGGATCATCGTCTCCGCCGTCGTGCTGACGCCATCGTCCGTGACGATGACTTCGTAGGCGAACGGTTCAGCCGGCTCCGGGGATTCCGCCTGGCCCGGTTGCAAAACGCCCAGGCCGGGCTGCTGGCCGGGCGCGAGACGATCCAGACATTGGGCCAGTAGGTCGTTTCTCTGAAACGTGGGAATTATGACGGAGATAATCATTACCTTGACGGGCTTTACTTGGCGGCCGGCGTCGGTTCCTGCCCGGCGCGTAAAAATAAACCGTCCATCTCCAGCAATTCCCCGGCCCCTTCCGCGCGGCAAACTTTGGCGAGCTCCACTAGGTGAAAGCCCAGGCCGCGGAGCACCGGCAGCATCTGGCCGATGGCGGGTTGGTCGTCGTACATGCTGCGCAACGGCACTTCCAACTGGATGGCCTGGATGTGGGGCAGGGACGCGGCCGCGCCCCGGAGCACGGCTAGGTCAAACCCATGCGTGTCGATTTTTAACAGCGTGCGCTGCCCGGCGCAGTGGAGGGTTGGCCAGACGGTGTCGAGGGTTTTCACGGTGATGGTTTCGTTGGCGACGGGTTCCGCGCCGTAGCCGATGTCCCCGGCGCCGGCGGACACCTTGAGCAGCGAGCTCAAGACCGAGTTCTTCGAGACGTGCAGGACGGACGTGCCGTTGGTGTCACCGAGCGCGAGGGGGTGGCATTCCCAGGACGGGTCCCGGCTGGCCTTGGCCTGGAGAATGGCGAAGGTGCTTTGCTGGGGTTCAAAACTTATGATGCGCCCGCGGAAGCCGTGCTGCCGAAGTTTTTCCGCGAACTGCCCCTCATTGGCGCCCACATCGATGACCGCCTTGATGTCGAGCCGTTCCAAATAATAGCCCAAGGACTCGAAGGCGGGAAAACGGCCCAGTTGGAAATCTAATCCGATTCGATGCAGGAGCGCATTGAGGGCGGCGGAGATTTATTTCTTCATATCACAGTGTGTGCGGGCTTGTGGTCTCGAGCGGTGGAAATCGGGTTCGCATTGCTGGTCGAGCCCATCAGCCAGTCCTCAGACGGGACGGAGGTTATGTCGCGGCTGGTTTTCTGTCCAGCCTTGCGGAAGGGAGGGCGCATCTCAGTTTATCTGGAACGATGCAGACGGAAAAACTCCTCCCTATGAACCTCGTAGCCGCGTCTGTGAAGGCGCGGCTACGAGGTTCATGGGGAGGGAGAACAGCCACGGCCGCCCAACCAAGTTGCCAGAAACTGAGATGCGCCCTTTTCCCTGAATGTGAACAGTTTGTTTTTGACGCCCCCATATTTGGGTGTTACCAGATTCGCGGCCACCATTAGAAGTGTGTGGCCGGGTTGAATTGTTCACATGCGTTGCCCTAAGTGTGCCTGTCAGGATGATAAAGTCATCGATTCCCGCGCCTCGCGCGAGGGCGCGACCATCCGCCGTCGTCGCGAATGTGCCGGCTGCGGGCATCGCTTCACCACCTACGAGGAAATCGAAAAGCAGGCCGGCCTGCTCGTGCTCAAGCGGGACGGGCGGCACGAGGAGTTCAGCCGCGAGAAACTCCTCTCCGGCCTGCAGAAGGCCTGTCAGAAACGGCCGGTCACGCCCGAGGCCATCGAGGCGCTGGCGGACCGGATTTATAGCGACATCGCCGCGAGCCACGAGCGCGAGGTGCCTTATCGGGAAATCGGCGAGCGGGTCATGCGCGCCTTGCGCGCCCTCGACAAGGTGGCGTTCGTGCGCTACGCGAGCATCTACCGCCGGTTCGAGGAGGCGGACGAGTTTGTCAGTGAAGTGAAAAAACTGGAAAAACCCCATGATACTCTTACACAGCGACTGCCTGGTGTTTAAGATGAACAACGGCGAGTCCGTGCCGTGTTCGGCCGAGACGATCACCGTCGAACTGCTCGGCGACGCGGCGGAACTGATCGACCCCGAAATCGTCCAGCACGCCGCCGCGACCGTGCTCTACCATTTCAAGACCGATCTGGGGAAGACGGTGGTCAGCGTGCAGGAATTTTCCCTGGCGCTGGAAAAAATTCTGCGCGGGTTCGGTTTGTCGATCGTCGCGGCCGACGCCGCTCCGGAGCCGCTCCGGATGGCCGAGGCGGACCTGCGCCTGCTGGCCTGCGAGTCGGGCAAGGGCTACGAACTGGCCTTCTTTTCCCGGCTGCGCGAGGAACTGCGGCGCCGACTGGACCACGAGCCGCAGGTGCTGCGCTTTCGCGGCCTGCGCGGCTGCGTGAAGCAGTTGACCGGGGCGCGGCGCTGGTGCGGCCGCTGCCGGCGGCTGAACGACCAGATCGTTGATTATCTGCGCGGGTGCCTGCACGAGGAGAAGTGCGCGCGCCCCTGCGGGCTGGTGGTGTTGTGAATGGCCGCGCCTGATGAAGGCGGCGGCCGGCCACCGGGCCAGGACCGAATCGCTGGTGAAATTTGAATTCCGCCATGCCCGAACCGTGAACAAAACTGCCGCCATGAAATCCACCCTGTTTGAAAAAATCATCGCCCGCGAAATCCCCGCCGACCTCGTCTATGAGGACGACCTAGTGGCGGCGTTTCGCGACGTGAAACCGCAGGCCCCCACCCACCTGCTCATCGTGCCTAAGAAACCCATCCCGCGCGTGGCCGAGGCGGCGCCCGCCGACCAGGCGTTGCTCGGGCATCTGCTGCTCAAGGCCGCCGCCGTCGCGGCGCAGGCCGGGCTGAAGGAGGGCGGCTACCGGCTGGTGATCAACAACGGCCCGGATGGCGGCGAGTCCGTGCCGCACCTGCACTGCCACATTCTCGGTGGCCGGGCGATGACCTGGCCGCCCGGTTGAGCGGCGCTGCGATCAGGAACCCTGCGAACCTGCCCCATATTTTCCGAACGCGTCACCCGCTGGAGCAAGATGGTCGCGCGCTTCCTCAGCGTGGAGATGTTTGTTCAGGCGCTGGGTTTTGCGGCGGGCATTTTGCTGGTGCGCCAGTTGAGCAAGGAGGAGACGCCTTTTTCACCGTGGCCATCACCATGCAGGGGACGATGAACATGCTTTGTGACAATGGCGTGGGCGCGGGGATTTCCGCCATCGGCGGCGGCGTCTGGCAGAGCCGGCAGCGCTTCGGCCAGTTGATCCGGACCGCGCTGAACATGCGGCGGCGGCTGGTCGTGTTGACCACGGCCATTGTCACGCCCGTCCTGCTGGTGTTGCTGCTCCGCAAGGAGGCCACGATCACGCACGCGGCGCTGATCGCCGGGGCGGTGCTGCTGGGGCTTTATTTTCAGATCAGCATCGGCGTGCTGCACCATGTCCCGTTCCTGAATCTGCAGTGGCAGCGGCTTCAGAAAATAAACTTCTGGTCCTCCGCGCTCCGGCTGCTGGTGCTGGGGGCGGTTTATTACACGGTGTTGGACGCGGTCACGGCGTTGCTGGCCACCACTGTCACGTCGGCCGCCATCCATTTTTATCTGCGTCACTGGGTGCCGGAGCTGATCGACATGACCGCGCCGGAAAATCCGGAGTACCGCCGGAAACTCGTCGGTCTCGTCAAAAGCCAGGCACCGAACGGGATCTTCTTCTGCTTCCAAAGCCAGATCACCATCTGGCTGATCAGCATTTTCGGCAGTGCGAGCAGCCTAGCGGATGTCGGGACGCTGGGGCGGCTGACGGCCATCTTCTCGGTGGTCGGCTCGGTGGTGGGCAATCTGGTGGTGCCGCGCTTTGTCCGCTGCCGGGAGGCGGCCCAGCTTTGGTCGAGATACGGCCAGATCGTGGGCGTCACGGCCGGGGTGGGGGTGCTGCTGGTGGCGGCGGCGGCGGGGGTGCCTGGCGAAGAGTGTTCAGGAAAATCATCGCCCGCCGGTAAACAATTATTGACAACCTGAACCGGAAACCGGAAATGGGGGTCCGTCGGACTTGGGACAGGCCGTCAGAAACAGAAACTCCAACAACTTAATATGAAAGCAGTCATCATGGCGGGTGGGTTCGGTACCCGGATCAGCGAGAAAAGCGCCATCAAACCCAAACCGATGGTCGAGATCGGGTATCGTTCGATCCTCTGGCACATTCTCAAAATTTACTCCGCCCACGGGATCAATGACTTTGTCATCTGCATGGGTTACAAGGGTCATGTCATTAAGAAATTTTTCGCCAACTATTTCCTGAGCATGGCCGATGTCATCTTCGACCTCGCCCAAAACAAAATGGAGATGCATCAGACATACGTCGAGCCGTGGCGCATCACCCTAGTCGATACCGGCGAGGCCACCATGACCGGCGGACAGCTCAAGCGGGTCCGGGAGCACCTCGGCTCGGAAACATTTTGCATAACCTGCGGCGACGGCGTCACCAACCAGGACATCAGCCAGCTCATCGCCTTAAACCGCCAGCAGAAGAAACTCGCCACCCTCAGTGCCGTGCAGCCGCCCGGACGTTTCGGCGCCTTCACCCTCGGCGACGACCAAAGAAGCATCGCCCACTTCCGCGAAAAGCTGGAAGGCGACGGCGCGTGGATCAATGGCGGCTTCTTCGTCTTGGAACCGAAAGTCATCGATCACATCCAGGACGACACCACGGTCTGGGAGCGCGAGTCGTGCAAAATATGGCGCGCGACGGCCAGTTGGCCGCCTACAAACACACCGGCTTCTGGCAGTCGATGGGCACGTTGCGGGACAAGATGCTGCTCGAAGACCTCTGGGCCACCGGCACCGCCCCGTGCAAAGTGTGGAAGTCCATCCGGCCCGCTAAATAAACCGGGGCCGCCTGCCGTTATAGTCTTTCATGTTTGATTTCGCGATCATTGGCGGCGGGATTGTGGGACTGGCCACGGCCCTGACCCTAGGACGCCGGCAGCCGGGCGCGCGGATTCTCCTACTCGAAAAAGAATTCGACCTTTCCCTCCACCAGACTGGGCGCAACAGCGGCGTCATCCATTCCGGCATTTACTACAAGCCCGGCAGCTTCAAGGCGAAGTTCGCCAGGGCGGGTGCGCGCTCCATGGTCGGGTTCTGCGAGGAGCACAGCATCCCCCACGACATCTGCGGCAAGGTCATCGTCGCCACCCGCGAGGCCGAACTGCCCCTCCTCGAAAATCTTTTCAAGCGCGGCCTGGAAAACCAGCTCAACGTCACCAAAATCTCCGCCGCCCAGGTCCGGGCCATCGAACCTCACGTTCGCTGCCTCGCCGGCCTTCGCGTCCCCAGCACCGGCATCGTCAGCTACAAGAAGGTCGGCCAGAAATACGCCGAACTCATCCAGGCCCAGGGCGGCGAAATCAAACTCGGCACGCGCGTGGAAAAAATCCACGAACGCGGCGGCGTCCACGTCCTGGAAACCAGCCAGGGGCCGTTCGAGGCGAAGTTCATCATCAACTGCGCCGGACTCCACAGCGACCGCGTCGCCCGGTTTGGCGGCGCGGACCCCGGCGCGAAGATCGTCCCCTTCCGCGGCGAATACTACGAGTTGGTCCCGGAGAAGCGCCATCTGGTCAAGACGCTGATCTATCCGGTGCCGAACCCGGCCTTCCCGTTCCTCGGTGTCCACTTCACGCGCATGATCGACGGCTCGGTCCACGCCGGGCCGAACGCCGTGCTGGCCTTCGCGCGCGAGGGTTATTTCAAGACGGATTTCAACCTGCGCGATTTCACGGAGACGATGACCTTCGGCGGCTTCTGGAAGCTGGCCTCGAAAAATCTGGGCGAAGGCCTGAAGGAAATGCACCGTTCCTTCAGCAAGGCCGCCTTCACCCGCAGCCTCCAGCAGCTCATCCCCGAAGTTCAGTCTGAGGATTTGATTCCGTGCAAGGCCGGCATCCGCGCCCAGGCGCTGCAGTCCGACGGCAAGCTCGTGGACGATTTCCTCATCATCAAAGGCCGCAACTCGATGCACGTCTGCAACGCGCCGTCGCCCGCCGCCACCGCCTCCCTCGAAATCGGCCAGGCCATCGTCGAACAAATTCCACAGGCAGAAACAAAAACCATCGTCGCCGCTTAACACATGAAAATACTCGTCACCGGAACTGAAGGTTATCTTGGCTCGCTCCTCGCCCCCGTGCTGCTCGAACGCGGCCACGAAGTCAGCGGCGTGGAACACCGGCTATTACAAGGCCGCTACCTCTATAACGCCAAAGACGGCACGCCCAAGACCATCGCGAAGGACATCCGCCATCTGACCGCCGATGATTTGAAAGGCCAGGACGCGGTCGTTCAAATGGCCGAGCTTTTTAACGATCCCCTCGGCGAACTCCACCCGGATATCACCTGCGAAATCAATCGCAAGGGCACCCTGCACCTGGCCCGCACGGACAAGGCCGCCGGCGTGTAAAGTTTTGTCTATATGTTCTCGTGCTCCGTCTATGGCGTCGACACCGACGGCGACGTGAGCGGGGAAACGAAGCCCAATCCGCAGACCGCCTACGCCATTTGCAAAACGCTCTGCGAACGCGATCTTAAGCCGATGGATAATAAAAATTTCGCGCCGTGCTATTTCCGTAACGTCACCGCCCGATCTCGCAGCGGCTGGCGAAACATTTGCGCGCGCGGTCGCGCATCTGCCGTCGGGCGTCCTCCGGCATCTCCAGCCAGCCGGACAGCAGCCGGCTCGTGCCGCTGAGGTCGTAGGGCGCGACTAGGCCCGCGCCGTCGGCCTCCAGCTCGCGCCAGATGCTGACCTTGTCGGAGATCAGCACCGGTAGGCCGCAGGCCGCCGCCTCGGCCACGGCCCATTGGGCGCGGACGTAATCCGAGACTTTTCTGCGGCTGGCCGGTGGAGGTGACGTCCCGGCCGGGGTAGCCTCCTCGGGGCCGCGCAACGATGCCAGCACCAGGCCCGCGCCGAAGACGGCGAAGCCGAGGGTGGTGGCCTGGCCGAACTAGCCGGTGAGAATCTGAATGCCGCCCGCCGCCAGTAGCAGCAGGGGCAGGAAAGATCCCGCCACCGCCGCGCGCAACGTCCGGAGGCCGAGGTGCGGCACGATGGTCGCGCGCAGCAGCAGATACGGCAGGCCGAGGAACGGGCCGGACTCGTAGATGACGGGCTCCCATTCGCCTTCGCGCCAGTCGCCCGCCTTGATCCCCATCAGGCTGATGCCCACGTTGGTGCCCATGCCCTGGCCGTCGCCGAGCAGCGGCGCCTTCATCATGTAGCGCAACGGCTCGGTGAAGCCGCTGAGGAACCGGCCCCACATTCCGCCGGTGTCCTGCTCCACCTCGCCGGCTTGGATGAACCGCATGTAGATCACCTCGAAACCTTCCTGCACAAAGGTGAAGCTCCCGGCCAGTGCCCCCAGCGCAATGAGCTTGCCCGATTTCAAGAGCAGTTGCGGGCGCAGGAACAGGACCAGCCCGTATGCGGCCACCACGATCGCCACCGCCGCCAGCGTGCTGCGGCTCCCGCTCACGATCATCGCCCCGGTGTGGTCAGGCCCGCCACCAGCCAGAGTGGGTAGGATTTGCGCTCGACCAGTCCATAGAGCAAAAACGCCGCTGTCTGCGCGTAGAAAAAACCACCCCGAGGATGTAGGAAAATGTGCCCGCCGGCCGGACATGCCCCCCTCGGAAGCAATCTGATAGGCCTCGTCGCCCGCGCCCCGGTTCAGCCAGCTATCCTAGGGCGCCTGGAACTGCGCGACCAGCAGCGCGGCCATGGGCACGGCCAGGAGCAGCGTCCAGGTTCCGACGCGCTTCACATCGGCCAAGATGAACACGCTGCGGATCACAAAGATCAGCGGCAGGTGGAAAAAATTGCAGCGCAGCCCGTAAAAATTCACGATCAGATTGGCCCGCGCCACGAACAGGCTGGCCGTGAAGGAAAGCGCGGCGAGCACGAGGATGGCCGTGAGATACGCGTTGGAGGGAAACCGTTTTTTCATGACGGCCAGCGCGTAGATGGCCAGCACCACCGGATCACGCACCACCAGCAGGACGTTCGAGAGCGAGGGCAAGGCCCACTTGCGGAGCGCGCCCTCGAAAATGAGCAGCCAGAAATAGAGACAGATCAGCCGCTTGATGAGCAGCAACGGATCGGCGGGAGCCTCGGGGGCCGCGGCCGGCCATTTCTGCGTGGTTGGATTGGCTTCACGAATTTGTTCACCGCCAGTTGCGGCGTTTTATACCCTGTCATCGGCAGGTTGTTATCGGCGGATTATCGACGCCTGCCCACTCATATGCCGATTCGAACGGGTTTGCCTCAAAGATTTCCCCGCCGTCGCATCACCGCGTCTTCCCGAAAACCTGCAATTGCGCCCACGCCTGCATCACGTCGCGCAGGGATTCGAGGTGGGTAAGCTGCACCGCCGCCCAATCGCGGCGCACCGGCAGCACGTCGCCCAGGCTCGTGTCTCCGGCGGCAAAGCGAGCTTCGGCGGATTTCAGCACCGTGTCGGCGCGAGGCAGGATTTCCGTCTTGAGCGTGCGGCTGTTGTTCAGGGCGGCGGTCAGTTGGGCATGGGCTTCGCGGAGCCGGAAAGTCAGTTCGTTTTGGGTCGAGCGGGAACGCGCTTCGGCGGCGGCGGCTTCGGCGCGGGCCTCGCGCAACCGCCCTTGGTTTCGGTCGAACAATGGCAGCGGGATGCTCAGGCCCACGTCGAAGGTGTTTTCCTTCGAAGCTTCGAGCCGGCGGTAAAGCAGTTCCACTCTCACGTCGGGCACGCGCTCCGCCTTCGCCAAATCCACCCGCGCGTTACGGGTGCGGATGTCCGCTTCGGCCAGCGCCATTTCTGGCTGCGTCGCCAAGTTGGCCGCGAGAGATTCCAAGGTTGGAATCTCAAACGTCGTGTCGAGGCTGCCTTCCAGCGACTTCACCCTGAGCGTCGCGTCGCCCATTGCGGCGGCGAGGGCGACCGTGGCCTGCTCCCGCAGGCACGCGGCGCGCTGCCGCTCCACCTTGGCGCGGGCCAGTTCCATTTCAGCGCGGGCCAGGTCTTCGGGCAGCGCGTCCCCCGCGTCCACCCGGGCCTTCGTCGTGGCGGCGACCTTCTCCACAGTCGCCGTGATTTCACCCTGCGTTTGCCACGCCCTGTCCTGATAGAGCGCCGTGGCGAACGCGCCGTGGACGCGTCTGCGGAGGTCGCGCCGTTTGACTTCGAGTTCCTTCACGCGCCGCTCGCGTTCGAGTTGTTCCGCTGCGCGGGCTTTGCTCAGGCGGCTGCCGAGCGGCACGGGTTGCGCGATGCCCGTCAGGTATTCCGCCTCGCCCAGCGTGCGGCCCTTGAACGGCGCTTGCTCTATCCGGGCAATGGCGTCGGGATTCGGAAACGCCCCGGCCTGCCGGGCGCGGCCTTCGGCGGCTTCGACCAGCGCCTTGCCTTCCGCGAGGTCGGGATGAAGTCGTTCGGCCATCTCCAAAGCTTGGTCGAGCGTGAACGATTCGAGTTGGTTTGTCCCCGCCCCGGCGGGAGCCACGGTCGCGGCGCTCACCGCCAGGGCGGCGAACAGTTTCAGCAACGATGCAGTTTTCATAGGCAGATTCATCAGAGGTTTACGCCGCACTTTTTCAAGATCACGACCGTCGCGCCGTAGCTGGCGAGTATTAACGTGGTCGCCAGCCCAAAGCTCAGTGCGAAGCTGAACTTCATTTTCATCAGTGCCGGCAGCGCGAGAAAAAACACCAGCGAAGGCAGCACCATCCAGAAGATGCTGGTCGAAAGCGCCGCGACTTTCCCGGTGTCCTTCGTGTCGAGATACAGCCAGAGCAGGGCGAGGAACGACACGAGCAGCAGCGACGCCAGCAACCCGCCCAGGAACATGCTGCGCTTCGACACTTCGGACACCGCCACAATCAGCGCAGCCGTGATGAGCACTTTGACGACGTATTGCGTCATGGCGTGGCCGGGGTTGGAGGTTTCACCGCCTGCCCGAAACGCAGATACAGCGCCGGCACGATGACCATGTTCAGCAGCATCGAAGTCAGCAAACCGAACAGAATCACAATCGCCATCGGCGTTTGGATTTCGTTGCCGGGCTTGCCGCCGCCCAGCGCCAGCGGAATCAACGCGAGGCCGGCGGCGAGCGCCGTCATCAGAATCGGCGCGAGCCGTTCCAACGCGCCGCGCCGGACGGCTTCACGGAAATTCGTCACACCCTCGTGTTCCTGCAAATGGCGGATGTGCGACACAAGCATGATGCCGTTGCGCGTGGCGATGCCGAAGACGGTGATGAACCCAATCACCGACGCCACGCTCAACACGCTCCCGCTCACGAAAACGCCCGCCACGCCGCCGATGAGCGCCAGCGGCAGATTGAGCATGATGAGCACGGCGTCGCGCGCGGAGCCGAAGGCCAGGTGCAGCAGGAAGCCGATGCCCAGCACCACCACCACGCCGAGCAAGGCCAGCACCTTGTTGGCTTCCGCCGCGCTCTCGAATTGTCCCCCGTATTCGACGCGGTAGCCCGGCGCGGCGCTGACCAATGGGTCAACGAGTTTCTGGAGGTCGCGCACCACGCTGGTTACGTCACGCCCGGCCACGTTGCACGAAACGACAATCTTCCGCTCGACTTGCTCGCGGCTCACGGTGTTCGGCCCGGTGTCTTTGATGATGCGCGCGAGTTCAGCCAGCGGCACTTTGGCCCCGCCCGGCGTGTCCACGAGCACGCTTCCGATTTCGTCCAAACGCCAGGCGTCCCCGTCCGCGAGTCGCACCACGAGGTCAAAGGCGTTTTGCCCTTCGAGAATCCGCGACGCCTTCGCGCCTTGCACGGCGGCTTCCAGCGTGCGCGCCACTTCGCGCACCGTCAGACCATGGCGGGCCAGCGCGGGCCGGTCGAATTGCACCCGCAGGATGGGAATTTCCATCTGTTGCTCCAACGCCAGGTCCACTACGCCCGGCACGCCTTGCGCCGCCTGCCGCGCCTTGTCGCCGAGTCCCCGCAGCGCGTAAAGGTCGGGGCCGAAGATTTTCACGGCGATGTTCGCCCGCGTGCCGGAGAGCATGTGGTCGATGCGATGCGCGATGGGGCCGCCGATGGTGATGTTCATGCCCGGCACGACCGAAAGTGATTCGCGCAGCGCGGCGAGAAATTCCGCCTTGCTCCGCTTTCCCATCTTGAGCGACACGTCGAGTTCCGCCGCCTCGCCGCCTTGCGCGTGTTCGTCCAGTTCCGCGCGCCCCGTGCGGCGGGCCACCGAGACGACTTCTGGATGCGAGAGCAGCGTCTTTTCCACCAGTCGGCCCAACTCATCCGATTGCGCCAGCGACGTGCCGGGCAGGGTGACGGCGCTGATGGTGAGCGTGCCCTCGTTGAACTCCGGCAGGAACGCCCGCCCAAAGAACGGCATGGCGGCGAGTGCCCCGGCCAGCAGCGCGAGCGCGGGCAGCGTGACGAGCCAGGGATGATTCAGCGTGGGTGTGAGCAGCCGGGCATACCACGATTTCAGCGCGGCCACGACGCGCGGCTCATGGCCCGTTTGCACGGCGCGACTGCGGGGCAGCAGCAGCAAACAGAGCGCGGGCGTGACCGTCACCGCGATCAACAGCGACGCGAGCAAGGCGACAAGGTAGGCGACGCCGAGCGGTTGCAGCAGCCGCCCCTCGACGCCGGAGAGGAAGAAAATCGGAACGAACACGAGCGCGATGATGAGCGTGGCAAAAACGATGGAACTCCGAATCTCGATGCTGGCGGTGAGCACGACGGTAAACGCCGAGCGCCGACGTTCCTCGGGCAGCAGTGCGTTTTCGCGCAGCCGGCGGAACACGTTCTCCACGTCAATCACCGCGTCATCCACCAGCGCCCCGATGGCGATGGCCATGCCGCCGAGCGTCATCGTGTTGATGGTCGCGCCGAACGCCTTAAGCGTGAGCACGGCGGCCACCAGCGAAAGCGGGATGGCCGTCACCGTGATGAACGTGGCGCGGGAATTGCCGAGGAACACCAGCACCACCACGATGACCAGCACGATGCCTTCGCCGAGGGCGCGCGTGACATTGTTGATCGACAACTGGATGAAATCGGCCTGCCGGAAGATGCGCTTGTCCAGCACCATGCCGGGCGGGAGTTTCGCGGCGATGCCATCGAGCGCGGCGTCCAGTTGGCGCGTCAGCGCGAGCGTGTTCGCCCCCGGTTGCTTTTGGATTCCCAGGATGACGGCGGGCTTCATGTTCGCCGAACCTTCGCCGCGCTTGGGCGCTTCGCCGATTCGCACTTCGCCAAGCTGCGTGACCGTCACGGGCACGCCGTTTGAGGCGCTCACCACCGTTTCGCCGATGTCTTCCAGCGTGCGGAAACGCCCGACGCCGGTGACGAGCCATTCGCTGCCGCGCTCATTGATGATGCCGGCGGAGACGTTCTCGTTGCCTTCCTCCAGCGCGCGGATGACCTGATTCAGCGCGACACCGTGCGCGAGTAGATTCGCGGGCGACACCACGACTTGAAACTGTTTTTCCCCGCCGCCAATGGGCGTGACTTGCGAGACGCCGGGCACCGCGAGCAACCGGCGGCGAATCACCGTCTCGGCGTAGTTGCGGAGTTCAAACGGCGTGTGCTTCTCCGACGTGAGTGAGAGGAACAGGATTTCACCCATGATGGAGGAGACGGGCGCGAGAATGGGCCGCTCCACTTCGGGTGGCAGTTCGCTGGCGACGAGCGCGACCTTCTCGCTGACGATTTGTCGCGCTGCCCGGATGTCCGTGCCCCAGTCGAACTCGACCCATACGACCGCGATGCCAACCGCCGTGGCCGAGCGCACACGCCGCACGCCCGACGCGCCATTCAGCGCCGCCTCGATGGGAAACGTGACTTGCGACTCAACCTCCGTCGGAACCATGCCGTGCGCCTCGGTGATGACCGTGACTGTCGGCGCGGTGAGGTCGGGGAACACGTCCACTGGCATCCGCGTGACTGTAAACGCGCCGAAGACGAGCAGCAGCGCCGCCGCGAGCAGCACGAGCGCGCGATTGCCGAGCGCCCACTGAATGAGTTTGTCCATCATAGGGCGTCCTCAGTGCGCGTGGCCGTGCGCGGGAATCACGTTGGAAGCTGCCGCGAGGCGAATCGCCATGGCGCCTTTGGTGACGACGCGCTCGCCTTCGCTCACGCCCCGCAGCACTTGCACGAAATTCCCGTCGCGGATGCCGAGCGTGAGTTCGCGCTTTTCAAACGCCTCGCCACTCACTTGCACGAACGCGACCGGCTGCCCGCCTTCCTCGACAATGGCCGCGTCGGGAATCGCCACGGCGTCTTCCGCGTGCGCGCTCTCGACGTGCAGCATGAGTTGTTGCCCGACGCGAAAACGCCCGTCGCGATTGTTCGCCTCATACACCAGCGCCACCGTACGGGTCGCCGTGTTCACTTGCGGACTGAGGAACACCAGCCGCCCGCGCCCCTCGCCGGTGAGCGGGAGGAACGCGCCACGCTCGCCGGGCAGTTCCGCAGTCGCGCCCTTCGCGCCGCTCAGACGGCCCACGACGGATTCCGGCACGCGGGCTTCAACGAACACCATCCCCACGTCCAGCACGGTGAACAGTGGCTTGTCGGGCGTCACCCACTCGCCCAGCGCCGCGCCGGTTTGCGCGACCACGACGCCGGCAATCGGGGCTTTGAGTTCTATGGCCGGCACGGAGGCGTTGCCCTCGCCGGTGCTGGCGCGGGCTTGTTGGAAGGCGGATTGCACCGCGCGGGCGGCGTCCAGCCGGGCTTGCGCGGACTTCAACGCGAACTCTGCCTCTTGTAATTCGCGCGCTGACTTGGCTTCCGCCTGCGCGAGCTTCTGCGTGCGCTTGAAGGTCTGTTCCGCCTGCTCGACTCCGAGCTTGGCCCGCACTGCTTCTGCCTCCGCTTCGGCCAGCTTCAACGCCAGTTCCGACGCCATCGGTTGCACCAGCGCGAGCGTTTGTCCCGCTTGCACCGTGTCTCCCACCATCGGCAACGCCTTGCCCGGCGCGGCGAACAATCGCCCCGCGAGCGGAGCCGTCACCGCCGCCTGCGAACCGGGCCGCGCCGCGACCATTGCCGGCACGCGCACGCGCTCGACGAGGCGGCGCTTCGTCACCGGCTCCGCTTTCGCCAGGATTTTCCACTGTTGCTCCTTGAGGAAGCTGATGCCTTCCGGCGCGTCCGGTGCCTCGCCGTGCTGCGCGTCGTGCTTCGAGGCATACACCTTCACGGGCGGCAACGTCACCGTGGACTCACCGCTTTCCGTCGGGATGAGCACCGTCACGTTCCAGTGGCCCGCCTTGGGGAACGTGAGCGTGGCTTCGTAAATGCCCGCGCGCGTTGGCGTGTTCTCGACCTTCTCAATGGGCGCGTCCTGGCCGAGCGCGAGCCGGAACTTGATTAGCCCCTCGCGGCGCGGTTCGAGCGTTTGCAAATCCGAGACGTGTGTGACGAACTTCGTCGCCGTGCCCGCCGCCACCAGCCGGTGTTCGGCGAAAATCTCGTGGCGCTCAGACCAGACCGTGATTTGCGCGGTCTTGTCCTCGTGGTGATGGTCATCGCCGTCCCCGTGCGAATGGTCGTGGCTGCGGTTGCAGCCCAAAAGCGCGAATCCCAACAACGCGGCCAGCGACACCGGCCAGCGCAAAATCAAAAGTGTTTTCATGCAGACAAAAGTTTACTGCCGCTCAAATCAAACGCTTCACACGCGAAGCGGCTGCCCGGAGCGGACGCGGGCAACAAGGAACGGGAGGGCAGTCAGCCAACGGCCACGTCAGCTAACCACGAGAGCAGTCCGGGAAGGACTGTCAGGAAACGAAGGAAGGAGCGCGCACAGGAAGCGCCGCGCGGAATGAAAACTGCCAGCGATGGGAAAGCTCCGGTGGAGCGACGCCCGGCGGGGACAAGCCGGAATGGAGCGCCGAAAAGTCCGCCTGCATCAACGGGGTCAGAACTGGCACCGCGGGCCAGCCCGGCACTGCCACGAAGTTCGGCGTCGGCACCTGGACTTTGCCAGCGGACGCGAGACACAACCCGTCCGCTGCGGCATGGTTGTCCGCGTCGTGCTCATGTGAACCGGAGGAATCAGCGTCGTGACTGTCCTCCGCGTGGTCGTCGTGCGCGTGGACTTGATGAATGAATCCTGCGTGTTGAAGCAGCGCGTGCGATGACGCTGGCAGCCAGACGGCCACCATCAGCAGGGTCACGATTGACTTGAGCCAATTCACGTTCACGAGGCTAGACATTGGCATGGCCTCTGCAAAGCCAAAGTTTCAGGCGCTCGTATTCCCGGGTGTGATTAAAAGCGGGTGAGGGCAGTTTCCTTGCGGAGCGCCGGTCTGCGACCGGCTTAAGGCCCGGGGATTGCGACGGGCGTGAGCTTTCCGAACCCTTCCACTAACCTGTTACTCGCCCCACGACCTCGCGCCGGCAAAGATGCCGGCGCTCGTGCGCCTGAGAAGGCGGGAAGACAGAGCGGTGGAAGTCCGCTCCTGTGCGGTGAAGAGCCGTGCGGTATCGAACCGGAACTGCGTCGCCGCGAGGCGGGGTGGAGAGCACCGGAACGAGAACGAC
>SIBH01000036.1 GCA_009695285.1 Pedosphaera sp.
CGCACCGGGGCCGTGCCGAAGAGGAAGCAAAAGTAATCAAGGAAATGGCATGCCTCGCCAAGCACGCGCCCGCCGCTCTCGGCGTAATTCGCATACCAGTGCGACGGATCGAGTTTGCCGGCCGCGACTCGAAACGTGCAGGACTTCGGCCCGGCGCTGGACGCCAAAGCTTTCTTCAACTCCACGCTGGCCGGCGCGAACCGTCGGTTGAAACCCACCTGCACCGAGCCGGAACTGTTCGCGAGCGCGCCGTCAATTTCCGCGAGTTCGGCGCGCGTCAGGCAAAGCGGTTTCTCGACGAAGACGTGGCGATTGGCGGCGAGCGCGGCCTGCACGAGCGGTGCGTGCAGATGGTGGCGCGTGGCGATCAGCACCGCGGTAGGGGCGGATTCAGGCGCTCCGAAAATTTGCTCGTGATCGGTTGCCGCGTTCGTGAAACCGAATTTGGTTTTGACGTGGTTCGCGCTGAGGGCGGTGTTGTTGACCACGGTGCCGAACGGGATTTTGCCCTGCAAATGCGGGAGCAGCATCGTGCGCGCGAAATTCCCCGCGCCGATCACGTCCAGCCTTGCGGCGGGAGTTTCTAAACGCGGAACGCGGAACGCGGAGTGCGGAATGGGGGACACACAAGCGGGCGCCTGTTCCGCGTTCCGTGTTCCGCGTTCCGCATGGCCTGCATATTCGAGCACCACGCCCACGTCCTTCGCGCCTTCCGCGAGCAGGTCTTGATACACTTGCAGCGCGTCCGTGAAGGGCACGCGGCGCGTGGTCAGCGCGGCGAGTTTCAGCGCGCCGGTTTTCATCAGGTGCAGGCAGGCGTCGAAGTTGCGCTGCTCGGTCCAGCGCACGTAACCGATGGGATAATCCACGCCCGCCCATTCGTAGGCCGGATCGTAACGGCCCGGCCCGTAGCTGCGCGAGTAACGCACGTCGATTTCTTTTTCGTAGGCGTATTTCCAGAGCAAATCCACTTTCGTATTGCCCACCACCACCATGCGCCCGCGATCCCGCAACGCCTCGATCGCCTGCTCGGTCGGTTGATTGTTCTGGGTCGCGGTGGCGAGCACCACGCAGTCCACGCCGTGGCCGTCGGTCCAGGCGCGCACTTCGGCGGCGAGATGTTGCGCGCCGAGCGTCACAACCTTCTCCGCGCCCATCGCCTCGCAAAACGGACGGCGCGACTCTGCCAGGTCCACGGCCATCACCCGCGCGCCGTTGGCCGCGAGTAGATTGGTGACAAGCAGTCCGACCAGTCCCTGTCCCATCACGAGCACGCGGTCGCCGAGTTGCGGCTCCGTCTGGCGCACCGCCTGGAGGGCGATGGCCGCGATGGTCGTGTAGGCCGCCTGCCAACCCGGCACCTCGTCGGGAATTTTCGCGCACAACAAATCCGGGAGCGCGATCAGCTCTGCGTGGAACGCGCACTCCGCGCCGGCGCAGGCCACGCGGTCGCCGACGCGAAAGCGCGTGTTCGCCGCGTCCACGGCGGCGACGACGCCCGCCGCGCTGTAGCCGAGCGGGGTGGGGGTTTCGAGGCGGTTGCGGACTTTTTCCAGTGCGGCCTTCCAGCCGAGATTGCGCGCGGTGTCGAGGACTTTACGGACCTGGTCGGGACGGGCGCGGGCCTTTTGCAGCAGGTTCATTTTGGCCTGCTCGACCTTCATTTTTTCCGTGCCGATGCTGATGACGGAGTGGGTGGTGCGGACGAGCACGCCGCCGGGCGGAGCCGTGGGCGGGGGAACTTCCTGAAGTTCGAGGCGTCCGTCCTGGTATTGCGCGATTTGTTTCACGGTGAACGGGGCCAGTTCACCTGAATTTCGCACGGCCCGGCAAGCTTGAACTGAGGAAACCAGCGCGGCCGGCGCGGCGCGCCCCGGAAACCGGGCGGCGAGCGGAGATCATTTGAAAAATAAATTGATGGGGCATGGCCTGATGCTTACGATTCAAGCCATGATATTTTACCGGCCGGCTCAGACGCCGGGAAACAAGGGCGTGGAACCGCGCCGGCTTGGCCACGAGGCAAAGCAACCGCTCCCCGGCTCCCGATCGAACACTGCCGGGCCACAGTTCACCCGCCGCCTTCCGGCCCCAATCTGACAATTCATGGGACTCGATATCAACTGCGTTCAATTTCTGCTGGCCGCGCGCAAACGCGGCGCCGGCTTCGATGAAATTCTCACCCTAGGCCGGCTGGTGTTGAATGTGTATCCGGCCAAACTGGTGAAAGTGCTGGAGGGCGCTGGTCTCCCGGTGGAGCCTTATCTTCAGGCGGCGAAGGACAACACGTTCGCCGAGCCGTTTTTTGCCAGCCTCGGCACGAAAAAAATCGATTCGCTCGACGCCTCGAAATACGAGGGCGCGTCGGTTATTCAGGATCTGAACCAGCCGGTCCCGGATGCGTTGAAGGAGCGGTTCGACGCGATTTTCGACGGGGGCACGCTCGAGCATGTTTTCAACATTCCCGCCGCGCTGAAAAACTGCATGGAAATGACGAAGGTGGGCGGGCGTTTTTACATGCACACCTGCGCGAACAATTTATGCGGGCACGGCTTTTATCAGTTCAGCCCGGAGCTGTTCTACCGGGTGTTCAGCGAGCAGAACGGCTTTGAAGTGGAGCGCATGGTCATCCATCCGCTCGGCCCCTACGGCCAGTGGTACGAGGTGTCCGACCCGAACCAGATTCACGAACGCGTCGAGCTGATCACCTTCCGCCCGATGCAACTCCTCGTGCAGGCGCGGCGCGTGAAGGCCGTGCCGATTTTCGCCTCGGCCACGATGCAGAGCGATTATCAGGAGTATTGGTGGAAACAGAAGGGACAGGACAAACCCGCCCCGCCGAAGCCGTCCTGGCTAAAAAAAAATCTGCCGGGCGTGGCGCGGGCGCTGCACGTCGCGAAGCTGGGCGTGGAATTTTACCGACGGCAGTCGCTCGGCAACCGGAGGTTCTTCAAGCCGGTGAACCGGACGGATTAGTCCCGTCTCCGGCAGTTGGAACCATGGAAGACACCGAAGCCACGGAGGGACGGCGGCGGTGGTTTTCTACCGGACCTTGCGGCGCATCAGGCGCACATCTACCGCCTCCATGCCGGCGGCGCGGATGGACTGCATTCCCAGATCCGTGTCCTCGTAGGCGCGGCAGAAGCGCGGCTCCACGCCTATGCGCCGCGCGGCTTCCAGAAAAATATCCGGCGCGGGCTTCTGGTTGACAACGTGCTCGCTGGTGACCACGGCATCGAACAGATGTCGGATGCCCAACAGTTTCAGCACATCGACAATGATGGGCTGTACGCCTCCCGAGGCCACGGCCAGCGGGATTTTCCCGTGATGCGCGCGCGCGACATTCACGACTTCGTGGATCGGCCCGACTTGGTGTATGAGCTTCAAGTAGGCTTCCTCTTTTTCTTTCGCCACGGCGAGCGGATCAATGTTCACGCCCTGCTCATCACGCAGCATTTTCAAAATGTCGCGGGTCGGCACCCCGCCGTAGGCGTAGAATCGTTCTTCGGGGAAATGCAGCCCATGACGGAGCGCGATTTCGCTCCACGCAATCCAGTGCAGCGGCATGGTGTCGGCCAGCGTTCCGTCGCAGTCGAAGATGATTCCTTTGATGTCCATATAAAATTAGGTCAGAGCGGCAGGGCCTTGAGCTTCTCGTCGAGATCATGCGCCATGAGCGGTTCGATCAGGCCGTCCAGTTCGCCTTCGACGACATTAGCCAGGTTGTAGATCGTCAGTTCGAGGCGGTGGTCGGTGACGCGGTTCTGCGGAAAATTGTAGGTGCGGATTTTTTCACTGCGCTCGCCGGTGCCGACCTGGTCTTTGCGGACGGCGGCGTACTTCGCGTTTTCCTCGGCGATCTTGCGGTCGAGGAGGCGCGAACGCAGCACGGACAGGGCCTGCACTTTGTTCTTCTGCTGCGAACGCTGATCCGCGCAGCGCACGATCATGCCGGTCGGCTTGTGGATGATTTGCACGGCGGAGTCGGTGGTGTTCACGCCCTGGCCGCCTTTGCCGGAGGCCCGGCAGACGTTGATCTCGATTTCGTCCGGCTTGATTTCGATATCCACCTCCTGCGCTTCCGGCAACACGGCCACGGTGGCGGTGCTGGTGTGGATGCGGCCCTGCGCCTCGGTCGCGGGCACGCGTTGGACGCGATGCACGCCGCTCTCGTATTTCAGGCGCTTGTAAACATTGGTGCCGGTCACGGTGAAAATCACTTCCCGGAAACCGCCCAGGTCCGACGGGCTGGAATCGAGCGCCTCGACTTTCCACCCCTGCGTCTCGGCATAACGGGTGTACATCCGGTAAAGATCGGCGGCGAAGAGCGCGGATTCAGAACCGCCCGCGCCGGCGCGGAGTTCGATGATCGTGTTGCGCGAGTCCGTCGGGTCGGGCGGCAGCACGCCGCATTGGAGGGCGAAGGTGAGGCGCTTTTCGGCGGCGGTCAGGCGGGTGATTTCCTCGGCGGCCATCAGCGCCAACTCGGAGCCGGCGGGTTCGGTTGCGAGGAGCGGCCTGTTTTCCGCCAGGTCGGCCACGGTCTTGAGCCAGGCGTCGCCGGTGGCGATCAGATCCTTGAGTCGGGCGTATTCGCGGGACAATTCCTGGGCGCGCTGGTTGTGCTCGAAAACCTTCGGATTGCTCAACGCGGCCTCGACTTCGGCGAAGCGGCGGCGGAATTTCTCGATGTGCGGTTGGAGGTCCATGCCCGGAAAAAAGAATCCGCCCGCAGGAGTGATGAACTCTGCGGGCGGATGAGTGGGCGGAAACTACTTCGATCTTTTCTTCGGCGCGGCGGCGGCGGCGGCGGCCTGGGCGGCCTGGGTCTTGGCCATGCGCTGCTGGAACTTGTCCACGCGGCCGGCGGTATCGACGAATTTTTGCGTGCCGGTGTAGAAGGGGTGGCAGGCGTTGCAGATGCCGATGACGATACTCGATTTGATCGAGCGGGTCTTGATCGAGTTGCCGCAGGCGCAACGGATTTCTGCTTCCAGATATTTAGGATGAATGTCAGCTTTCATAACAAAGGTCGGTGACGCTACCAGCGAGCCGCCCGTTGACAAGCGTTTATTTCCACAAAGTGAAGTTTGGTCAGATTTCCTTGGTTCCTGGTCCGAATGGATGCAGCATTTTTTCCGACGCCACGGCCCGCTTGTGAAATAAATCACAATTTCACCTTGCGCCAGTTTTTGCCGGTGATTAGCTTCCTTTAACGGTGCGGGCGCAGCCTCCCGCTCCAACTTATGCAGACCAGCACTGAAGTCGGCTACAACTCGAAAATCGAAGGCGAGGTCATCGTCACCCGCGTCGATGCCGCGCTCAATTGGGCGCGCAAAAACTCCATCTGGCCGATGCCAATGGGCCTGGCCTGCTGCGCCATCGAGCTGATGGCGGCGGGCGCAAGCCGGTTTGATATTTCGCGTTTCGGCTCGGAGGTGATGCGTTTTTCCCCGCGCCAGTCGGACGTGATGATCGTGGCCGGCACGGTCACTTACAAAATGGCGCTGGCCGTCCGCCGCATTTACGACCAGATGCCGGAGCCGAAATGGGTCATCGCGATGGGCGCGTGCGCTTCGACCGGCGGCATGTATCGCAGCTACGCGGTGTTGCAGGGCGTGGACAACATCATCCCGGTGGATGTCTATGTGGCCGGCTGCCCGCCGCGCCCGGAGGCGCTGCTCGATGCGCTCATCAAACTGCAAAACAAGATCGCGAAGGAACCGGTGCTGAACGTGCCGCAGCAGGCGGCCTAGCCTTCACCTTGCCATGACCGCCCTCGAACTCGCCCAAAAGCTCCAAGCGCAATTCGGCGAACTCGTGTCCGCGCCAAAAGAGTTTCGCGGCGAAATCAGCGTGCAAATTTCCGACGCGGAAAAAATCACCGCAGTCTGCGCGTTCGCAAAAAAGGAACTCGGCTTCGATTATCTCGTCGATGTGAGCAGCGTGGACAACTACGGTGACGATCCGCGCTGGACGCTGGTCTATGAGCTTTACGGGATGGTGCATCGCTGCCATTTGCGTCTCAAGACCGACGTAAGCGAGGAAAAATCCGAACTGCCGACCATCTCCCAGGTCTGGCGCACCGCCGACTGGCACGAGCGGGAAATTTACGACATGATGGGCATCCGCTTTCGCGGGCATCCCGACCTGCGCCGCATTTTGATGTGGGAGGGCTATCCATATTTTCCGCTCCGCAAAGATTTCCCGCTCGCCGGCAGGCCGACGGATCTGCCCGAAGTGGCGTTTACCAAACCCGCGCCGCTCGAAGGCGGGCCGTTCGTGACCTTGGCCGGCGGAAGAGACTCCATGGCCCGCGAGCCGCGTGTGCGGACGGCGGAAGCATAACGACATGGCCCAACTCACCGACAAGGACCGGCAGTCCATCGAAGCTGTGATTTTGGCAGGCAACAAAATTGAGGCCATCAAGCTGTATCGTTCGGTCATCCCGGGCGCGGGACTGGCTGATGCGAAAACCGCGGTCGAAGCGATGGAATCGCAATTGCGGGCTGCACAGCCGGAAAAATTCACCGCGCCAGCAAAGAAGGGCGGCTGCGTTGGCATATTGGTATTTTTGATTTTTGCGTTGGCCGGATCGGTCATCGCCTTTGCCTGGCTTGCTTAAACACATGTCCACCGTTCAAGACATTCAATTCAAAGAACCCGCCGCACGCGCGGCGGAGGCTCTGCGCGCCGTGTCGTCGGATGAATTGCAGGACATGCAGGGCGAAAAGATGGTGCTGAACATGGGGCCGTCGCATCCGTCCACGCACGGCGTCCTGCGCATCATCTTGGAAATGGACGGCGAGATCATCACCAAGGCCATACCCGATGTCGGTTATCTGCATCGCGGCGACGAAAAAATTGCCGAGAACATGACCTACACCCAGTTCATCCCCTACACGGACCGACTGGATTACCTCGCGCCGCTGCACAACAACGTGGTTTACGCGCTGGCCGTCGAGAAGCTCATGGGCATCGACCAGCAGTTGCCGCCGCGCTGCCAATACATCCGTGTCATCTGCTGCGAGCTTTCCCGCATCTCGGCGCATCTGCTCGGCCTCGGCGCGTTCGCGATGGACGTGGGCGCGTTGACGGTTTTTCTGCACACGTTCACGGAGCGCGAAAAAATTTACAATTTGATCGAGGCCTTGACTGGCGCGCGGTTCACCACGAGCTACACGCGCATCGGCGGGCTGTCGCGCGATCTGCCGCCCGGTTGGGTCGCGCAATGCCGCAAGTTTCTTGATGAGGTGGTCGTCAACTTCGACGAGTCGGAAAAACTGCTGACGCGCAACCGCATTTTCGTGGATCGCACGCGCGACGTCGGCGTGCTGTCGAAGGAAGACGCGATTGATTTTGGTGTGACCGGTCCGAACCTGCGCGGCAGCGGCGTGGATTACGATTTGCGGAAGGCGCATCCGTATCTCGTTTACAAAGACCTCGAATTCGACGTGCCCATCGGCTCGGTCGGTGACTGCTACGACCGCTATCTCGTTCGCATGGAAGAGATGCGCCAGAGCGTGCGCATTCTCCGCCAGTGTCTGGACAAGCTGCCCGGCGGCGCGGACAACCAGTCCGGCGAGCCGGTCAACATTTCCGACGGTAAGACGGTTTTGCCCCCGAAAAACAAGGTGATGACGAGCATGGAAGAATTGATCCACCAGTTCATGCTCGTGACCCAGGGCGTGAACGCGCCCGCGGGTGAAATTTATTTTGGCGGGGAAAATCCGAAGGGCGAACTCGGTTTCTACATCAACAGCAAGGGCGGCGGCACACCGCATCGCCTGAAAATCCGCGCACCGTCGTTCGTGAACCTCGGCGTGCTGCCACACCTGCTGCCCGGCCACATGATGAGCGACGTGGTGAGCATCCTGGGTTCGATTGATTTCGTGATGGGAGAATGTGACCGATGAGTTTTTCCATACCAGCCGATCTTGAAGCCGAGTTGAACGAACTCGTGACGCACTATCCGCAGAAGCGGAGCGCGTCGCTGATGTTTCTGCACGCGTTGCAGGAACATTTTGGTTACGTGTCGAAAGAGGCCATCGAATGGACGGCCAAGAAGCTCGATCTCCAGCCGATCAATGTTTACGAGCTGGTCACGTTTTACCCGATGTTCCGGCAGGAACCGGCGGGTCGATACGTGATGAAAGTCTGCCGCACGTTGAGCTGCCAGCTTGGTGGCGCGGACAAACTGCACGCGCACTTTTGCGGCAAGCTCGGCCTCGACGTGCACAAGCACGGCCTGCAAACATCGAAGGACGGGAAGTTCTCGGTGGAGTTCGTGGAATGCCTAGCCAGTTGCGGCACCGCGCCGGTGATGATGTGCAACGAGGATTTTTATGAAGGCGTGAGCAATGTGAAGGCGGATGAAATTTTAGCGAAGGCCCAATGATGCGAGCAACCACGATCAAACATTGGCCCAAGATTTTCGAGAAACTGAAGCGTATGCGTCGCTTCGCGCATGACGACGAGCGCATTCTCCAGGCCCGCTGCATGGCAGCGACTGCGCAGGAACGCATGGAGATGAACGACAATTGTGTTCGACTGACCGGCTGCTGGGGATGGGAGAACCGAAGGCGGTTTTACCAACTGCGCAAACGGCTTAACAAGCCAACTCTGCCGGGTTTGTGGAAGTTGCGGCTCACCAACGAAGAAATGAAAAATTGGCTGCCCGACATGGATTTGAACCATGACAAACAGATTCAGAGTCTGTTGTGCTACCGTTACACTATCGGGCAGTGCGCGGAGGAAATTAAAGAGATTTAAACGGGAGTCAAGCTGCCGTATGCCGCAAGAACATCGCCTCATCCTGAAACACGCTGACTCGCCCGGTTACACGAACGACCTCGAGTGCTACGTGCGCCACGGCGGCTACGAGGCCTTGAAGAAGGCGCTCGCCACCGCGCCGCGCGAACTGGCCGACGGTAAAAAAATGTCGCCGCAGGAAGTCATCCGCGACGAGGTGCTCAAGTCCGGACTGCGCGGTCGCGGCGGTGCGGGTTTTAGCGCGGGACTCAAGTGGAGCTTCGTCGATCGCAAGAGCGGCAAGCCGATTTATCTCATCTGCAACGCGGACGAATCCGAGCCGGGCACGTTCAAGGATCGCCAGATCATTCACAAGGACCCGCATCAGTTGATCGAAGGCATGATCATCTCCTGCTGGGCGAACGACGTGAAGCTCGCCTACATCTACATCCGTGGTGAATTCCCCGAAGGCGCGCGCATTTTGAACCGCGCCCTCAAGGAAGCCCGCGCGAAAGGTTTTCTCGGCAAAAACATTCTTGGCACCGGCTTGGACGTGGAAATGCACGTTCATCGCGGCGCGGGCGCCTACATTTGCGGCGAGGAGACCGGCCTCATCGAATCGCTCGAAGGCAAGCGTCCCTATCCGCGCATCAAGCCGCCGTACTTTCCGGCGGTGCTCGGACTCTACATGTGTCCGACCATCGTCAACAACGTCGAGACGCTCTGCCATGTGAACCACATCGTCACGATGGGTTCGGCGGAATACGCCAAGCTCGGCACGCCGAACAACACCGGCACGCGCATCGTGAGCCTCAGCGGCCAGGTGAAGCGCCCGGGCTATTACGAGATCGAAGTCGGAAAGGTCACGCTCGGCGAACTCATCCACCACGAAAATTTCGGCGGCGGCCTGCGCGATGGCCGGCAGCTCAAGGCGATCATTCCCGGCGGTTCGTCCTCGAAAATCTTGAAGGCCGGCGAAGTTTTCAAAGTGAACCGCAAGGGACCGGACGGCCAGATGACCAAGGTGGACGTGGCGTTGCTCGATCTGCCCTACGATTTCGATTCGCTCCAGGCCGCCGGCACCATGTCCGGCTCCAGCGCCATCATCGTGATGGACGACTCGACCGACATGGTCGAAGCGCTGGCGAATCTCTCGGAATTTTACGCGCACGAAAGCTGCGGCCAATGCACGCCGTGCCGCGAAGGCTCGCTCTGGATGGCCAAGGCGCTGCACCGCCTCACGCACGGCCACGGTCGCAAACAGGACGCTGACTATCTGGTGGGCATCGCGAAAAATATCCAAGGCCGCACCATCTGCGCGTTTGGCGAAGCCTGCGCCTGGCCGGTGTTGAGCTTCGTGGCGAAATTCAAGAGTGAGTTCGAGGCCAAGGGTGCGGCCGACGAGGCGCGGGCCAAGAGCTCCGGCTCGATGCACCAAAGGAGTTCTCCCATTGCCGGTTTGCACGCCGGAAAAATCTGACCATGTCCACCGCCGCCACAACTGAAACTAAACCCGCGCCGCCGCCGGTTGATACAATCAAAATCAAGGTGGACGGCCGCGAGATTGAAGTGCCGAAGATGATGCCTGACTGGCAGGGCAATCTCCAGCCGACCACCATGCTCCAGGCCTGCCAGCTCGCCGCGAAGGAAGTGCCGCATTATTGCTATCATCCGAAGCTGCCGATCGCGGGCAACTGCCGCATGTGCCTCGTCGAATTCGGCCTGCCCGCGATGGGGCCGGATCGCAAGCTGCTACTCAATGAGGACGGCACTCCGAAAATCACGAAGCAGGTTCTGCCCTACGAACCGCAGACGCCGCGCGGCGCCATCGCTTGCGCCACGCCGATTTCGCCGGGCATGGAAATTTACCCCAGCTCTCCCGCGACGAAACAAATGCGCGAGGGCATTCTCGAATCGCTGCTCATCAACCATCCGCTCGACTGCCCGATCTGCGACCAAGCCGGCGAATGCAAGCTGCAGGAATATTCGGTCGAGCACGGCCAGGCCACGAGCCGCTTTGTCGAGGCGAAGGTTCACAAGCCGAAGGCCGTTGATCTCGGCCCCCGCATCCTGCTTGACGACGAGCGCTGCATTCTTTGCACGCGCTGCATCCGTTTCACCAAGGACATCGTGGGCGACGACAAGCTCGGCGTCGTGAATCGCGGCAGCTACAATTCCATCGCGGCTTTTCCGGGCACGACATTCGACAACAATTACACGCTGAACACGGTGGACATCTGCCCGGTCGGCGCGCTGACCTCGAAGGATTTTCGTTTCCAGATGCGCGTCTGGTTTCTCAAGGAGAGCAAGAGCCTGTGCACCAGTTGCGGCACCGGCTGCAACCTCACCGTCGGCTCGCGCGAAGATAAAATTTACCGTTTCGAACCCCGCGAAAACAACGCGGTCAACGGCCCGTGGATGTGCGACGCGGGACGCTTGAATTACAAATGGGTGGGCCGCGCGGATCGCCTCACCGAAGTGCTGGTGCAGGACGTAGGACAGGCGTCGCGCCTGTCTCACTCTTCAGAAAAGTCAAAGACAGGCGCGACGCCTGTCCTACGCAAGACGACGTGGACCGCAGCGTTGAGCGAGATAACTGAGAAGCTTAAAAAAGTTCCAGCAGGTTCTGTCGCCATCGTCGGGTCAGCGCGGCAGACGAACGAAGAATTATTTTTGCTGGGCAAGCTCGCGAAGAAACTCGGCGCGTTGACCGACTCTGTTCCGCGCGAGGGCGAGGCCGACAAGCTGCTGGTCAGCGCAGATCGAAATCCCAACAGCACCGGCGCGCGGCTCACCGGCCTTTGCTTCACCGAAATGGGCATCCACCTGCCGAAGATCGCTGACGGCATCAAGGCCGGGAAAATTAAAACGCTCATCGTCTTCGGGGAGGACGTGACGAAGCACGGGTTCGGCCCGGATTTGCTGGGCAGACTCGACACGCTCATCGTCAGCGACATTTTGCCGAACGCGACAACGCGGCTCGCGCATTATCTGCTGCCCGGCTGCGCGCACGCCGAGAAGCGGGGCACCTTTGTGAACGTGAAGGGCCGGCTCCAGAAGTTCATCAAGGCCGTCGAGCCGAAGGGCGACGCGCGGCCCGAATGGGAATTCCTGCACGAACTTGTTCACCATGTCACCGGACATAATGGTTTTGTGAGCATCGAAGGATTGTTCAACCAGATGGCGCACGAAGTCCCGGCGTTTCACGGCCTAGAGTGGGCGAAAATCGGCGACACCGGCGTGACCGTGCAAATCTAATTCAACATGGACTGGTTCAACCATCTCAACCCCGATTTGCAGTTCGTGCTTCTGAGCGCGGTGAAAGTTCTGGCCGTGCTCTTCCTCGCGCTGCTGCCGATGGTCGCCTACTCGGTGCTAGCCGAGCGCAAAATTTCCGCGTGGATTCAGGATCGCGTCGGCCCGAATCGCGTCGCGCTGCCGTTGCTCAGCGGCATTCCGTTTCTCGGTTCGTTTCTTACGCGCCTCGGCATCTGGCAGCCGATTGCCGACGGGGTGAAATCGTTTCTCAAGGAGGACTTCACGCCGGATCACGTCCGCAAAATCTATTTCTGGCTCGCCCCGGCCATCACACTCATCCCGGCGTTTCTTACCGTGGCGGTGATTCCGTTTGGCTCCACGCTCGGCGCGCAGAAAATGGTCATCGCGGATTTGAACGTCGGCATTCTATACTCGTTCGGCATCGTGTCGCTGGGTGTTTACGGAATTGTGCTGGCGGGTTACGCGAGCAATTCCAAGTATCCGTTCCTCGGTGGTATCCGTTCGAGCGCGCAGATGATTTCATACGAAATCGCGATGGGCATGAGCGTGGTGTCGGTCTTCATGCTCGTCGGCGACTTGAACCTGAGCAAGGTCATCGAGTATCAGGCGGGCACGACGCTGGGCTTCATCCCGAATTGGCTCGTCTTCAAACAACCGGTTGCGTTCGTCATCTTTCTCGTCGCGGCCTTCGCGGAAACGAACCGCCTGCCATTCGACCTGCCCGAGTCCGAGACCGAACTCGTCGGTGGCTACAACACCGAATACAGCTCGATGAAGTTCGCGCTCTTCTTCATGGGCGAATACGCGAACATGATCGTCTCGTCGGCCATGATGGTGACGCTGTTTTTCGGCGGGTGGACGCTGCCGTTCTTCGGTCTCGACCAGCGGGCCGAATCCGCGCAATGGCTGACCGGCCTGGCGCACATCGGGATTTTCGTGGCGAAGATGCTGGTCCTGATGGTGGTGTTCATCTGGGTGCGCTGGATGCTGCCGCGCTTCCGCTACGACCAGTTGATGGATCTGGGCTGGCGGCGGTTCATTCCGCTGGCGCTGGCGAACATTTTGGCCACGGCGGTCGTGCTGTTTCTGCTGAACAAATGACGCACCTGAAAAAATCCACCCCATGATCGTCAAACGTGAAAAACTTAATTTCTGGGAGCGGCTTTACCTGCCGGCGCTGGCGGGCGGGTTGAAAGTCACCGCCACCCATCTCGTCAACACGCTCTTCAAGCGCGGGGCCGTGACGATGGAATATCCCGAACAGAAGTGGACCGTGCCCGAAGGTTATCGCGGTGCGCCCTACCTCGTGAAGGACCAGGACGGCGCGACCAAATGCGTTTCCTGCCAGCTTTGCGAATTTGTCTGCCCGCCCAAGGCCATCAAGATCACGCCGCCCGGCCTGGCCGGCCAGACCGCCGACCGCGCGAACGCCGAGAAGATGCCGCTGGAATTCGAGATCAACATGCTTCGCTGCATCTTCTGCGGCTTCTGCCAGGAAGTCTGCCCGGAGGAGGCGATTTTCCTGATGAAAGACTATTCGCTCACCGGCACGAACCGCGCGGAGATGATATACAACAAGGAAAAACTGCTTGAGCTAGGCGGCGTCCACCACGACCAGATCAAAAAGTGGGAGCACAAGCTGGACGAGGCGAAGGAGCAGGAAATGTTTCCGGTCAAAGATTGATTCGCTCACATGCAGGACATTCTTTTTTACATTTTCGCGGCGTTGACTTTGTTCTTCGGCTTTCTGGTCGTGGTGAATCCGTTCAGCCGCAACCCGGTTACGAGCGCGATGTTTCTCGTGCTGACCATCGCCTCGCTGGCGGGGTTGTTCGTGCTGCTCAACGCCTTCTTCCTCGCCGCCGTGCAAATCCTCGTCTATGCCGGCGCGGTCATGGTGCTGTTTCTCTTTGTCATCATGCTGATGGACATTAAGGAGGAGGAGCGCCGCCGCTTCAAAAAATTCGGCGTGGCGATGGGGTTGACGGCGGTCGCCGGACTGTTCGGCATCGTGGCGAAAACGATTGCGGAATCCGGCGTCGGAGCGGGATTGAAGCCGGCGTTCGAGGGCGACACGAAAACCCTGGGCACGGCGTTGTTCAGCAGCGGCCAGTTTCTGCTCCCGTTTGAAATCGTCTCCATCCTCCTGCTCGTGGCGATGGTGGGTGTGATTTTATTGAGCAAAAAAGATTTGAAATGAAACAACCACGAATAAACACCAAAGCACACGAATTGAATTCCGCTTCGTGTCCATTGGTGTCCATTCGTGGTTAAAATTATGAACGTCGGACTGGAACATTATTTGTTGGTGAGCGCGGCGCTCTTCAGCCTCGGGCTGCTGGGCGTGATCATGCGGCGCAACCTCCTCGTCATTTACATGTCGCTCGAGCTGATGCTGAACGCGGCCAATCTCGCGCTCGTCGCCTTCTCGCGCTTCAACAACAACCTCGACGGCCAGGTCATGGTGTTCTTCATCATCACCGTGGCGGCGGCGGAAGTCTCCGTCGGCCTCGCGCTCATCGTCGCGCTCTACCGCAAACGTGCCTCGGCCCACGTCGAGGACCTGACCACGATGAAGCTTTAAGCCCGGATGAAACTCGAAGATTATTCTTGGATCGTTTTGCTGCTGCCGCTCGCGGCGGCGGCGATCATCACCCTGTTTACGCAGCGGCACGGCAAACTGAGCGCGCAAATCTCCATTGCGGCGGTGGCGACCTCCTTTTTATTGAGCCTCTTCCTGCTCATCACGCTGCGGGAAACATCCCACGCGATTTCTGCCATCAACTGGCTGGCCATTGGAAATCTAAAAGTGGAAATCGGCCTGCGCCTCGATCATTTGAGCCTGCTCATGCTCCTCATCGTCACTGGCGTGGGCGGGGCGATTCACGTTTATTCCTGGGGCTACATGCAGGCGGACCGCTGCGTCTCCCGTTACTTCGCGAGCCTCAGCCTGTTCACCTTCTCCATGCTCGGCATCGTGCTGGCGAACAATTTTGTGATGATGTTCATCTTCTGGGAACTGGTCGGCGTCTCCAGTTATTTGCTCATCGGCTTCTGGTACGAAAAAGCCTCCGCCGCCGATGCCGCGAAAAAAGCCTTCATCACGAATCGTCTCGGCGACTTCGGATTTTTGCTCGGCATCATCTTGATCTGGGCCACGCTCGGCTCGGTGGAATTCGACGCGCTCAAGACCACGCTCGCCGCGCATCCCGCCGCGCTCGGCTCGATGGCGGGCGTCGCCGGCCTGCTGATTTTCTGCGGCGCGATGGGCAAGTCCGCGCAATTCCCGCTTCACGTCTGGCTCCCGGACGCGATGGAAGGCCCCACGCCGGTCAGCGCGCTCATCCACGCGGCGACGATGGTGGCGGCGGGCGTTTACATGCTCTGCCGCGTCTTCTTCCTCTACGAAGCGGCGCCCGCCTGGCCGGAATGTCTGGCGTTCCTCAACGGAATCACCGCGCTCAACATCATCAGTTGGATCGGCGGATTCACCGCGCTGCTGGCCGCGCTCATCGCCGTTCAGCAAAACGACATCAAGCGCATCCTCGCTTACTCCACCCTTTCACAACTCGGCTACATGGTCATGGCCGTCGGCCTCGCCGCGCCGGGAGCGGGCATGTTCCATCTGACCACGCACGCCTTCTTCAAGGCGCTGCTCTTCCTCGGCGCCGGCTCGGTCATCCACGCGCTGCACCACGAGCAGGACATTTGGAAGATGGGCGGTCTGAAAAAGAAAATGCCCGTGACTTTCTGGACATTTCTTGTCGGCACGCTGGCGCTCTGCGGCGTGCCGCCGTTCAGCGGCTTCTACAGCAAGGACGCCATTCTCGCGGCGGCGGCGGATCCCGTTCACGGCAACGTCGGCCTGTTTATTCTCGCCGTGCTGGTGGCCGCACTGACCACCTTCTATATGTTCCGGCTCATCTTCGTCGCCTTCCTCGGCCCGGTGAAAGACCAAGCCGTCGATCAGGCGCTCGAATCGCCCGGCATCATGGTCTGGCCGTTGCGCCTGCTCGCGGTGCCGTCGGTGCTGGCCGGTTTCTGGGGCCTCGAACTGTTCATCGGTGGAGCCTTCGGCGAAACGGCCCACGCCCTGTCCTGGCACGAGAAAATTTTCGCGCCGCTCAACCACTCGCCGCTGGCCGCGCTGTTCGGTCTGTTCGCCACGATGGTCGGTCTCGGCGCGGCCTGGCAGCTCTACGCGAAGGCGGTGCAAGATCCGCTGCCGGAAAAGCTCGGCCTGCTCTCGCGCGCCATGCGGAACCGGTTTTACTTCGATGAAATTTACCGCGTGCTCATTGCCATTACGCACGAACTGCTTTCGCGGCTGGCGAACTGGTTCGACCGCTGGATCGTCGCCGGGCTGATGGTGCGCGGCACGCACGGCACGACCGAGCTGTTCGGTCGCGCGCTGCGCCTGGCGCAGACGGGCAATTTACAAACCTACGCCTTTCTGTTCGCAGCCGGCGTGGTGCTGGTGCTGTGGTTCGTGCTGGGACACTGAAAACTGGATCATGAATTTCCCAAACAACTAGATGTCACCGCTCACTTACATTTTAGGCTGGCCGCTGTTGGCCGCGCTGGTCGTGCTGGTCATCCCGCGCAACTACCGGTTCGTCATCCGCTCGGTCGCGCTGCTGGCCACGCTGGCTTCGCTGCTGGTGGCGGTGAAAATGTTCTGCCAGTTCGATGCCGCTCCGGCGGTGGACGGCTACCGGTTCGGACAAATCATTCCCTGGGTCGCCTCGCTTGGCATCAGCTACCACGTCGGCGTGGACGGCATCAACGTGGGCCTGATTCTGATGGGCGCGATCGTGGCCTTCGCGGCGGCCTGCGTTTCGCGCGAGATCAAAACCTTCGAGAAGGAATTTTACCTCCTGCTGCTGGTGATGACCGGCGGCATTCTCGGCGCGTTCGCGTCGCTCGACCTGTTCTGCTTCTATTTTTTCCACGAACTCGCGCTGGTGCCGACCTTCATCATGATCGGCGTCTGGGGCCGGGGCGAACGCAAGAACTACGCGACCTTCCAGATCACGATCTATCTCAGCATCGGCGCGCTCCTCGCGCTGGTCGGCCTGATCGCGCTCTACCTGCAAATGCCCGCCGGCAGCCGCACTTTCGACATTGTTGAAATCACCCGGTATTTCAACGGCCATCCGATGGCTCTCGCGTCACAGCAGTTCATTTTTCCGCTGCTCCTGTTCGGCTTCGGCATCCTCGTTTCGCTCTGGCCGTTTCACACCTGGGCGCCGCTCGGCTACGGCTCCGCGCCCGCCGCCACCGCGATGCTGCACGCGGGTGTGCTGAAAAAATTCGGCCTCTACGGTTTAATCCGCATCGCGCTGCCGCTGATGCCGGCGGGCGCGCAACAATGGATGCACGTCCTCGCGCTGCTCTGCCTTGGCAACATTCTCTACTGCGGCTGGGTCGCGATGCGCCAAAAAGATTTGAACCTGCTCATCGGCAATTCCAGCGTGGCGCACATGGGCTTTTGTTTTCTCGGCCTCGCCAGCTTGAGCCTGCTCGGCGTGACCGGCTGCGTGGTGGTGATGATCGCGCACGGACTGCTGGCGGCGCTGACGTTTGGCTTGAGCGGCTGGCTCCGCGAACAGACCGGCACGCTGGAAATCGAAAAGCTCGGCGGCCTCCTGCGCCGGATGCCGTTCATCGGGGCGGTGCTGATCATGGCGATGATGGCGGGTTGCGGGCTGCCCGGCTTCGCGAATTTTGTCGGCGAACTGGCCGTGATGTTTGGCGCGTGGAAATCTCTTTCACCGTTCGTCGTCGTGGCGGCCTGGGGCGCGCTGGTGGTCGGCGCGATCTACATGCTGCGCGCGGTGCGGAACGTCCTGCACGGCCCGCTGGATCCGGTGTGGGCCGAGACCCGCGACGCCACGAGTCTCTGGCGCAAGCTGCCGTTCGCGCTGCTGCTGGTCGCGCTGCTGGTGTTCGGATTTTTCCCGCGCCTGCTGACCGACAAGATCAACCCCAGCGCCGAGATCATCGTGGAGGCGGCGACCGCCACGCCCGTGGGAAAAATCGCCGCGCGGCCGGCGCAATGAATTTGAACCGCATACTTTGATGAACGCCGCGTTGATGATTTTAGAAATTGCGGTGCTGGTGCTCGGCATCGCGCTCCTGCTGCTCGACCTCTGGACGCCGCCCGCCCGCAAACGCCTGCTCGGCTATGGCGCGGCGGTCGCGCTGGTGGTGGTGCTCGCCTACAGCTTCAAGCTTACGGGCGAAACCGGCTTCGCCTTCGGCCAGGCCTACGCGTTCGACGGCCTGGCGCTGTTCTTCAAACGCTTCTTTCTGCTCGCCGCCATTCTCGTGCTGGTGATGGCGGCGGAATTTTCCGACCGCATCGCTTCGGGCATCTCGGAGTTTTACTCGCTCATTTTGTTCGCACTGGCCGGGATGATGTTTGCCGCCTCGGCCAACAGTTTTCCGATGCTCTTCGTCTCGCTGGAACTGATCACGGTGACGTTTTATGTGCTGACCAGTTTTCAGCGCAACCGGCTGGCCTCGCTGGAGGCCGGCGTGAAATATCTGATCCTCGGCGCGCTCTCCTCGGCGTTTCTGGTCTATGGCATCGCGCTCGTCTATGGCGCGAGCGGGACGATGGACTTCGCGGAGCTGGCTGGAAAATCGGCGGCGCTGAAGGACCAACCGCTCTTTCTGCTCGGTCTCCTGCTGGTGCTGGCCGGGCTGGGTTTCAAGATCGCGGCCTTCCCGTTTCAAATCTGGGCGCCGGACGTTTATCAAGGCTCGCCCGCGCCGGCCACGGCATTTCTGGCGGTCGGCTCGAAGGCTGCCGGGTTCGTGCTCCTGCTGCGGCTGTTCAACACCGTGGGGCTGGACGTGACCTGGCACTGGGAAAAACTGCTCATGGTCATGGCTGCCGTCACGATTCTCTACGGCAATCTCTGCGCGATTCCGCAGCGCAACTTGAAGCGGCTCCTCGGCTATTCGAGCATCGCCCACGCCGGTTATCTCCTGCTCGGCGTGGCCGCCATGTCCCCCGCCGGTTCGACGGCGGTGTTGTATTATCTGGCCGGCTATCTCTTTACCGTGCTCGCGGCCTTCTCGGTGCTCGCGATCATCATCCGCAAAACGGACATTGAAGACGTGAGCGGGTTGGCCGGATTGAACCAGCGCTCGCCCTTGCTGGCGGCCACGCTGACCCTGGCGATGGTCTCGCTGGCGGGCGTACCACCACTCGCCGGGTTCTTCGGAAAATTTCTCCTCCTCAAATCGGTCGTGGAACAGGGGGGATCCTATTACGCCTACTATTGGCTCGCGGCGGTGGCGCTGGCCGGCGTGGTCATTTCGTTCTGGTATTATTTCGGCGTCATCCGGGCGATCTACTGGTCGAAAGACCCGGCGGATCTTTCGCCGATTGAAGTCTCGCTGCCGGCCAGAATCTGCCTCTACGCCTGCATCGCCGGCATGTTGTTCCTCGGCCTGTTTCCCAACCGGCTCGTCGAAAACGCCCGCGCCGCTGTGCTGCCACCGCCGCCAGCGAAGATTGCGGAGAAAACCGCCGTGGCCGTGGCTTCTCCGGCATCAATTAAGTAATCCATCCGGCGGTGCGCGGAACCGTTCCATCGGCTGGCACGCCGAGGCGTATCGGCGGTGAGTCTGCCCTTTCCAGATTCCCGCCTGCTGAACGCCGCCGAGGGCTGGCTGGAGCTTGGCGACTGGCAATCAGCCAATGACGAGTTGGAGAACATCACGCCGAC
>SIBH01000037.1 GCA_009695285.1 Pedosphaera sp.
TCGGATCGCGGTCAAATCCCTCTCCGTGAGCCTCCGATTGCGAATGACCAGTTCCATCGACCCGGATCGTGAGTCAGGGAACGAAGAGACGCCAGCAAAAAATCAAGAAAGTTTTAGGAGGCCGCTGCCTTATCCGTGAACGGTTACAGCGGAAGTTCTGTGGTTTGGCGTCGTCGGTTTGCTTGAATTGTACCACCACGTTGTAGCCGTCGCCTTCGGGCAGTTTGGTTTTGCTCACGAGCACGTCGCCTTTCTTTTCAAACTCCAGCGTCGCCTTGCCGTCCTTCGCATCGGCGATGACGGTCACGGTCTGCGCGGTGGCGGCGACCGGCTTCAATGCTGCGTCGTAAAATGTGATGGTTACGGTGCGGTCCTTCGCCAAAAAGAACTCGGCTTTCGGTTCGGTCTTTTCGAGCAGGCGTCCGCCTTTTGGCCCGCCCAGGTGTTTCTTGTCGGCCGCGTTCAGCGTGAGCAGTCCGGCGCAAAGCACGCCCGCGAGGGTGATGAGCTTCAGTGATGTCTTCATGTGTTTGTTTTCGTTTCCCGTTTGTTGGTTTGAAGTTCCGCGTCGGCAAACGCCGGGCGGTTTCGCTCGATCCACTCGTAGAGCACGGGCAGCAAAACGAGGGTGAGGAAAGTCGAGGTGATGATGCCGCCGATGACGACGGTCGCCAACGGACGTTGCACCTCCGCGCCTGCGCCGGTCGCAATCGCCATCGGGACGAAGCCGAAGCTGGCGACGAGGGCGGTCATCAGCTTGGGGCGCAGCCGGGTGAGCGTGCCTTCGACCACGGCGTCGCGCACGCTGCGGCCTTCGCGGCGCAACTGGTTGATGAAGCTGATGAGCATGATGCCGTTCAGCACGGCGATGCCGGACAGCGCGATGAAGCCAACGGCCGCGCTGATGGTGAACGGCATGTCGCGCGCCCACAGTGCGAACACGCCGCCGGTCACAGCGAGCGGCACGCAGACGAAGACGAGCGCCGCCTGCCGAAAGCTGCCGAAGCTCAGGAAGATTAGAATGAAGATGAACACCAGCGCCATCGGCACGATGAGTGCGAGGCGCGCCCGAGCCTTTTGCAGGTTCTCGAACTGCCCGCCGAATTCGTAGTGGTAGCCGGGCGGAAACTTCACTTCGGCTTTGATGCGGGCGAGCGCTTCTTTCACGTATCCCTCCACATCGCGGCCGCGGAGGTTCACCAGAATCGCGCCGCGCCGCTGGCCGGATTCGCGGGTGACTGCGCCGACCTGCTCGACCATTTGAAACTTGGCCACCTGGCCGAGCGTGAGCAAACCGCCCGCTTCGGTTCGCACGGGCAGGCGCTTCATGGTGTCCACGCTGCGACGCGCGTCTTCGGCGAGGCGCACCACGATGGGGAAACGCCGGTTGCCGTCGATGACCGAGCCGACTTCCTCGCCCGCGAGCGCCGTGGCGATGGCGTGATTGAGGTTGCCCGCCTGCATGTTGAATCGGCGCAGCGCGTCGCGGTCAGGTTTGATTTCCAGCAAGGGCGAGCGTCCGAACGCGTCGAACTCCACGTCGCCGCTGCCGGGGATTTTGCGCAGAAGGTCGCGAATCTCAGTGGAGAGCCGTTCGAGTTGCTTGAAATCGTCGCCGTAGACTTTCACCGCAATGTCAGCGCGAACACCGGCCATCATTTCGTTGAAACGCATCTGAATCGGCTGCGTGAACAGGTAGGTCTGGCCCGGTGCGTGGACGGCGAGTTCGCGGCGCATCAGGTCAATGAGTTGCTCCTTGGTCGCGGGCCGTCCGTCAATCTTGCGCCATTCGTTGCGCGGTCTGAGTTCGACGTAGGTATCGCACAGATTCGCTCCCATCGGGTCAACCGCGATTTCGGCTGTGCCGATCAAGCCGAACATCCGCTCAATCTCCGGGAACTTCTCCAGCAACAGCTTTTCGGATTTTTGCTGCAAGTCCGTGGACGCACCCAGCCCGGCACTGCTGCTGCGAATGAACTGAAGGAGCATCGTGCCTTCGTCGAGTTGCGGAATGAACTCCGCGCCCAGCCGCGTGAAGACGAACAGCGACGAGCCGAACAACACGACGGACGCGGCCACGACGACCAGCTTGAACCGCAGCGCCCATGCGAGCAGCGGCGTGTAAAGCGCCTTGAAGAATCGCACGAGCCAGTTGTCGCCTTCAGCACGTTGTAGCGCAGATTTCCAATCTGCTGTATCGCGGGCTTCCAGCCCGCTGGCGCTCCGGCTGTTCGGGACGTCCTCGTGCGGGGCGGCGCCCTGCCGACTGGAAGTCGGCGTTACGGCAGATTGGAAATCTGCGCTACGGGCCGGCAGGCGCACTCTCACGAGCATCGCGCACAGCACCGGCATGAGCGTGAGCGCCAGCACGAGCGAACCGACAAGCGCGAAGATGACGGTGAGCGCCATCGGGCGGAACATTTTCCCCTCGATGCCGGTCAGCGCGAGTATCGGCACATAGACGACCGTGATGATGAGCACGCCGAAGAACATCGGGCTGGCAACTTCCTTCGCGGAGTAGCGCACTTCGTCGAAGCGTTCGGCGGCGGTGAGTTCCCGGCCAAGCTCCTTCTGCTTGTGCGCGAGATGGCGGATGATGTTCTCCACCATCACGACCGCGCCATCAATGATGAGGCCGAAATCAATCGCGCCGAGACTCATCAAGTTGCCCGACACGCGGCTCTCGACCATGCCGGTCAGCGCGAACAGCATGGAGAGCGGAATCGCCAGCGCGACAATGAACGCGGCGCGCAGATTGCCGAGCAACGCAAACAACACGACCACGACGAGCAGCGCGCCCTCGAACAAGTTCGTCTCGACCGTGTGCAACGTGCGGTTCACCAGGTCGGAGCGATTGTAGAGCGGGCGCACTTCAACGCCGGGCGGCAGTTTCTCCTGAATCTTCGCGAGCTTGGCCGCCACGTCGCGCGCCACGATGCGACTGTTGCCGCCCGCCAGCATCAGCGCGCCGCCGACCACGCCTTCTTCGCCGTTCACCGTGGCCGCGCCGGTGCGATAGCCCGAACCGATGCCGACTTGCGCCACGTCCTGCACGAGCAACGGTTGCGCCGAGCCAGCAAACTTGAGCGGAAGCTGCGCAATCTCCTCCGTCGTGTTCACGCGGCTGTTGGCGCGGATGACGATTTGTTCGCCGCCGATTTCCACCAAGCCGCCGCCGACGTTCTCGGTGTTCTCGCTGATCGCGTGTGCCAGTTCTTCCAGGCGCAGGCCCACACTGGCGAGCCGCGCCGGGTCGGGCATGACGACGATTTGCCGCTCGTACCCGCCGCTCGTGTTCACCTCGGCGACACCCGGTGTGGCGCGAAGCAATGGGCTGATGACGTATTCCTGAATCTGCTTGAGCGATTGCAATTGCTCGTAGCGCGTGGGTGGCTTGTTCGTCGTGTCGGTCGTGAACTCGACCGAATAGTAGAAAATCTCTCCGAGCGCGGTGCTGATGGGCGCGAGCCTCGGCTGCAAACCGGCGGGCAACTTTTCCGCCGCGACCAGCAACCGCTCGCTCACGAGTTGCCGCGTGCGATAGAGGTCCACGTCGTCCTCGAACGTCATGCGGATTTGCGAAAGGCCGAACTTCGAGAGCGAGCGCAGTTCCATCATGCCCGGCAGACCCGCCATCTGGCTTTCGAGCGGAAGCGTAACCAGCTTCTCGATTTCTTCCGGCGCGAGCGCTGGCACGGCGGTGTTGACAAGCACCTGCGGATTCGTGATGTCCGGCACGGCGTCAATCGGCAGCCGCAACGCCGACCACACGCCCACACCGATGAGAACAAGCGTGGCCAGCAGCACGAGCGCACGTTGGCGGAGCGAAGCTTCGATGATTTTAAGAACCATGCGGCTATTTCCCCTTCGCGGGCATCACGCAACACGCCTGCCCGCCCTTGACCGCCGCGAGTTCCGTCATCCAGAGCGACATCACCGGCTGCAATACCACCTGGTCGCCCGCGTAAAGGCCGTCCTTGATCTCCACGAACTCGGCGTTGGATGCGCCCACCTTGACCGGCGTGCGAACCAGATGCTCGCCGCTCACGGTGTAAACTGAAGGTCCGTCGCTGCACTCCAGCAACGCCGCGCGCGGAATGGCGACGGCCGTGGCTGCGGATGGGAGGTCAATGCTCGCCGGCAAAAACACGCCGCCGATGGCAGCACCGGATGGGTTGCCAAACTCAACCAGCACTTCGGCCATGCCCGTGGCCTTTTGCAACTGGTCGTTCACACTCGTCACGCTGCCGGTGAGATTCGCGTCGTTCGAGCGGGCGTGAACTACCTGCCCGCGCTTCAACGACTTCGCTTCCTCCGGCGTAACCGTGGCGCTGGCGAAAATGGATTCCTTGCCGGTCTGATATACCCGCAGTTGAACGGCGAGTGTCGCCGGAACTTTCTGTTCCGTGACCCCGACAATCTTCAATCCGAGTGACAGCCGTGTTTCCGACGGCACGAGCAATCCATTCTTCGCGGTGTATTTCGGACCGATCTCGACCGATTCCTCGCCCGCCGCCGATTCGCCGAACTTCGGCTGGCAGCCTGCCAGCGCCAGCGCCGCCAGCAGCACACTCCCGACACAAAAATGATTTCGCTTCATAAACACAAATTGACTTCACCGTTTCACACCGACAGGGAAACAACCCGCGATGCGTTCGCGCACCGCGCCAGAAGGGGCAGCCCCAAGCGGGACTGATTACGAAGCGACGGAAGGAGCGCGCGGCGAGAGCGCCGTGCGGAAGGAAAACTGCCAGTGACCCGCAAGCTCCGGCGGCGCAGTCGCAGGCAGTTCGCGGCCAACGCAAGCGGACCGGTGAATCTCAATCAGCGGGAAAACGGAGTCGAACAGCGGCACGCCGATTGGTGCGATGCCGAACAACTGACTTGGCTGCGGAAGATAGGAGGCAGATGCCAGCGCGCCGCAGGGCTGGTCGCAATTGCCAGGGCTTGAAGCGGGATGCGAATGCTCCTTCGAGCAGCAATCCTGCTTGCCGAGCAGCCCCGACGCGTCAATCAGGCAGCACGAAACCGCCGGCAACCAAATGAGCGCCAGCAGCACCGCCACGACTGTCTTAATCCGCTGCACGGGGAAGAAATATCACGGTAGCAGGGCTGGGGCAATCCGGGAGATTGGCGGCGCATCAGGGCGTAGATGGATGAGTCGTCTTTCGGAGCTGCATTGCTCCTTTCGATTTTCCGGCCGGCTTTCGCTTTCAAGGTTTCACTTTTCGCGGTTGCCGGGCGTCGGTCACGGTTTGGGCGGGCTGACGCCGGCCAGCGGCTCGAATTGTTTGCTCGCCGGGTCGTAGGCAAACAGTTCGGCGGTGGCGATTTTGAAGAACCAGGCATGCACATGCAGCGAGCCGTCCGCCAGCCGGGCTTGCACGCACGGATGGGTCTGGAGGTTTTCCAGCGCGAAGAGCGTGTTCTCCTCCTCGGCGGCGCGCAGGCGTTCGGCCTCGCCGGTCAGATGCGGGTATTCCTTTTCGATCACGCGCCGCACGGGCAAGGCCAGGTCGAGCCAGCGGGAAAGTTGCGGCATGGTTTCCCGGCTGACGCCGCCAGCCATCAGCGCCGCCACCGCCCCGCATTGGGAATGGCCGCAGACGACGATGTCGCTCACCTTCAGCACCTGCACGGCGAACTCGATGGCTGCGGCGGTGGAGTTCGTGTCGCCGCTCACCGTGGCGGGCGGCACGATGTTGCCGACGTTTTTCACCACGAACAAATCGCCCGGCCGGCTTTGGGTGATCAACTCGGCCAGCACGCGCGAATCCGAGCAGGTGATGAACAGAGTATGCGGACGCTGGCCCTTGGTTGACAGTTTTTGGAAGAGCTCCCGGTATTGTCCGAACCGCTCTTGCTGGAAACGGTGAACGCCTTCAATGAGTCGTTGCATGAGATGTGGAAGCCCTTCCTGCTTCCTGGATGCGGTCAAACATGGGTTGGTTCCTTCCTGGCCGGTTGATGGGTCAACCGATCAATCCAGGCGAGGATGACCGCGGAGAGCACAAAGGTCATGTGGATGATCACCTGCCAGCGCATGGTTTTTTCGGAGATGTTCTCCGTATCAATAAACGTCTTGAGCAGGTGGATGGAGGAAATGCCGATGAGGGCCGTGGCCAGCTTGACCTTGAGCACGCCGGCGTTGACGTGCGAAAGCCATTCCGGTTCGTCCGGGTGGCCTTTCAGATGCAGTCGCGACACAAAGGTCTCGTAACCGCCCACGATGACCATGATGAGCAGGTTCGCAATCATGACCACGTCAATCAGGCCCAGCACCATGAGCATGATTTCGCTCTCCTTGAGCGTGGTCACCCGTTGCACCAGGTGCCACAACTCGATGATGAAGTGGTAAACATAGACGCCCTGCGCCACGATGAGGCCGAAGTAGAGAGGCGCTTGCAGCCAGCGGCTTAAAAAAATCAGGCCGCTGAGGGCATGTTTGGATTTCGTGATCTTAGGATCGTTCATAGGAGGATGGTCATGCGTGTGTTCATTGTCACTGTGCCCCTGTCTTCGACGCTCCTGCCGGCGTGGTGCGGCGCGCGGCGTGGAGCAGCGACGCCACCACCGCCACGGCCAGCAGCCCGATGATGACCAGCAGCGAGGCCAGCGTCGGGATTTTGTAGAAGCCAGCCAGCAGCATCTTGCCGCCGACGAACACCAGCACCGCCGCCAGCCCGTAGTGCAGGTAGTGAAAGAGCTTCATCACGCCCGCCAGCGCGAAAAACATCGAGCGCAGGCCCAGGATGGCGAACACGTTCGAGGTATAGACGATGAACGGGTCGGTGGTGATGGCCAGCACGGCGGGCACGGAGTCCACGGCGAACACGAGGTCGGTCGTCTCCAGCATCAGCAGCACGATGAATAGCGGCGTGGCCAGCCACAGCTTCTCCCGCTTCACAAAAAAATCACCGCCGTGATACTCCCCTGTCACCGGCATAAAGCGGCGGAAGAGTTTGAGGACGGGATTCTTCTCCGGGTGGACTTCCTTGTCCTTCTCGAAGGCCATCTTGAGGCCGCTGATGACGAGGACCGCGCCGAAGACGTAGATGATCCAGTGGAACTTCTGAATCAGCGCAATGCCCGCGCCGATGAACACCGCGCGCATGACGAGCGCGCCGAGGATGCCCCAGAACAAAACCTTGTGCTGATACTGCGCGGGTACTTTGAAGTAGGCGAAGATGAGGAGGAACACGAACAGGTTGTCCACGCTCAACGACAGTTCCACGACGTAGCCGGTGAGGAAGGTCAGCCCCTTGGTGGTGCCGTGCCAGTACCAGATGCCGGCGTTGAAGATCAGCGCCAGGGCAATCCAGACGCCGCTCCACGTCAGTGCCTCCTTCATGCCGACGGTGTGCGACTTGCGATGAAACACGCCGAGGTCCAGGGCGAGCATCGCCAGGACGAAGATGCTGAAACCAATCCAAAGCCAGATTTGTTGTGTCACGGTAAAAGCGCGGAGTTGAAGGGACCGATGCCCGGCAGCGCCGCATCTGGATCAGGACAGAGGGGCTTCACTTCACCACCCCGCGCATCCCGGTCGGCGACTGATGGATGGCCTTCACTTCGCCATCCGTCAGCGGCCGGTTGAAGACGGCGAGGTCATCAAGCAGCCCCACGTAGTTCAAGCCGAGCGTCAGCGCGCTTTGCGTCACGTCCCAGTTGAACGTGCCCATCCAGCCGGTGAATTGGCCCTGCGGTTCGCCGTCGAGATACAGCCTGCCCCAGCCGTCCTTCGCGCCGGTGTTGAGGTTGCCGAAGCAGAAGACGACGTGCGTCCAGCGCTCGCGCGCAAAGGGCGGACGATGCACCGGCACCATCGGGCGCTCCGTCTCCGGGATGTCCTCCCAGCCCCGATTCTGCGGGTTCCACAACTTCTTCACCGGCAGGATGGCGTAGCGGAAATGGCGCGGCGTGTGGTCCTTGCTGAACTCGATGAACATGTTGCCCTGCTCCCAGTGTTGCGCGACGAATTGCAACGGGTCGCAATAGCCAGGCTCAAGGTCCCGGTCCGGGTCGAGCTTGAGCCAGAGGGAAACCGCGCCGCTCCAGCCGTTGGTGGCGTAGCCGAGATTTTTCTCCCCGCGAAAGAACACCACCGGTTTCATCTTCTTCGTGAACCGCAGCGCGTCGCCGTGGCGGCCCTCGCTGCGCGCGAGCACGACCAGTTCGCCGTCGGGCAAACCGGGCCGGGCTTGCTTGCGATTGCCAGTCGGTGCGGTGTAAAGCGTCGCGTCGCCGGCGGCGAAGTCGGCGTCCACTCCGCCATCGAACGAGGCGCGCAGCAGGAGCGCGTCGCGCAGGGCGGCGTGGGTGGCGCGTGACGGGCCGTCGCCCGTGGCGCAGCCGGTGAGCAGGGCGAGGGCAAGAACGCAGAGCGCGGATGCAACGGCGCGGCCCCGTAGCGCAGACTTCCAGTCTGCTGTATCGCGGATTTCCAATCCGCAGACGCCACGCGCTGCCAACGCGCCCGACGATCTCGACGCCCCGCCGGCTGGAAGCCGGCGATACAGCAGGTTGGAAACCTGCGCTACGATGTGGAGGGCCAGCCCGCCCCGTAGCGCAGACTTCCAGTCTGCCGTATCGCGGATTTCCAATCCGCACGCGCTGCCTACTCGCGGCACGCCGGAAAATCCCGACGCCCTGCCGATTGGAAATCGGCGACACAGCAGGTTGGAAACCTGCGCTACGAGAGTGCGGAGTGAGAATTGATTCCAGATTTTTTTCATATCACGGATGCGTGTAAGTCGCTTGCAGTCCCAGCGGCAGGCCCAGCCCCCAGTAAATCAGCAGCAGCACCGTCCACGTCAGGAGGAACACCACCGAGTACGGCAGCATCGTCGCCACGAGCGTGCCGATGCCGGTGTTCTTCACGTAGCGCTGGCAATAGACCACGATGAGCGGGAAGTAGGGCAGCAGCGGCGTGACGATGTTCGTGCTCGAGTCACCGATGCGATAGGCGGCCTGGGTCAGTTCGGGCGAGAGCCCCAGTTGCATCAGCATGGGCACGAAGATGGGCCCGAGCAGTGCCCACTTCGCCGAGGCCGAGCCGATGAGCAGGTTCACGGTCGCGCTGAGCAGGATGACACCCACGATCGTCACCTGACCCGGCAGGCCGAGGCCCTTGAGAAAACTCGCGCCTTCCACCGCCAGCAGCGCGCCGAGGTTCGACTCGCGAAAGACGTAGGTGAATTGCGCCGCCGCAAACGCCATCACCAGGTAGTAGCTCACCGAACCCATGGACTTGGTCATTCCCTTGATCACGTCGCGATGGTTTTTCACCGTGCCTGCCGCGTAACCGAACGCCACCGCCGGCAGCAGGAAGAGGACGAAGATTAACGGCACAATCGAATCCATGAGCGGCGATCCGTGGGCCGTGAGCGAACCATCGCGGGCGCGCAGGGGGGATGTCCCCGAAGACGCCGCGAGCACCAGCAAGATGATACCGAGGGCCATCGTGCCCAGACCCATCCACAAACCGCGGCGCTCGGCGGCGGACAAAGCGCCGAGCGTGGTCTGATCTTCGGGTTTGCCATCCACGGCCAGGCGGCGCAGGCGCGGTTCGACCACCCAATCGGTCAGCACCCAGCCCACGCCGACGATGATGAGGCAGGAGGCGCTCATGAAATACCAGTTGCAGAGTGGATTGACCAGGCGGCCGGGTGCGATGATCTGCGCCGCCGATTGCGTGAAGCCTTGCAAAAGCGGATCCAGACTCGACGGCAGAAACGTGGCGCTGAACCCGCCCGACACTCCCGCGAACGCCGCCGCGATGCCCGCCAATGGATGCCGCCCCGCCGTCATGAAAATGATCGCGCCCAGCGGAATCACGAGCACGTAACCCACGTCGCCCGCCGAGTGGCTCATGACCGCCACCAGCAGGAGCGCAGGCGTGAGCAGCCGGCGCGGCGTCAGCGCGAGCAGACCCTTGAGCAGCGCGCTGATGAATCCGGTGTGCTCCGCCACGCCCACGCCGAGCATCGCCACCAGCACCACGCCCAGCGGCGGGAACTCAGTGAACGTCTTCACCATGCGCGACAGGAATTGCGTCAGCGCCGCGCCGCTCAACTGGTTCTTCACCTGGATGGCCGAGCTGGCGGTGATGTTGCCGGCGGCGGCGCGGACCACGGTGCGCGGATCAATCTCGGTGAACTGCACCGGCGCGAGCGCCGCCGAGAGCACCCACGTCAACACCAGCGCCAGGAGGAAGAGAACCGCCGGGTCAGGGAGTTTGTTGCCGGCCCATTCGATGCCGTCGAGCGCGCGCTGGCTCCAGGGGCGTGAGGGAAGATCGGTGTTGGTCATGGCGTTTGCGCAGTGCCGCCGCCGACCGCGACGCACGTCAGATCCCCGGTGGCGTTGCGAACATAAATGCGCCCGTGGCTCAACACCGGCGCGGTCCAGCATTTGCCGCCGAGCACCTGGGCGCGGGCCAGCAGATGAAAGGCCTCCGGCGCGGCCCGGACAAGGCTCAACTCGCCTTTGTCGAACACGATGAGCCGCCCGTCCGCCGCCATGAGGCCGCCGCTGCCGAACCCCGGCTCGCTCCAGCGCCGCTGGCCCGTGGCCCAGTCCAGGCAGGTGAGTGTGGTGGGCCGGTGCGTGGTGCCGTCAATGCCGTAAAGGTGGCCGTCCAGCAGCACCGAGGGGTTGAAATAATTTTGCATCAAGTTGGTGTGAGCCCAGACAACCGTGGGCGGGCCGTCGCGCAACTGCAAGAGCACGCAGCCGCTGGCGGAGGAAATGAAAAGCTTGTCGCCCGCGATGATCGGGTCGGCGGCGTTCACGTCGCGGCCGGATTCCCACGGGTGCCGCCACCATTCGCGCCCGCTGCGCGGCTCGACCGCGACCAGGGCCTTGGCGCTGAAAATGGCGATGGCCCGGCGGCCCTCATGCTCGAAAGGCACGGGCGTGGCGTAGCCGCCGGGACCGGGGCCGGAAGACCAAACGATCCTTCCGCTGTGCTTGTCCACTGCGATGCCGGCGCCGCCGGCGTTGAGGATGAGCAAGTCGCCTTCGACCAGCGGCGAGCCGGCCAGGCTCCATTCGGGCAGTTTGAGGTCCAGTTCGTTGGTGAGGTTTCTGGCCCAGACGCTCCGGCCCGTGGCGGCGTCGAGCCGGAAGAGATGCCCCTTCTTGCTCAGGGAATAGACGGCCTCGCCCTCCACCGTGGGCGTCGCACCGGGGCCGCCTTCGTAGTAGCGGGCGTCCAGGGCGCACGGATAGGAATGACGCCACCGCTCCCGGCCCGTGGCGGCGTCGAGACAGAACACGGTGTCCACGTCGTTGGAGTTGCCGAGGGTGTAGAGTCGGCCCTGGCTGACGGAGACGGTGGCGAAACCGACGCCGACGCTGGCCCGCCAGAGGACGCGCGGGCCGTCGGTGGACCAGGGGCGGAACCAGTTGGTTTCAGCGGAAACGCCGTTCAGATCCGGTCCGCGCCAGCGCGGCCAGTCGGCGGCGGGCGCGGTGGCGGCGCCGAGAAGGAAGCACGAGACCAGCGCGGAGCGGAGCGCGCCGCGCCCAGGCGACATGCCGGACAGGCTCGACGCTTTGCCGGCTGGAAGCCGGCGACACGGCAGGTTGGAAACCTGCGCTACGTGTGGAGGTTTCATCCCGAACTCCGAAGTCCGAATGACCGAAATCCGAAAGAAGGCCGAAATCCGAATGCCCAAAGGCGCGCGAGTTTCCTGGGAAGCAAAGTGCGAAGCCACCCGCCTCTGGACCGAGGTGATTCGGGCTTCGACCTTCGGATTTCTTTCAGCCCTCGGATTTCGAACTTCGGATTTCGAGTTCATCACAGGTATTTGATGGCTATGAATCCGGCGATGCCCAGCGCCAGCAAGGCCCAGGCGAACCAGTCGAAATACTTTTCGATCAGCGCCTTCACCTGCGCGCCGAAGAAGAAAATTGTCCCGGCCACCATGAAAAACCGCGCCGAACGACCCACGATGGACGCGCTCACCAGCGTCCAGAAATTCACCTCAAACACGCCGGCGGCGATGGTGAAGACCTTGTAGGGAATCGGCGTGAAGGCCGCGGTCAACACGGCGAGAAACGCGTTGCCCTGATAGAGCACCTGCACCTTGTCGAACAGCGCCTGCGAAAACACGTAAGGGATGAACAGTCCCTTGACCGCGTGCCAGGCCGCGTAGCCAATGAAGTAGCCAAACATGCCGCCCAACACCGAACCCGCCGCGCAGATGAGCGCAAACCGGAACGATTTCCTCGGCGCGCCCACACACAGCGCCAGCAACAGCACGTCCGGCGGAATGGAAAAAAACGAGGACTCGACGAACGCGATTCCGAACAAGGCCCATGCTCCACCGGGCCGATCAGCCCAGCCGATGGTCCAGTTGTAGAGCCGCCGGATGAAATGCGGCCGGGCTGGAGCGGTTGATGTGGTGTTTTCGATGTCCATGGTTGAGAAGTCCCCTTCATGCGCTCAACAGGCCAAGCCGCCCGGGACGCAAGCTCCGCCACGCCCACACGCCCAGCGCGCCGGCCAGGGCGAGCATCCCGGCCAGGCTGGCCAGCACCCGGCCCATCCAGACGCCAGCGGGCTCCTCGCGGAATTCAAAGCGCGGCAGCTGGTCGAAGTCGGACATCGTGATCGATTCACGTTTATGAATGCGTGGCGTGAAAAAAGCGGACACGGCCTGCCGCAACCCGCCCACCTGTTCACGGAAGGCGCGGTGCCGCCAGTAACCGGTGCCGGCCAGGTCGGTCAACGCCTCGTGCATGGCGATGGCGGGCGAAAGGAAACGCCATTGCCCCACCGCCGTCTGCTGTCGCGCGAGTTGTTCGTCGAACTTCTGCCGCACCGGCTCGACGGCGCGGCCCACTTCGGTCTGCACGGTCAGATGTTGCGCCGCGAAATCGGCCTGCTGTCCGGGCGGGGCCAGTTCCGGGTGGTCGCGGTAAAAAGAGTTGAGCAATTCACCGCCGCGCTTCTCCGCTTCGCCCGAGGCCTTGCGCCCCGCCGCCACGAGTTCCGGTCGCGACGGCGTGGGATAAAGCGTCTCGACGGCCACGTTCAACAACGTCGGCGCCACGAGGACCAGCAACACCCAGGCGGCGCCCAGCGAGGTGGCGGCGCTGGCGGCGCTGCGGGCGACCGCATTCACGGCGATGGCCAGCGCCACCCAGAACAATCCGTAGGCCAGCACTACCGCGAGCGCCAGCACGAGGCGCGTGCCCGTGCCTCCCGATCCGCCGAAGAAACCGGCGGTCAGTGTGGCCAGCGCGGCGAGAATCAGCATGGGCAGGGAACGGGCGAGAGCGCGTCGCGCCATCCAGCGCCACGGCGTGACGCCCTGGGCCAGGGCCAGACGCAACGTGCCGGATTCGCGGTCGCCCGCCATGAGGTCGTAAACCAGCGCAAGGAGGAACAGCGGGAAAAGCCACACGAGGACAAACGCGAGATCGAAGCGCCCGGCCAGCAGATGCGATGGATTTTCCAATTCGGAGCGCGTGTCGCCCGAGTCCGCGAGTCTCCAGAGCACGACCGCTTCGTGACCCGGCGACAGATCAGACTGGCCGGTGGCGAGCAACGGCAGCGGTGCCGGCGGCAGCACGGCCATCGTGCCGCGTCCGGCGATGGCCTTGGGATCGATGGCCTGCTGGCCGAGGTGCTGGCGAACCTGCGCTTGAAACGCCTCGGTGTCCTGCGCGATGGCGGCGGCGGCTTCGCGCTGTCGCCCGGCCACGCGCCCGCCATTCCAGAGGCCGTAGCCGAGCGCCGCAGCGAAGAGCGCCAGTAGCACCCACGCGGCGCGTTCGCGCACGAGCAGTCGGAGTTCGAGGCGGAAGAGGTGCGAGGTCATGCGTCAATTCGGTTTCAATCGCGGCGCGACGAGCAGCAGCGCGGTCCACGCCCCGACGGCCCAGAGACATAGCACGACCAGACCCGGCGTGGCGGCGCGCAGGGCGTGGGCGGGCGGCGGCGGGTCGTATCGGAAGGCGGGCAGCTTTTCCAAAAGCGCGCGTCCGGCGGTGCCGCCGTGATGGCCAGCGTTCGCGGGGGTGTTCATCATGTCTTCATTGAGCACGCGCACGAAGTTGCGGCGATGCTGCTCGGCGGCGACGGAGAAATGCCGGTGATGCGTGAAGTCGGTCCCGGCCAGTGCCATCGAGGTGGAGCGGAGTCCAAGCAGTGGCGCGACGAGGCCGGTCCAGGTCACGGTGCGGTCCTGGGCTTCCAGGCGATTCCAGAGTTTGCCGAAGTGATGATCGAACACCTCGCCGGCCATGCGTTCGCTCTCCAGCATGACGAGGCCGTTGAAGTTGAACGGCAATTCCTCGATGCGGGTCTTGCCGTGTTTCTTCAACGTCTCCTGGGCGAAGGCCTGCAACCGATCGTTGCGCGGATTGTGGCCGTCGATTCCCTCTTGCACGGCCTTGTTCATCGCCGCTTCAAAATCGACGAGCTTCGGTGTGGGCAGAAGGCGTTGCGCGAAATCGGAAGCGAGCCGCGGCGCGATCACGGCGTTGGCCGCCCAACATACCAGCAGGGTAGCCAGCGCGGCGCGAGCGGTGGACGCAACTGCCGACACCGCGAGGCACACACCGAGAATGGCCGCGAGATAGAGCGCGTACGCCCCGCCCAGCCACGCGAAGCGAACCCAACTGCCGCCCGCATCACCGCCGGGAAGTTTCGACAGCGCCACGGCTCCGAACAATGCGACGGGCAACAGCAACGCCGCAAGCGCCGCGCCGAGTCCGAGAGCTTTGCCGAGCACGAGATCGCGCGGGCGCACGCCGAGGCTCAAGACCTGGCGCAACGTGCCGCGTTCGCGTTCGCCCGCCAGCGCGCCGAAGGTGAGCAGGATGACGAGCAGCGGCGCGAGCAGTTGCAGTCCGGTGGCGGCGGTCAGTTCACCGAAGCGCCGCATGGCGGTGGCGTCTTGCGCGGGCAGGAACGCGGCCTGGTTCTGCCGGTGCGCTTCGAGGAACACGGTCGTGCCGACGAAAGGTTCGAGTCCGCGGTCGAACACCGACAGCGGCGCGAGCGGCTTGAAGACATACACGCCGTAATGGCCCGCCGAGTGGGAATTTTTCTCGCCCTGGTTGAGCCAGTTCTCGCGTTCGAGAGCGGCGGCGGCGGCGCGCCCGGCGCGGGCGCGCCCCACTTGTTGCCACGCGAGCAGCAGCGCGACTCCGAGCAACACGACGACCACGGCGGCGGCGATTCGGAAGCGTCCGTCGCGCCAGGCGTCGAGGAATTCCTTGCGGGCGATGGCGACAATCATGCGCGGAGATGTTTGAGGTAGAGCTTCTCCAAATCAACGTGCTTGATGTCGTTGGTGGCGTATTCGCCGGCCAGCTTGCCATCAAGCAGGATGCCGATGCGGGTGGCGTCTTCGCGCGCGCGGAACAAATCGTGCGTGGCCATGAGGATGGCGATGCCCTGTCCGGCGAGCTTGCGCAGGAGCAGCGAGAATTCGTGCGACGCGGCGGGGTCGAGACCGGACGTGGGTTCATCGAGCAGCAGGGCCTTGGCTTCCGTCGCGAGCGCGAGGGCGATGCCGACTTTCTGGCGCATGCCTTTCGAGTAGGTGCCGACGCGGCGATCGGCGGCTTCAGCCGGCAGCCCGGCTTTCTTCAACAGGAGGAGCAGTTCCTCGCGCGTGTGCCGACGTCCGCCCAGCGTGCTGAAGTAATCGAGGTTCTCCACGCCGGTGAAGCGCGGGTAGAGCATCACCTGCTCGGGGATGTAGGCAATATGCCGCCGCGCCGCGATGGGGTCGGCGGCGACGCTCGTGCCGTTGACGCGCGCTTCGCCCGCGTCGGGCGTGAGGAAGCCGAGGAGGAGATTGATGGTCGTCGTCTTGCCCGCGCCGTTGGGGCCGAGCAGGGCGAAGACTTCGCCCGGCTTGATGGCCAGGTTCAGTTCGTTGACGGCGACGTGGCCGTTGAAGCGTTTGGTGAGTTTAAGGGTTTCTAGCATGGTTTGTGAGGAGTGATTGAATCATGAAAGTCATGTCTGGTGCGACGGCGAGGTCGCCTGCGGGTCGCGGGAAACCTTGTGCCAGGAGCGCTGGCCGCACTGCGGGCACTTCGTGAACCAACGTGTATAGCCCGCAGCTTTGCCACGGATGCCGCCCATCTCCCAGACGGACCTCGCGCAGCCGCACGAACATCGCACCATCCACAAGCGCGACTCCGCCTCCAGCGACTCAACCCAACGACGCGGCAGGATTGCCGCAATGAATTTCTGGATGGAACTCATCGCCGTAGTTTCGTTCCGGGCGTGTGGTGGTGCTGCGGGCGCATGACGCCGCTAAACGAACCAAAGTCAGGCTGCCGTCTCATAACAGGAACGCCGCCAGACTGAAGTAACACAGCAACGTGAAAACGTCGGTGAACGCGAGATTCACCGGGCCGGCTGCGATCTTCGGGTCGAGCTTGAGCGCGTGCAAAAGCGCCGGAACGCTCAGGCCGAAAAAGCACGCCGCGCACAGCGCGAGCAGGATGCTTGCTCCGGTGACAAAGCCGACGAACCCGGCCCCACGCCAGAGCCAGGCAATCAGTCCGACCACCGTGCCACAGGCCGTGCCGAGCAGCACGGCCGTGCCGGCCTCACGGCGAAACGCCCTGGCATACCAGCCGAATGTCGGCGGCGCCACGCGCAATGCCTGAATCGTGACCGTCATGGACTGAATGCTCACGCTCTCTGCCAGGACCAACACCATCGTCAGGAAAAAGGCCAGGACGATGCTCTTGGCCAAAGTGACCTCATAGGCGCTGGCCAGGAAGGCACAGAGCGTGCCGCTGCCAATGGTCGCCAGCAGCCACGGGAAGCGGAAACGAAACGCCCGCACCGGCGACGCATCGCGCACCTGCGAAACGCGAAAACCGATGGACTCAAACAACGCCTCGGTCTGCTCGCGCTCGGCAATATCAAACGCCTCGTCGGTCAGCAAGCCGACATCCACCACGCCGACAATCCTCCGCCGCTCGTCCACCACCGGAAACGCCAGAAACTTGTGCAAGACGAACGCCTCGCACGCCTCCAGCACTGTCGCCGTCTGCGGAATGGCCACCACGCGAGTAAGCATAAAGTCCGATAGCCGCTGTTCCAGTGGCGCGGTCAACAGCCGGCGGGTGGGCAGGACGCCGGCCAGCCGGTCGTCCGCATCCACGACGTAAAAATAGACAATCTTCTCCCCGACGCCTCGCTGGCGGATGGTGTCCAAAGCCTGCTGGACGCTGAAATCCTGGCGCAACGTCGCCACGTCTTTGCGCGCGACCGCCAACACTGGCTGATGCAGATGGTCTGTTTCATGTGTCATCCGGCGATAGTTGTAACAAAACCGAGGAGCAGAGGCAGCCCTTCATTGCATCGCCTGCGGCCCACCCGGCATCCGGGTAAACCTTCTCCATATCTCGCCCGGGTTTGTGCATCACGCACGTTGACCGGCAGCGGCGCCGGACCAGCGGCTGGCCGGCAGCAGATGCTGGCGGTGGCTCTTGAGCCGGAGTTGTTGCCGGGTTTTGCGCCGCTCGATTTGCTGGCGCAGGTTTTTTGCGACTTTCAGCCAGACCGCTTCCAGCGTGTGGTCGCGGGCGTCGGCGTGGATGTCTGGGCCGGGCACGGCCAGATGAACATGAGCACGGAAGGCGGGCGCATGGTCGCGCTGCTGTTCCAGCACCACCTCTGCGGCGCTCACGGGAATGAGGCGGTGCAAGCGTTCGAGTTGTTTCCCCAGCCAGGCGCGCAAGCCGGCGTTGGCGTTGAGGCCGCGAATTCGGAATTGGATGTTCATAAGTGTGTCAGGTGAGTGGTAGCAGTTGGGTGTGACTGGAAGTCGCGGCCGGTGGACGGCGTGTAGCGCAGGTTTCCAACCTGCTGTATCGCCGATTTCCAATCGGCAGGCTGTGGACGAAGCCGAGCGCGCTAAAAAATCTGAACGATCCGCAGGCTGGAAGCCCTGCGATACAGCAGACTGGAAGCCTGCGCTACCTGTGTGACCGTCACTTTCAATCACACCCGTTGCCATGTGCGATGGGGAGAAGTCAGTCACGCCGCCTCCCGCCGGTGAGCAACGGAAGCAGATGCCACAGGAAATAAATCAGTGAGGAAATGAATGCGGCCACGTAAGTCCAGGCGGCGGCGTTCAACACCTGGTTCACGGCGGCGGATTCAGGGCCGCGCTGGATGAAGCCCATGTTCGCCAGCACGAGTTTGGCGCGGCGCGAGGCGTCGAACTCGACCGGCAGCGTGACGAGATTGAACGCCATCAGGATGCCCCACGCCACCGCCATGATGAGCAGCCCGGTCTTGGGCGCAAGCCAGCCGGTGAACATGCCGAGGAGCGGAATCCACATCACCAGTTGGCTGGCAAAACTGGTGACGCCCACAGCCGCCATGCGCAATTCCAGCGGGGCGTAGGCTTGCTTGTGCTGGATGGCGTGGCCGCACTCGTGCGCCGCCACGCCCAGCGCCGCCGCGCTGGTGCCGTGGTAATTGGACGAGGAGAGCACGAGGCGTTTGTGCTTCGGGTCGTAATGGTCGCCCAGCAGTTCCTCGTGCTCGACGATGTCCACGTTGGTGATGCCGGCCTGCCGCAAAATCTGTTGCGCCGCTTCGGCCCCGGTGTAGCCGGATTGGACGGGCGTGCGGCTGTGGCGGGCGTAGGCGCGCTTGACGTGCCATTGAGCCAGCAGGCCGATGGCGAGAGTGCCGAGGAACAGGATGAGGATCATACGGTTTTGTCTTCTGTTAGCGGACTTGTTATGTGCGGACGAGCGGGCGCGTGATTTTGCGGGCACCTGGCTTTTGCATGAGCGACGGCCAGAAGTACCATGCTGACGGACGCCACTAGGCAACCCAATCCCAGCAGCGCCAGCAGGGTGGCCGAGGTGCGCAGCCGTTTGATTTGCTCAAACACATTCATTGCCGGGGTTGGCCTCTGGTTTGAGGTCGTTGCGCGCGAAGAGCCGTGGGAGGAACCGGTGGGCTTTGGGCAGCCATTCCCTGGCCCGCTTCAGTTCCATCGCCAGAATTCCCAGGGCGGCGGGAATAACGACTGCGGCCAATCCGAGCAACGCCAGCAGCGTCAAGCCGATGGCCAGCATCGTCCCGCCGACCAGGAGCGAGACGCTGTGTTTGAGTTCTCGTGGCGCAGTCATGGTTTCTCGGTCGGCACTGAGATCAGGCTGGGCAGGCGACTGGGCGGAGGCGGCTGCGGGGCGCGTTTTCCCGGCAACCACTCGCGCGCTTTGCGCAGCCAGCGTCTGGCCCAGGCAAATTCAATTGCCAGAATCGCCAACCCGGCGGGGATGACGATGAACGCGGGGCCGGGCAGCACCACCAGCGCGAGACCCAAGGCCAGCACCGTCCCGCCCACCACGGCGATCACCACGCGCTTGATGTGCTTCAAGGTGGTGAATCGAAGTGTTGGCGGTTGCAATCCGTCTTGGCGCATGAATCAGGAAGAAGTGTCCGCCGGATTTTTCGCAGCGGCAGCTTTCCGGTCTTTCAGCAAGCACGGCAGCATCAGTGCGGAACCCGCCAACATGGCCGTAATCAAGACCGCCGCGATCAGCTTTTCCGATTTGCCGTCAAGCACCGCAAGCCAACCCACGCTGGCCCGCCATGCGAAGACCAGGGCCAGGA
>SIBH01000038.1 GCA_009695285.1 Pedosphaera sp.
ATGCTCGACGTGATGTTCGACGTGCCGAACAGCGATGACATCGCCTCGATTCAGATCACCCGCGCCGTCGTCGTCGGCGAGGACAAGCCGCTCATTCGCCGCAAGAGCAACCAGGCCGCCGCCTGACCCGCTCGCCGGTTAGTGAATGGGACGTTGCGGAAATTTCCCCGCTCGTTTTTACTCCCGCCGTCCAGATTGACCATGAACACGTTTCAACCGCAAAATTTTATCGCCCGCAATGTCCGCGACGTCCCGCGCTCCGGTATCCGTGATTTTTTCGACATCGTGCAGGGCATGAAGGACGTGATCTCGCTCGGCGTGGGCGAGCCGGATTTCGTCACGCCCTGGCACATTCGCGAGGCCGCCATCTTCGCGCTGGAACGCGGGCGCACCGGCTACACCTCGAATCTCGGCCTGCTCAAGCTGCGCGAAGCCATCGCCGTCAGCCTGCAAAAACATTTCCACGTCTCCTACGATCCGAAGAACCAGATCATCATCGCCGTCGGCGTGAGCGAGGCGATGGACATCGCCTTCCGCGCGATCATCAATCCGGGCGACGAGATCATCTACCACGAGCCGTGCTATGTGAGCTATTCACCAACCATCTCGATGGCGCATGGCGTGCCGGTGGCGATTTCGTGCCAGGCGGAAAACGGTTTTGCCGTCACTGCCGAGGCGATTGAAAAAGTCATCACTCCGAAGAGCAAGGCGCTCGTGCTGAATTTTCCGACCAACCCGACCGGCGGCACCATGACCCGCGCCGAGCTGGAAAAAATCGCCGCCGTGGTGCTGCGCCATAATCTGCTCGTCCTCACCGACGAAATTTATTCCGAGCTGACCTTCGAGGGCGAGCACGTCAGCATCGCGTCGCTGCCCGGCATGGTGGAGCGGACGATTTTTCTGCACGGATTTTCCAAGGCTTATGCGATGACCGGCTTTCGCATCGGCTACGCCTGCGGTCCGGCGGAGATCATCGAGGCGATGATGAAAATCCACCAGTACTCGATGCTCTGCGCGAGCATCATCAGCCAGGAGGCCGCGCTCGAGGCGATCCAGCACGGCCTGCCCGACACCGAAATGATGCGCGACCAATACAAGCTACGCCGCAACTTCATCGTCAAAGCGTTCAATGACCTCGGCCTCAAATGTCATCTGCCGCGCGGCTCGTTCTACGCGTTTCCGAACATCACCAGCAGCGGTCTGGCCTCGAAGGAATTTGCTTTGCGATTGTTGCAGGAAGAAAAGGTTGCCTGCGTTCCCGGCGGCGCGTTCGGGCCGAGCGGCGAGGGCTTTCTGCGCTGCTGCTTCGCCACTTCACTGGAACAAATCCAGGTGGCGACGGAACGCATCGCGCGGTTTATGGCGCGGGCGAGGAGGTAGTTCAGGCTGCCTGCCTGTTCCTCATCGGTTCCACGGTGCTCAGTCAGGCTATCATCAAGAGCACACTGGCCTGATCATTCAGCTTCAAACCGCCGAGGCGATCACATCGCCCATCAGGCTGGTGCCGACGCGCGTGGCCTTGGGTTCGCTGGCGCTGAAAATGTCCCCGGTGCGATGGCCGGTGGCGATGGCTTTCCCCACGGCGTCGTCGATGGCGGACGCAGCGGCGTTTTCTCCGAAGCTGTAGCGGAGCAGCATGGCGACGGACAGAATCTGCGCGATGGGGTTGGCGAGATTTTTCCCGGCGATGTCCGGAGCCGTGCCGCCGGCCGGTTCGTAAAAGCCAAAGGTGTTCCCGCCGTTGGTCGCGCCGAGGCTGGCGCTGGGCAACATGCCGAGCGATCCCGCCAGCGCGGCGGCTTCGTCGCTGAGGATGTCGCCAAACATGTTTTCACAAAGCATCACGTCGAACTGCGTCGGCCGGAGCATGAGCTGCATCGCGCCGTTATCGACGAACATGTGTTCGAGCGCGACGTCGGGGTAATTCTTGCCGACGCGCGTGACGACCTCGCGCCAGAGCACGCCGTTTTCGAGGACGTTTGCCTTGTCGATGCTGGTGACTTTTTTGCGGCGCAGTTGCGCGGCCTTGAAGGCGACGTGCGCGATGCGCTCGATCTCCGGCGTGGTGTAAACCATCGTGTCAATCGCCCGGTGACCGCCGGGAATTTCCTCAGTCTTCTTTGGCTGGCCGAAATACATGCCGCCGGTGAGTTCGCGCACGACGAGAATGTCGATGCCGTCGCCCTGGCGTTCCTTGGCGAGCGGGCAGGCGTGCGCGAGTTCCTTCGGCAGCCGCACCGGGCGCAGGTTGGCGAACAATCCAAACTCCTTTCGCAGCCGCAGCAGGGCCGCCCGCTCGGGGCGTTCCTCCTTCGGAATCGTCGGGTCACGATCCGGTAGGCCGACTGAGCCGAAGAGAATCGAGTCCGACTGCCGGCAGAGCGCGAGCGTGGCGTCGGGTAAAGCTTTTCCGGCGGCGTCGATGCCCGCCCAGCCGACGGGCGCTTCGGTGATTTGAAACTGGAGCGGAAATTTTTTCTCAACGGCGCGGAGCACCTTGATGGCTTCGCGCATCACTTCGGGGCCGATGCCGTCACCGGCAAGCGCGGCGATTTTGAAAATCTTTGAACTCATAGGGGCGCGAGACTACGGAGCCGCCGCGCGCGCGGGAAGGAGAAATTCCCGGCGCGGGAAACGCACGCACCCACCATGCGAAATTTTTCCAATCCGGGATTGCCTGAAGCAGGCCGATGTGGCTATGAATTCGCCCCATGTTCAAACTCAGTCATCGTGACCAGTCAGGATCACCGGCTCGTCCGCCGACCGGCGGGGTCATCGCTTTGCTCTTGGCCGGCGGCCGGGCGTGGCTCGTGGCGGTGGGCGTGATCGGTCTCGGCGCCTCCGCGTGGGCCGCCGCTCCGGTGGCTCCGGCCGTCGGGTCACAACCCGGCCTGATCTACACCAACGAATTTGTCGCCCGCGTGCCCTGGTCCATTCATGTGTTGAAGATCGACCGTGCCCAGGCGGACCTGACCCTTTTCTCCGCCCACGCGAAGGACAAGGTCCTAGCCGTGAGCCTGGTGGCGGACCAGGCCCGCGCCGTCCCCCGCGAAATCGGCCGCGCCCTCGGCGGCGTGAACGGGGACTTTTACGTGCGCGACTCCCCCATTTTTGTCGGCGATCCGCGCGGCCTGCAAATCGTGAACGGCGAACTCATCAGCGGCCCCGACACCGTCTGCGTCTGGCTCGACACCAACGGAAACCCGCAACTGGACGAAGTGAAAAGCGGCTTCACCATCACCTGGCCCGGTGGCCGCAAGATTCCGTTCGGTCTCAACCAGCGGCGTGAGGCGAGGATGGCGGTTCTCTACACGCCGACTCTCGGCGGCCCGACGCGGACCAAGGGCGGCTGCGAACTGACCCTGGAAAAATCCGGCGCCGGGCCGTGGCTGCCGCTCCAGGCCGGCCAGACCTATCGCGCGCGGGTCGGCAATATTTCCACTAACGGCAACTCCCTGATCATGTCCACCACGGCCATGATCCTGTCACTCGGGCCGGAACTGGTGGACGGCCTGGCCGAGGTTTCGCCCGGGGCCGTGCTGGAAATTTCCACCGCCACCACGCCGGACTTGCAGGGCGTCAAGACGGCCATCGGCGGCGGTCCCGCCCTGGTCAAGGATGGCAAACCATTTTTGCTCATGAGTCCGCCGGCTGGGTTGGGGAACGACTACTCCCAGCGCTCCAAGTACGAGCGGCATCCGCGTTCCTCGGTGGGCTGGAGTCCGACGCACATTTATCTGGTGACGGTGGATGGCCGGCAGCCCGGCCTCTCCGTGGGCATGAAGCTCGCCGAACTGGCGGACTACTTCGTGAAACTCGGCTGCACTGATGCGATGAATTTTGACGGCGGCAAGTCCGCGCAGATGTGGTACTCCGGGAAGATCGTGAACAGCCCCTGCCAGGGCGTGGACACCGTGGCCAATTCCCTCCTCGTGATCCGCAAGCCCGAGCGCCTGAGCGCGGCCGACGTGCGTCCTGCCAAAGCGTACTAGCCCGAAAACCGAAGTCCGCTTACAGAAGACAACCAAGAGAACGAAGAGGGAAGTTGTTGGAGTTATCGACTGCAAAATCTTTCCGAACATGTGACTCCAGGCAGAAAGCTGTTTTCCTTCGTTCGCTTGGTTGCCTTCTGTGAATCATGTTTCGGAGTTTGGATTAGTCGCGCAGCCGTTCCGGCTGTGAGAACGGGCTTCTCACCCGTGAATCTATTTGCCGCCTACCAGCCCTCTTCCAGAATCCGCTGCCACATCCGGTCGATGGCCTGCTGCAAGTCCGGCGCGGCCTGGGCGCGCTGTTCTTCCAGATAACCACGGGCCGCGCGGCCCATGATCTGGATGGAACGCTCGGCCATTTTCCGGACGATCGGATCGGCATCGAGCAGCTTGGTTGCCTGACAAATTGGTCTCATCCCTTCCTGGACACTGCCCGCGTTGGCCACGGTCTTGAGCTTCCCCCTCTGGTCGAAAGTCAGCGTGGCGCTGAGTGAACCTTTGCCACCGGACACGACGTTGGCCTTGGCACTGGCGGTGATGCCTGCATCAATCATGCTCGCAGTCACGGCGTCCGGCGGGATCTCGAAGCGGTAAAAACCATCATGGCTCCACTCTTGAGCGAGACGTATCCACGCCTGGGCGGCGCGCCGGGCGGCGGCGGCATTGGTGACGGCGCGCAGGGCGGTCTCGAAAAACTTTTTTGTGGCGTCGGAATCGGCCAGCAGTTGGGCGGCGCCATCCGGCGCGACCACGAAGACATTGCTGGGCTTGAGTCCTTCGGGCGTCATGCGGGCCACCGGAAACAAGCGAAAGCGCAGCACGTAGAAGACGTGTTTCGGGAAGGCCTGCGCCAGCGCGCTGTCCACGATGGGGAACAGTTCGCCGTGCTCGGCCCCGGCGTAGACCAAGATTTTCTTTTTCATGGCCGGCCGAGTTTTGGCATCGGCTTCCAGAATGGTGATTAACGCCTCGAAGCGCGCCTGAGTTTCCTTGCTGAGATTTTTTTGGGCGGCGGCGGTTTTGAGTTTCGGCAGCGCGGCCTCGCCCATCGCCCCGAGCTGGTTGATGGCCCAGGCACGAGTGTGTTCATCGGGGCCGGTGGCCTGCCCGATCAAGTCTTGAACCTGCCTGTCCTTCTCGGCTGCCTGCTGGGCGGGAGTCAGCGGTTCGCCCCGGCCGACGCCGACGGTGGGGCCGGTGCCGCCGCCGTCGCGCGCGAGGTCGCGCAATGGCCGGCTCACGCGGCCGGTGGATGGCTCGCTGACAATGACTCTGGGACCGCCTGGCGCCGGAGTGGTGAGAGGCCGATCGGCGGGAGCGGTTCCGGTCATGATGAAGGTCAACGTGAAGGCGAGGGTCAAGGAGGCGGTGAATCGAATGTTCATGGATGACTCCTGTGGTTTGAGTTCGTGTCGGACGTTTGGGGCGGGATCACGATGGGGAGTCTGGTCTTGCGGCAATGGGCGTCAAGCGGGGTTTTGCGCGGGCGAACCATCGTGGCGGCGGGCGTGACGCCCGCCGCTCCAGCGTCGCAGCCCTGCGCCGTTCATCGCCCGATTCCAGGCTCGACAATCATTTTCACCGGAGCATTCTGCTGCGGTGACCCACCGGGCAGAAAATCTTCACGGTTCAACAACAGTTTAACTCCCCAACACGTTATGCGTCTTCCCACCATTCTCCTTGCGCTGGCCGGCCTCGCTCTCGTGAGCGGTTGCGCCACCTCCTACATTCCTCCCAGCGGACGCGCCGATCTGGCGGGCATCAGCAGTTTCTCCATGCGGGAAAGTTTTGCCGCCAAGCCCGCCGCCGGTTTCCCCGCCGGCATCGCCGCCGTGCGCGTGCAGGCTCCGCGCTACCGGAGCTATCACACCGAGCGTGAAGGGGGCGTGCATGGGCATGGCCGTTACTCGGTCATCACCGTGAAGGAAGTCGAGGAGGACGCCGACCTGCAGCGCCTGGCCAAACTTCCACAAGTGGGCGGACTCATCACCATCAGCACGCTGCTGCTGCCCGAGAAATTGCAGTCCGACCTCGATCTGCGCGAAGCCGCCGCCCGGCTCAAGGCTGGCATGGTGCTGCTCTACACCTTCAACACCTCGTTTCATGACAACGACGCCTCGGTCACCCTCAACATCGTCACCCTCGGCCTCATCCCCACGCGCCAGGTCTTCGTCCGCGTTGCCGCCTCGGCCCTGCTCATCGACACTCGCACCGGCTTCATCTACAGCGCGCTTGAGGCCAACGAGAGACGGCAGATCACGACCAATGCCTGGGAATCACGCGAGTCCGCCGACCGGGCACGACGCGACGCCGAGAATGCCGCCTTCAAACCGCTGGTCGGCGAGTTTGAGAAGAGCTGGCCGCAGGTGGTCGAGCGCGCGAAGAAGGGCGCGTGACGGATCACCTTCCACCATTTGGGGCAAGTCCATTGCACCACGAGGAACTGACCGGCCCGGCGGAAGCCAACCGCCGCCGTGATGAGCACCATTCAGCCGCCACGTTTCCGGCTTCCACCCGCGACCGTGATCGCTGGATCCTGTCGCAGCGCCCCGCCCGCCATCCGGTCGAGGCCCGCCGTCCTCACGCCTTCCTGCTGGAAGAAGAACGCGCCGAGTCCGGCGAGGTCGTGCCGGTCGCCACGATTTTCCTGACCAACCGCGAGTGTCCGTGGCGTTGCCTGTACTGTGACCTCTGGAAGAACACGCTCACGGAATCCGTCCCGTCGGGCGCAATCCCGGAGCAGATTGATTTCGCGCTGGCCGGGCTTTCAGCCGCGCGCCAGGTCAAGCTCTACAACAGCGGCAGCTTCTTCGATCCGCGCGCGATTCCGCGGGAAGATTTTCCAGCCATCGCGGCGCGCGTGAAAGCCTTCGAGCGCGTCATCGTGGAATGTCATCCCGCGCTGGTGAACGATTCGGCGCCGCGCTTCCGCGATCTGCTTGGCGGGCGGCTCGAAGTCGCGATGGGACTGGAAACCGCGCATCCCGAGACCCTGGGAAAACTCAACAAGCGGATGACGCTCGATCAGTTCGCCCAAGCCGCCGCGTTCCTCAAAAAGAATCAGATCGCGCTGCGCGTCTTCATTCTCGTGAAGCCGCCTTTCCTCGACGAGGCGGAGGCGCTGCACTGGGCGAAGCGCTCGCTGGATTTTGCTTTCGACTGCGACGCGGGTGTGGCGTCGCTTCTTCCGACGCGGTTGGGCAACGGCGCGTTGGAAGCTTTGGCGGCGCGCGGTGAATTCTCGCCGCCGAAACTGTCCACGCTCGAAGCCACCCATGATTACGGCGTGAGCCTGCGCCGGGGCCGGGCCTTCGCCGATGTGTGGGACTTGGAAAAGTTTTCCCAGTGCCGCGCGTGCTTTGAACCGCGCGCGGCCCGGTTGCGCGAAATGAACCTGCGGCAGATTCCGCTGCCAGCAGTGGAGTGCCTCCAATGTCACGGCGCATGAACAACTCCTTCGACATCGCGGTCATCGGCTCCGGTTTCGGCGGCTCGCTCATGGGGATGATCGCGCGGCGGCTGGGGCGGTCGGTGGTGCTGCTGGAGCGCGGCCGGCATCCGCGCTTCTCGATTGGAGAATCCTCGACGCCCCTGGCGAATCTGCTGCTGGAAGAACTCGCGCTTCGCTACGATCTGCCGCGGCTGCGGCCGCTGACCAAGTGGGGAAGCTGGCAGCGCGCGCGGCCCCAGATCGGCTGCGGCCTGAAACGCGGCTTCACGTTTTACCACCACACGTTCGGGCACGCCTTCGGCCATGATCCGCAGCGACGCGACCAGCTTCTCGTCGCGGCCAGTCCGCGCGATGAGATTGCCGACACGCATTGGTACCGGCCTGATTTCGACGCCCACCTCGTCGGCGAGGCGCAGGCGTCCGGCGTGGAATTCATCGACCAGTGGCGGCTCGACAAGTTTTCCATCGCAGAGGATGGAGCCAAGCTGGAAGGCGAGCGACTTGGCAAACCAATTTCCCTGCGCGCCCGGTTCGTGATCGACGCCAGCGGGCCGCGCGGTTTTCTGCATCGCGCGCTGGAGCTGCCGGAGGTGCCGCTGGAAAAAATGCCGCGCACGCAGGGGCTTTACTCGCACTTCGCAGGGGTGCGGCGCTGGGACGAGATTTCCCCGAGCGCCGCGCCGCCTTATCCCGTGGATGACGCGGCGATGCACCATGTTTTCGACGGCGGCTGGATCTGGGTGCTACGCTTCAACAACGGCCGGACCAGCGCGGGCGTGGCGGCGACCGACGCGCTGGCCGGCGAGTTAAAATTTTCCGAAGGTGCGCCCGCCTGGGAGCGATTGCTCAAACGATTGCCGGCGGTGCACGCGCAATTTGCCGGCGCGCAGGCGGTGCAGCCGTTTGTTCACGTGCCGCAGCTTTCGTTTCTTAGCGGCTTTGTCGTGGCGAAGGAGTGGGCGCTACTGCCCTCGGCGGCGGGCTTCATGGATCCGCTGCTCTCGACGGGATTTCCGCTGACGCTGCTGGGCATCGAGCGGCTGGCGCGGGTCATAGAGACGGCGTGGGGCCGGAAGGAGTTTACGTCGCAACTGTTCGACTACTCGATGCGCACGACGATGGAACTGCTCACGACCGAGCGGCTGATCGCGGCGCTCTACGCGGCGATGGGCGACTTTGAATTGTTCACCGCGTTGAGCCTGCTCTATTTCGCGGCGGCGAGTTTCACGGAGACGGCTCGGCGGCTCGGCAAGCCCGAGTTGGCGGGCGGGGCGTTTCTGCTGGCGGATCATCCGGTCTTCGGCCCGCGCTTTCGCTGCTGCTTGGATGCGGCCTTGCACCAGCCGACGGGCGCGGCGCGGGCGGAACTGCTGGAGCGCATCCGGCAGACGATTGAGCCGGTCGATGTGGCGGGCCTGGGCGAGGCCGCGCGGCAGAACTGGTTTCCGGCGAAGGCGGAGGACTTGTTCGCCGCGAGCCACAAGCTGGACGCGAGCCGGGAGAAAATTGAGCGGATGCTGGCGCGCTGCGGCTTTGCGGTCGGAACGATGCAGTAGGACGGAGGGCGCAGGTCAGTTGTTTTGCAGGGCCGTTTGGTCGTTGTCGTGTTTATGGCCCCACGGCTCCGCAGCTTTTCAGCCCACCCCGGCCCTCTCCCTTGGAGGGAGAGGGAGACGTTGCGCCACCGCCCCGTGCCACTGGAGATGTTGGGCTGTCGGACTACGGACGTGCGGCCCCGTCTCCCAGCGGGAGAGGGCTGGAGTGAGGGAGAACGGCCATGAACGTCCAACCGTGCTGCAAGATTCCGGGTGCGCGCCCCGGGGGAAGCCGCGCCTGGCCGCTATTGTCTGGCCCGCGCGGTTGAGGTATGCTCACTCCATGAAAATTTGGCTGGCCCTGTTTCTCACCCTTAGCTGTGTGTTCGCTGCGGAAACGAACGCTCCTGTCACCAGCGCCGGGCCGAAGAAGGTTTACGTCCTGCCGATCCGCGACAACATCATGCCGCCGTTGGTCTATCTCGTGCGGCGCGGCGTGAAGGAGGCGATGGAGGCCAAGGCCGACGTGCTGATCCTCGACATGAAAACCAACGGCGGTCGCGTGGACGTGACCGAGGAGATCATCGAGATCATCGGCAAATTCAAAGGGCTGACCATCACCTATGTGAACGACCGCGCTTTTTCCGCCGGGGCTTTTATCTCGGTCGGCACCCAAAAGATTTACATGGCACCGCAAAGCGTCATCGGCGCGGCGGCTCCCATCATGATGTCGCCCGAGGGCGGAGTGAAGGACACGCCCAGCACCGTCGAAATCAAAATGACCTCCGCCGTGCGCGCGCTCGTCCGGCGGGTCGCGGAAAAAAACGGGTACAACGTGGAGGTTGTCGAGGCCATGATCGACAAGAACAAGGAACTCATCATCGACGGCAAGACGCTCAACAAGAAGGGCGACATTCTCACCCTCACCGACACCGAAGCCGCCAAGGAATACGGCCAGCCTCCGAAGGCGCTCCTCTCCTCCGGCACGGTGGAGTCGCTGGAGGAGCTTTTGAAAAAACTCGGCTACGTCGGCGCGATACGGGTCAACATCCAGCCCACGGGCGCGGAGAAGCTCGGCACCTGGATCAACGCCATCAGCCCGCTACTGCTCATCATCGGGGCCATCGGGATTTATCTCGAATTCAAATCACCCGGCTTTGGCCTGCCCGGCATTGTCGGCATCGCCGCCTTCGCGATATACTTCATTGGCGGTTACGTGGCCGGCTTTTCCGGCCTCGAATGGATGCTGATTTTCCTCGTCGGCCTAGTGTTGTTGATCGTGGAGCTGTTCTTTTTTCCGGGATCCATCGCGATCGGCCTCACCGGCGTGGCGCTGATGCTCGTGGCCGTGGTCATGGCGTTGGTGGACTGGTATCCAAGCCCGGCTCCGGCTCCCGGCCCCGGCCTGCCGCGCCTGCCGCGCCTGCCGACCTTGCCGCAACTGGAGCTGCCTCTGCGGCAAATCATGATCGCGATGCTCGGCACCGCGCTGGGCATCTGGATTCTCAGTCGGCTGCTGCCGAAGACGACGCTCTACGGTTCCCTGGTCTCCAGCAGCGCCAGCGGCGTGGTCTCGGTTGCCGCGCAGAACGAGCAGCGGGCCGCGCTGCTTGGCCAGGTGGGCGTGACCATTTCCAACCTCCGCCCCGGCGGCAAGGCCCAGTTCGGCGACCGGGTGCTGGACGTGATCTCGCAGGGCGACATGGTGGCCAAAGGGCAGCGCGTGAAAATCACCGGCCACAGCGGGACGGAGGCGATTGTGGAAGTGGTGTGATGGCAGGGGCAGTGCTCAGTGAAAAGCACTCCAGCAACTGACCACTGAGCACTGACCACTCGACACCGCCCCAACCGCCCGCTATCAATCACCCCAATGAAAGCCTTGTTCATCGCCCTCCTCCTCACCCTCCCGCTTGCGCTCTGCGCCGCTGAAAAAGTTTCCCTCTCTGACGGCAAGACGTTCAAGGGCTGGGAAGGCGACACCAACAAAACCTGGCGTATCGAGGACGGTGCGTTTGTGGGCGGCTCGCTCAAGGCCCGGGTGCCGCGCAATGAATTTCTCCGCTCCACGCGCCCCTACACCAACTTCGTGCTGCGCCTCAAATTCAAGCTCGTCGGCCCGACCCCCGGCGCCGACATCAACGGCGGCGTGCAGGTCCGCAGCCAGCAGGCGAAAAATCCGCCCAGCGAAATGGTCGGCTACCAGTGTGACATGGGGCCAGGCTGGTGGGGCGCGCTCTACGATGAGTCGCGCCGCAACCGGCCGCTGATCAAGCCCGCTCCGGCGGCGGTGGAGAAGGCGCTCAAGAAAGGCGAATGGAACGAATATCTGATCCGCTGCGAGGGCAAACGAATTCTAACCTTCATCAACGACGTGGCGATGATTGACTACACCGAGCCGGAGGCCGCGATTCCGCAATGGGGCCTGCTCGGCCTGCAAATCCATGGCGGCGGGCCGGCCGAGGCGAGCTACAAGGACATCACCATCGAGGAACTGCCGTAGTTGAGCGTCGGGCGTTTTGCTTGGAGTTCCGCGTTCACGCGGTCCGGAGGAATTCAGCATACTTGGCCGTAGAAACGCGGAACTCCAAACGGGGGCGAGACACGGTGCATCCCCCAAAAAAAACGGCGCGGACTTGCATCCGCGCCGCGTGAAGCTTTTCCAACGCTGCTCTTACTTCAGGACCGCCTGGTGGAATTCATACCAGTCGTCGAGGTTGTTCAGGTTGATCGCGTCGGGGCAGACGGAGGTTTCATCCGTGATGCCGTTGGCGCCAAGGATGCCCTTGCGCGTGGCGTCGTCGTGGATGTAGCCGGCGATGGAGACGTTCAACTTGTGGATGGTGGCCTTGTCGAGATGCACGCCCGGCTGCTTCTTGATCCAGGCCTCGAACTGTGGATAGGTCGGCTTGCTCTCGGTGACGAATTTTCTCACCGCGTCAGCACTGAGGCCGAGCGCGCCGATGACCATCGAGTCGTAGCCCGCGCCAATGCCCGGGTAGCCGGCGGCCAGTTTGCCACAGGCTTCGAGGGAAACTTTCTGCCACAGGCGGGGCAGGTGATAGACGCCCAGCGGGCCGGTGGTGCCGGAACTGATCAGAGGAACATGTGTGCTCATAGTTTGATGTTGTTTGATTTGAATTAACCGAATTGACGCGCGCAGGTTAGGAAAAAGGCGCGCGACGGGTCAACGGGAATTTGCAGGGAGACGGGGGCCGGAAAAGCGGAAGGCGCGAAAGCGGGAAAGGCTCAACCTGCGCCGTTTCGTCTTTCGAGTTTGATCTTGGCCGCGCGCGGCGGCCCGGCTAAGAGAGCGCCATGTTGTTGTGGCATGAAACGATTCCAGCGGACTGGCTGCCCAAAATTCTGGCGAACCTGCCCGCCGTGCTCGTGGACCACGCGCATCTGGAGCGCAAGGCCGCGACCACGGCCATGAACCTCGAGAAATACCGCGACCTCTACGGACGCGTGGAGGAGCTGAATGCCATCGCCATCGAGGAACTGCAGCATTTCCAGCTGGTCCTCGGCCTGATGAAGCGGCGCGGGATTCCCTTCGGCCAGCCGTTTCCCAGCCCGTGGATCACCGGCCTGATGCGTTCGCTCCGCCACGGCGCGCGGCACCAAGCCATCGATCATCTGATCTGCTGCGCGCTAATCGAGGGGCGGAGCTGTGAGAAGTTTCAAATCCTGGCGCGCGAACTGCCGGCCATCGACGCCGAGTTGGCGCAGTTCTACGGCAGCTTGGTGGAGTCTGAGGGAAATCATTACGCGACGTATCTGCTGATGGCGCGGGGCATCGACGAGGCGGAGGCGGACCGGCGGCTGGACTGGTATCTGGAGCTGGACGCGAAGCTGATCCGCGAGCCGAATCCGCTGCCGATGCTGCACTGAAGCCGGATGCCGAACGGGAATAATGGAACGCTCTCCATGCCCCGCTATTTCAGCTTCACGTCGTAGCAGAGGAGCAGATCCTGGTCGCGGAGGTAGAGCTTTCCGTTGGCGACAACCGGGTGCGCCCAACTGTTCTGCCCGCTGCGGTTGGGCTGATCGAAGCGGCCGGTTTCCTTGTAGGCCTCGGGCGTGGCTTCGATGAGGACGACGGTGCCCTTGCCACCTTCGGTGCGGAGGTAGAAGTGGCCGTCCGCGCAGGTGATCGAGCCTTTGCCGGGCTTGTTGGAGCTCCAGACGGTCGCGCCAGTTTTGAAGTTCTGGCAGATCCAGCCCTTGCTGTCGGAGTGGCCGTAAACATTTTCGCCGAGCCGGATGACGCCGCCGTGATGGTTGACCATGTCCTTGTTCGCATAGACCTGTTCAGCCTGGAAGGCGGCGCCGGCCTTGGTGACTTTGAACAGATTGCAGCCGACGCCGTAGCCGGAGGTCACATAGACGTGGCCGTCGTGGTAAACCGGCGTGGTGATGATGGCGGTGGAGCCTTTGCGCGGCGCGCGCCAGAGGAGCTTGCCGTCGGCGGCGGCCACGCCCGCCACGCTGTCGCCGGTCAGTTGGATGTATTGCCGGACGCCGCCGATGACTTCGGCGATGAGCGAGGAGTATTCGGCGCGGTCGGTGTATTCGGTCGCGCGCCAGAGGACGTCGCCGGTCTTTTTGTCGAGGGCGACGATCGCGCCGTTCTTGCCGCCGGGGGTGACGATGACCTTGTTGCCATCGACCAGCGGAGACTCGGTGTAGTTCCAGCCCCCGCCGCTGCCACCGAAATCATTTTTGAAATTCTTCTTCCAGACTTCCTTGCCGGAGGCGGCCTCGAGGCAGACGAAATCACCGAACTGGCCTAGCGCATAGACCAGCGTGCCGTCCACGGTGGGCGTGCAGCGGGTGCCTGGATAATTGCCCCCGGGCTTGCCGATGGGCGTGGTCCAAAGAATGGAGCCGTCCTTGGCGTCGAGAGTCTTGACGGTGCCGGCATCCGGGCTGTCGCCCATGGTGAAAATTTTTCCACCCGCGACGGCGACGCTGGAATAGCCGACGCCCAGCCCGCGGGCCTTCCAGGCGAGCGGCGGGCCGCCGGCGGGCCAGGCCTTGAGGAGGCCGGTCTCGGTGGAGATGTCGTTGCGGTCCGGCCCGCGCCATTGCGGCCAGTCCGTGGCGGACGCAGTGAGGGCGAGGCAGGCAACGGGGAGAGCCGCGAGGCGAAAGATTGATTTCATGCTGCGAGTAAAAGGGATTCCGGTGGAAAGTAAAGTCTGTGATTTAATTCCGAATTCCGAAGAGCGCATCTCAGATTCTTGCAGCCTAATTGGGCGGTCGTGGCCGTTTTCCCCACCCCGGCCCTCTCCCGCTGGGAGAGGGAGCCGCGCCGTCCGCGTCTCGACAGCCCAATGCCTCCAGCCAAGGTTCTTCGCGGATTTTAGTGGGTATGTTTTGGGGTGTAGAGCACCCGCCAACACCTCGTTCCAATGAACCGCGCGTCATCCGCCGAGCAACAAAGCCCTGCCACAACGAGGCCAAACTCTCGCCAGGGCGGCCTTTGAAACATTCCGGGCCGAGTCCGAGGTTCATCAAGTTGGCGGACAAGAAACTTGAACGGTTCATTCTGAATGATGGCGACATCCTGATTTCGCTCACAGGCAACATCGGGCGTGTCGGCATCATTCAGGAGGACCAACTTTCCGCTGTGCTCAATCAGCGCGTGGCCCGTTTAACAATCAAAGACCGCGGCGACCCCGCCTCCAACCCGTGCGCGAGCCCGTCCCCATTGCACAAAACGACCGCCTCCACTTTTTTAGAAACTTGCTGAAAACCATTCACAAGGACCGCCCTTGTCCTACCCTCCAGATAAAATCCGCCGCCTTCGCGTGGAATGCTCCCCATTTCCGCCGCCACCCGTTTCCATCAACCATCAACTCTCAACTTCCAAGCGCTTTCCCGCTTTCCCGTTTTCCGCTTTTTCCCTAGCTCTTTCCGAATTCTGCTGCAAATCCTTCCCGCTTCGCGCACCGTCCCAACCAGCCAGCACCATGAGACGCATCGCCAACATCCTCGCCTCGAACCTCACCAACGCGCAGGAGAAGACCTGCCGGCAATCCCCGCTGGCCGCATGAACAAGCAATCTCTCACCGAGGCGGACATCCGCACCAAATTCATCACCCCCGCGCTCGTGGGCGCGAATGGTGACAAGTGGAACGTGATGACCCAAATCCGCGAGGAGGCTTATTTCACCAAAGGCCGCGTCATCGTTCGCGGCAAGCTCGTCACCCGCGGCGAGGCGAAGAAGGCGGACTACATCCTTTCCTACAAACCGAACCTCCCCATCGCCGTCATCGAGGCCAAGGACAACAACCACTCCGTCGGCGCCGGCATGCAGCAAGCCCTCGAATACGCTGAAATTCTCGATTTACCCTTCGCCTACAGCTCCAACGGTGATGCCTTCCTGGAGCACGACCGTACCGCCACCAGCGGCTCGGTCACCCGCGAAATCCCGCTCGATCAGTTCCCCACGCCTGACGAACTTTGGGCCCGCTACTGCAAGGCCAGGGGCTACACCGCCCATCAGGAATCCGTCGCCACGCAGGACTACTACGACGACGGCTCAAAAAAATGCCCGCGCTACTACCAGCACATCGCCATCAACCGCACCGTGGACGCCATCGCGCGCGGCTTGAACCGCATCCTCCTCGTGATGGCCACCGGCACCGGCAAGACCTACACCGCCTTCCAGATCATCTGGCGTCTCTGGAAGTCGGGCGCGAAAAAGCGCATCCTTTTCCTCGTCGATCGCAACATCCTCGCAAACCAGACAATGATCGGGGATTTCAAGCCCTTCAAGTCGGCGATGTGCAAGTTGAGCGCGCGGAACAACAGCATTGAAACAAGGGACGGCACAAAAATTACTTTGCCGAGTGGCGTGACCCAGGATCGCAAGGTCGATAAGTCCTACGAAATCTACCTTTGCCTCTATCAAGCCGTGACCGGCACGGAAGAAGAGTCCAACATCTACAAACAGTTCTCCCCGGATTTCTTCGACCTCGTGATCGTCGATGAGTGTCACCGCGGCAGCGCGGCTGACGACGCCCGCTGGCGGCAGGTGCTCGAATACTTCTCCTCGGCCACCCAGATCGGCCTCACCGCCACCCCCAAGGAAACGAAGGAAGTCTCGAACATCGAGTATTTCGGCGAGCCCCTCTACACCTACTCGCTGCGGCAGGGCATCTCCGACGGTTTCCTCGCGCCCTACAAAGTGGTCCGCATCGGCCTCGACCGGGATCTCGACGGCTGGCGTCCCTTCGACGGGCAGACGGACAAGCACGGCCAGGTCATCGAAGACCGGGAATTCAACCTCCAAGATTTTGACAGGAATCTCATCCTCGAAAAACGCACCACCCTCGTCGCCGCCAAGATCACCGAATTTCTCAAAGCCACCGACCGCTTCGCCAAGACCATCATCTTCTGCGAGAACATCGACCACGCCGAGCGCATGCGGCAGGCGCTGGTCAACGCCAACCCCGACCTCGCCGCCGCCAATGCCAAATACGTCATGCGCATCACCGGCGACAACGACGAGGGCAAGGCGCAGCTCGATAATTTCATCGACCCCGAGTCTACCTATCCCGTCATCGCCTGCACTTCGCAGCTCATGTCCACCGGCGTGGACGCCCAGACCTGCCATCTCATCGTCCTGGACAAGCGCATCGCCTCCATGACCGAGTTCAAGCAAATCATCGGGCGCGGCACCCGCATCAACGAGGACTACAACAAACTCTTCTTCACCATCATGGACTTTCGGAAAGCCACCGCGCTCTTCGCGGATCCGGACTTCGATGGCGAACCGGTGCAGATCTATGAGCCCGGGGAAGGCGAGACCGTCGTGCCGCCCGACGAAGCGGTGGACACCGAATACCCTCAACCCGGCGCCGGCGGCGAGGTCATCCATGATAGGCCGAGCGATTCTGGCGGCGGCCGACCCACCCGCTACGTCGTCACCAACGTTGAAGTCCGCGTTGCCACCGAGCGCGTCCAATACCTCGACGAGCACGGCAAGCTCATCACCGAATCCCTCAAGGACTACTCCCGCAAAACCGTCCGCAAAACCTACGCCTCACTCGACGCCTTCCTCACCGTCTGGAATGACGCCGAGAAAAAGCAGGCCATCCTCGAAGAACTCGCCTCCAAGGGCGTCTTCCTCGACGAACTGGCCGAGCAGGTGGGCCGGCAATACGACGCCTTCGACCTCGTCTGCCACGTCGCCTTCGACGCCCCGCCGCTCACGCGAAAGGAGCGCGCCGAGAAAGTGAAAAAGCGCAACGTCTTCGCCAAGTATGGCGACCAGGCCCGCGCCGTTCTCGACGCGCTGCTCCAGAAATACGCCGACAGCGGCATCACCAGCGTGGAGTCGCTGGAGATTCTCAAAGTGGACCCGCTCACCGCCCACGGCACACCTGTGGAAATCGTGAACCTCTTCGGCGGCCGCGACGGCTACCTCGCCGCCATCCGCGAACTCGAAACCGCTCTTTATCAGAAAGCAGCATGACGTATGAACAATCCGGGTTCGAATTCCCTCGAATTCGAGGGAATTAAAAATGAAGCGGGGCAGAACAGCATTTTTCCATGAGCAAGAATAAAATCAGCACCATCGACGTTCGGGGGACAGCGATCTCTATTATCGGCGGCAATGACGGTGATTACATCTCCCTCACCGACATGCTGAAGGCAAAAGACGGCGAGTTTTTCATTTCCGATTGGCTCCGCAACCGGAACACCGTGGAGTTCCTCGGCATCTGGGAATCGGTATTCAACCCTGATTTTAATTATGGCGAATTCGCCACAATTAAAAGTCAAGCCGGGCTCAACAGCTACAAGGTCAGTGTCAAAGAATGGGTCGAGAAAACCAACGCTATTGGCCTAAAAGCCACGGCTGGTCGCTATGGCGGCACCTTCGCCCATCCCGACATCGCTTTCGAGTTCGGCATGTGGATCAGCCCAGAATTCAAAATCTATTTGGTCAAAGAGTTTCGCCGCCTCAAGGACGAGGAGAACGACCGGCTCCATCTCGGCTGGAACCTCCAGCGCACCCTCGCCAAGATCAATTACCGCATCCACACCGACGCGATCCGCGACACTCTCATCCCGCCGACGATCACCAAGGCCCAGGCCGCCGTGACCTATGCCAGCGAGGCCGACCTGCTCAACGTCGCTCTCTTTGGCCAAACCGCGAAGCAATGGCGCGACGCCCATCCCGACGCCGAGGGCAACGTCCGTGACCACGCGTCTCTGGAACAACTCGTTGTCCTGACCAATCTCGAAAGTCTCAATTCCGTGTTCATCCGCCAGGGCCTTCCTGCACCGGAGCGGCTGCTCAAGCTCAACGAAATCGCCATCAGCCAGCTGCGCACCCTGCTTTCTGCCGGCGTCACCAAGCGGCTTCCTGCTCCCGCCAAATCCAAATAACCCATGCCCAACGTCTCCAACCTCGTCAAAACCATCCAGGACATCATGCGCAAGGACGCCGGCACTTACGGCGACGCGCAGCGCCTGGAGCAGCTCGGCTGGATGTTCTTCCTCAAAATCTTCGACGACCGCGAAAAGGAAATGGAAGTCCTCCGCGACAACTACAAATCCCCGCTCCCGAAAAACCTCCGCTGGTCGCAGTGGGCCACCGACGACGAAGGCATCACCGGCGACGCCCTGCTCGACTTCATCAACAATTCTCTCCTGCCGAAGCTCAAGGCCCTCACCGGCGGCGGAGACAAGATCGCCGGACTCATCCGCTCAGCCTTCGAGGATGCCAACAACTACATGAAGAACGGCACGTTGATGCGCCAGGTCATCAACAAGATCAACGGCATCGACTTCAACGCCTCCGATGACCGCCACATGTTCGGCGACATCTACGAAAAGCTCCTCAAGGACCTTCAGTCCGCGGGCAACGCCG
>SIBH01000039.1 GCA_009695285.1 Pedosphaera sp.
GGGCGCGCCCAAGTTTTTTGGCCGGGAAGTTATTTCTTGTCCGGCACCATGATCGAGAGCGGATTGCGCGCAGGTAGTTTTTGACTCGCGATGCGTGGTCAGGTGCAAAATGGGTTCTGGTGTTTCGGCTGGCGCGGGCCGGTCAGCTGCTCAGGGAATGCTCAAATCCCCGTCAAGCGTTCAGGCTGCCGGACCTCTCCCGAACTTCTGCTCCGATCTCCGCTTCCCTTTCCGATATGCCGTATCGCGAGCCGGATGCCGTTGCTTGAAACGTGGGTTCACCCAGTCCGACAAAAGCACGTGCTATGAAGACTCGCCACCCTGCGAAATCGAATGCCGCGTCCTGGCTTGACCGGGTCGGCCGCCGCCCTGCCGCTGGTGCTGCTCAGTTCCGTCGGCAACGTGCAACGCCGGGAAGACCCCGCCGGCGGCATGTTCGGCGCCTACCTCAGCAAACCGATCCATCAATTGCCCCTCTTTGAAATCATCGCCGACGTGCTCGGCCAGCCCCCCCTCGACCCACCGGCATCCGGCCCCGGTCGCACTGGACCGGGAGATGGCCCGGCGGCCATCCGCTCCGCATCCTCGTCGCGGAGGACAGCATTGTGAATCAAAAGGTCGTCCTCGCCGTGCTCCACCGACTCGGCTATCGCGCTGACATTGTCGGCAACGGCCTCGAAGTCCTCTCCGCCCTGGCCCGACAGTCTTACGACGTCATCCTGATGGATGTCCACATGCCGGAACTGGACGGCTTTGAAGCCACGCGCCGCATCTGCCAGCACTGCCCGCGCGGCCGGCGTCCGCGCATCATCGGCATGACGGCCGCCGCCATGCCCAGGGAAATCCGCCAGGGCGCCGACGCCGGCATGGACGATTACCTCATCCAACCCTGTTCGCCCCACCGGCTCGCCGACGCGCTGGAACAATCAACCGCCCTCGCCGCCGGAGAGAACGCCGCGCCTGGTTCCGCCGCTCCGCCCCCCGAGGCCGGCGTCCTGCAGGAACTCCTCAGCCAGTTGGATCCGCCGGAAGTCTCCGCCGTGGCTGGCTCCCTCCTCGCCGACACGCCCCGACAGTTGGCTGCGCTGAACGCCGCGCTCGCGCGGCATGATTACCCGGCGCTGGCCAAAGGCGTGCAACGCTCCATCACCAATCTGGGCCGGGACGGCGGCTACCTGAACAACGTGAACGTGAAAATCCCGATGCCGGAAAAATTGCGCTCCGTGGAAAAGACGCTCCGCTCCCTCGGTCAGGGCCGGCTCGCCGATGACTTTGTCGGCACCATGAACCGCGCCGCCGAGGCCGCCGGCGTCTTCTCCGACGCCATCAAGGCCATGACCCTCGAAGACGCCAAGGGTCTTCTTAAAGGTCCGGACGACGCGGCCACCCAGTATTTCAAGAAGACCGGCGAAGGCCGCATCCAGGAAAAAATGGCCCCCATCATCAAGGCCGCCACGGAAAAAACCGGCGTCACCGCCAGCTACAAAAAACTCATGGCCCAGGCCGACCCCGCCACCTCGCTCCTCGTCGGCCTCGGCGGCGGCGACGCGTTCGACGTGGACAAGTACGTCTCGCAAAAAGCCAGCGACGGACTTTTCAAAATGGTCGCCGAAGAGGAAAAGAGCATCCGCAAGAATCCCGCCGCCCGCACCACCGACCTGCTGCAAAAAGTTTTCGGGGCGAAATAAACTTCCCCGGAGCCGCCCGCGGGCGCGGGTTCGATCTTCCGTTCCGTTTGGAAAACTGCCATGAATCCTTCGATGAAGAACCGAATTGTCCTGGCCGGGCTGGCGGCGCTGGTGTTGGCCGTTCCCGTCGATTTGCGCGCCGGAAAACTCGAGCCTTATCAGCCTCGGCCCGACGTGGCCGCTACCAACGCCGCCCCGCACCGCCCGTGGGCCGTGAAGCTGGAGCAGCCCGGCCTAAAAAACCTTTACCAGGTCTCGACCAACCTCTACCGCTGCGCCCAACCGGACGAGCGGGGGATGGCCGTGCTGGAAAAGCTCGGCGTCAAAACCGTCATCAACCTGCGCGGGTTCCATGGCGACACCGGTGAAATGAAAGGGACGACCCTGCGGGGCGAGCGCATCCGCTTCAACACCTGGCACGCCGAGGACGAGGATGTGGTGAAATTTCTCCAGATCGTCACCAGCACGAACGGCGCTCCGTATGTGGTGCATTGCCTGCACGGCTCCGACCGCACCGGCACGATGATCGCGATCTACCGCATCGCCGTGGAAGGCTGGACCAAGGACGAGGCCATCGCGGAGATGACCCAGGGCGGCTTCGGGTTTCATGCCATCTGGAAAAACCTCCCCCGTTACCTGCGCGCGCTCGACGTGGACGATTTGAAAAAGCGCGCGGGCATCAAATGAAAGCTGCCCGCCGCGCGGCTCGCGCTAGCGCATTTCAGTTTGTTGCATTGGAAAACTTCTCTCGTTTTAACCCGGCTGAAGCACATTGGCATCTACACCTCTCGAGCGCGTGCGTCCCCCGCCTCAATCCGTTTGGGATTCACTGTGCATGGAGCATTCTCGAACTTGTGCAGATGCCAATGGCTGAAGCCGGGTGCTAATGAGAGGCCATGCACCATTCCCAAAAACTGAGATGTGCTCCGCTCGCTCGGCCACTCTCCTCCGCCAAAATAACCATTGGCACTCACTGCGTGCCGTGCTACAAATGCCGTCCGCTTGCCATGTCGGGCGGTGAAAACCAGCAACCTTTTTTGATTTATGTCAATGCATCCCAGCCTGCGCGCGGCCTCGGTTTCCGGCGCAAAACGCAATGTTCTCAAGCGCTTTGAGCGCGTCGCCCTCCTCAAGAAGCGCGGCCAGTGGAAGGCCGGCGACAAGGTCACCGGCCTCCGCAAGACCAAGCCCGAAGCCTGATCGGCCTGCGGATTGCGGCGGGCCCCCGGCGGATTTCCGCCGCGCCTTCCGCCGTCTGAACTTGGAATCCCGCCATGCCCTTGGTGCGTTTGCAAAAATTCATCGCAGACGCCGGTATCGCTTCCCGGCGGGCCGGCGAGGCCATCATTCTGGCCGGCAGCGTCACGGTCAACGGCCACGTCGTGCGTGCGCTCGGCACCAAGGTTGATCCCGACCACGACCGCGTTACCGTCGATGGCCGCCCCCTCAAATCCCGCCGCAAGCTCTACATCGCCCTGCACAAGCCGCCCGGCTACCTCTGCACCCGCGATCCCTCCAAGCACCACGTCATCGGCGACCTGCTGCCCAAGGAGTGGGGAAATCTTTTTTCCGTCGGACGGCTCGACAACGACAGCGAGGGTTTGATCTTCCTGACCAACGACGGCGATTTCTGCCTCAAGCTCACCCATCCTCGCTACGGCGTGCGCAAGACCTATCACGTCACCGTGGAAGGCCGCGTCGAGCCGGAGATGCTATCGAAAATTCTCAAGGGCATTTTTGAGGCCGGCGAAAAGTTGAAGGCGGAAAAAGCCCGGCTCCTCACCGTCAACAACAGCCGCAGCCTCGTCGAACTAGAACTGGCCGAAGGAAAAAACCGCGAAGTCCGCCGGATGTTCGAGGCACTCGGCATGAAAGTGACCCGGCTGCAACGCCTCAAGATCGGCCCGATCAAGCTCGGCGAACTGCGTCCGGGCCGATGGCGGACGTTGACAGAACCGGAGATTAAATCTCTACTTTCCAAATTATGAACATGAAACAATGGATGAGTTTGACCGCCCTGCTGGCCGCCGGCTTGACGACCGCGCGCGGCGACACGCAACTTCCCCCCGCTTCCACCAACGCGCCCGTCGCGATCCCCGTCGCTTCCACCAACGCTCCGGCGCCGAAACCCAAAGCGTCCGCCGCGCCGAAGAAAATTAACGCCGCCAGCAAGCCCGTGACCAAGGACGCGCCCATGGCCGTGAAGAAATCGGAAGCCGTCCCCTTGCTCGCGCCCGAGCCGGCCGTCGCCAGACAGAATCACATCAACATCCGCGGCCAAGCCTCGATCAACAGCGAGGTCATCGCCCATCTGAAAAAGGGCGACCGCGTGACCGCGCTGGAAGAAATCACCCTCCATAAACCCAAGACCGACGAGCCGGCCAAATGGTTGCGTGTCTCGCTCCCGACCAACGTCGCTGTCTGGGTCCACGCCACCTTCATCGATCCGGCCAGCAAGACGGTCGTCCCGAAGAAACTGAATCTGCGCGCCGGCCCCGGTGAAAATTACAGCGTGCTCGGCCGCCTCGAAAAAGGCGCGGCCGTGCGCGACCTCGAAACCAAGGGCGACTGGATGAAGATCGAAGCGCCCACCAACGTGTTCGGCTTCGTTGCCTCGCACCTGATGCAGCGCGAAGCCGCGCCGCCGCCCACCATCACGGAGATCGCGGAAGTGAAACCTCCAACTGCGGTGGTGACACCGACGACGCCAGTTGTGCCAACAACACCCGTCGTGCCGACGCCTCCGGACGTAACTCCGAAACCTCCGGTGGTGCCGCTCTTCATCGAACCGATCATCGAGCCGAGCCGCCGCATCGTCAGCCGCCAGGGTTTGTTGAAAGGCAGCGTCAGCATCCAGGCGCCGGCCTATTTCGAACTCCGCGCGCTCGACACCGGCAAGACGATCAACTACGTCCACGCCGCCTCGACCAATCTCGTGCTAAAAAATTTCAAGGGCCTTACCGTCATCGTCACCGGTGAGGAACTGCTCGACGAACGCTGGCCCAACACGCCGGTCATCACCGTGGATGACCTTCAGCCCGCGCCGTGATGGCCGCCGCCAATCTCATCGACGGCCGCGCCATCGCCGAGCAGATCCACGCCGAGACCGCCGCCCGCGTGGCCGCGCTGAAGGCGCGCGGCATCCAGCCCGGCCTCGTCTTCGTGCGCGTCGGCGAAGACCCCGCCTCGAAAGTCTATGTCGGCATGAAAGGCAAAACCTGCGCGCGTCTCGGCCTCGCGTCCGACACGCAGGTGCTCCCCGAAGCCACGACGGAAACAGAACTGCTCGCGCTCCTCGCCAGGCTGAACGCTGATCCCAAAGTTCACGGCATCCTCGTGCAGGCGCCGCTCCCGCCGCACATTCGTGCCGAAATTATTTACTCCTCGGTGCGGCCGGAAAAGGACGTGGATGGATTTCACCCCACCAACGTCGGCAAGCTCATGCTGGGCGACACCACCGGCTTTCGTCCCTGCACCCCCGCCGGCGTGCAGGAACTTTTGATCCGCAGCGGCGTGCCGACCGAGGGCGCAGAAGTGGTCATTCTTGGACGCGGCGAAATCGTCGGCAAACCGATGGCCGCGATCCTTTGCCAGAAGGCGAAGCACGCGAACAGCACCGTCACCATCTGCCATTCGCGCACGCGCGACCTTTCGAGCCATTGCCGGCGCGCGGACATTTTGATCGCCGCGATGGGCGTGGCGGAATTCGTGAAGGCGGACATGGTCAAGCCCGGCGCGGTCGTGATCGACGTGGGCGTGAACCGCGTCGCCGATCCCGCCGCGAAGGACGGAACCAAACTCGTCGGCGACGTGGCCTTCGCCGAAGTGCAGCCCATGGCCGGAAAAATCACCCCCAACCCCGGCGGCGTCGGTCCGATGACCATCGCCCTGCTCATGGCCAACACCGTCCGCGCCGCCGAAATGGCGACGCGCTGATTCCAACAACCAAAAACTTACCATGACCCCCACCCGCATCCTCCCCGATCTGCAATGCTCCCTGCTTTCCGACGAAGTTCGCCAGGAAGCCAATGGCAATTTCATTCTGCTCGGCATCCTCAATTTCATCCGCGTGCCGCAACTGCCCGTCACCGCCTTCCGCATCTTCGCCTTCAACCGCTGGACGGCGGGCATGGGGCAGTTCACGGAATCGATCCGGCTGGTCGCGCCCGACCAGACCACCGTCCTGCGCAAGAGCGAGGCGAAGTTCGCGCTGCAGGATCCGGCCCACAACGCCACCAATATTTCTGTTTTCCCGCAGGTCGAGTTCGCCGTGCCGGGAATTTATTTTGTCGAAGTGCTGGTGGACGACGTAATGAAGCTGCGCTACCCGCTGCCGATCATTCTCTCGCCGCCGCCGCCGCCGCCCGGCACCCCCGCCGAGCCGGCCGCGTAGAAAATACGGCCGCCGCCGGCGACCGGAGTCGACGGAACGTCGCCCCCCCCCTGCACCTCGTAGCCGCCGCTGTGAAGCGGGGGCTCAATTTCGAGGTGGGTTGGCCGCAATAAGATCAGCCGCGCCTTCACCGGCGCGGCTACAGGGTTCAGGGGTGTGGGCGGTCCTTTCTCCAACCCGCTCCGCATCCCTCCACCGAAAACAGCGAAGCGCCAAAATTTTTAACTCCAACTCCGCCGGAAAAACTGCTTCGATGATTTTCAAATGAGCGAAGCCGTCCTCACGCCCCGCCATGCCTGGCAGCCGCTGACCCCGCGCGGCGTGGCGGCGTTCGCCCCGGCCACGTTCGCGCGGCTCTTCCTCGCGCAGTTCGCCGTGGCCGCGCTTGTCGCCCTGGCGGTCGTCTGGTTTTTGCACGCGGAATGGTTTCCGGTGGTGCGCGCCGCCATCGGCAAACTTCCCGCCGACTCGCTGATTCAAGGCGGCACGCTGCGCTGGCCCGCCGCGACGTCCGCGCCCCTCGCGGAGAACCGGCTGCTCTCGCTCGTCGTGGACGCGGCGGACGCGGGCGAAACCGGCCGGTCGGCGGACGTGACGGTCGTGCTGCACAAAAATTATTTCAAGATCTGCTCGCTGGCCGGCTGCTGGCGCGTCGCTTATCCGCCGGCCTGGCGCGTGGGTTTGAACCGCCCGGAGCTCGAGCCGTGGTGGGGCGCGTGGCACTGGCCGGTTCTGGCCGTGGTCGCCCTGCTGGTGATGGTCGCGCTGCTGGCCGGTTGGTGCTTGCTCGCCACGATTTATTTTCCGTTCGCGAAGCTCGCCGGTTTTTTCGCCGACCGCGAACTGACCTGGGCGGGAAGCTGGCGGCTGGCCGGGGCGGCGCTGCTGCCCGGCGCGTTTTTGAACATTGCCGGCCTCTTTTTTTACTCCATCCACGCGCTCGACCTGATTCATCTCGGCCTGATTTACCTCCTGCACATTGTCTGCGGCTGGGTGTTCATCGCGGCCAGCCCGTTTTTTTTGCCGAAGGAATCCGCGCTCGCGGCGGCTTCCCCAAACCCCTTCGTCTCCGCGCCGCAATCGGAAACCAAGCCGGAGCAGAAGCTGGAAAATCCGTTTGGCTCCTCCGGGCCGCCGGGCGGCGACAACTGATTGCACCCCGCCGCCGGTTCGTTTAGTTTCGCGCCATGTCATTTTTGATCCGCTGGTTCATGCTGGTCGCGCTCGGGTTGGGCGCGGGCGGCTGCCTGCCTTCCTCCGAAGGCCAAGCGGACGAGCAGAAGGACCCGTATTTCCAGACCGGCAAGAGCCGCGCGATGGACCGCGATTTCAAAGGGGCCATCGAATCTTTTGAAAAGGCGCTCGAAGCCAATCCCCGCTCCGCCCTCGCGCACTTCGAACTGGGCCTGCTTTACGAGCAGCAGGAAAATGACTACGCCGCCGCGCTCTATCACTACGACCGCTGCGTCAAGCTCCGCCCCGACGAGCATCCCGCCGACAACGCGCGTGGCCGCATCGAAATTTGCAAACGCGAACTGGCCAAGTCCGTCGCGCAAGCCCCCTCCATGGACAAGATGCAGCAACTGCTCGACAAGCTCACCGTGGAAAACCAGCAGTTGCGGCAGACCCTGGAACAGTTGCAGGCCGCCGGCGCCCGCGTCCCCGGCCCGACCAGTCCGGTGGTGATCGTCCGTCCGGGAAATTCCAGCCTGACCAATCCGCCCAATCGCAATCCGCTCCCGCTGTCGAACCATCCCGGCCACGGCGGCATCACGCCGCTCCCGCCGGCGGCGCGGACGCACAAGGTGGGGCCCGGCGAGACGCTCGCCGCGATCGCCCGGCGGCACGGCGTCAAGCTCACTGCGCTCCAGGCGGCGAACCCGGGCCTGAATCCGCTTCGGCTCCGGCCGGGCCAGTCGATCAATCTTCCCCCCTGACTGCCATGTGGTCCCGCCTCGCCTTTTGGTTGATCGCGATCTTCTGGCTGACGATGGGCGTGCTCCTCTGGCGCGCGGAATTCGGCGGCGGCGCGGCGCGGGGGGCCGCGGTGCCCGTCAACATGGTCTGGCAGAAAATTCTCACCGCGCCCGACAATTCCTCGCTCGAAATCCGCCAGGGCACCAACCGCATCGGACTCTGCCGGTGGTCGGCCAACCTGGGCCAGGAGCAGGCCACCGGCGCGCGCCTCACCGAGGACCAGCCCGAGGGCATGGTGAAAACGCTCTCCAGTTACACGCTCGATCTGGACGGAAGTTTTACGCAGGCCGAACTCGGCGGGCGCGTCCGTTTTGGATGCGCCCTCGTCCTCTCCACCAACCACGCCTGGCAGGAATTTCATCTGCGCCTGAACTTACGCCCTGATTCCTATGCCGTGCACGCGCACGCGGCCACCGAAAATGTCCGGCTCGTGATCGATGACGAGAACGGCCATGCCGACACCCGCTACACGTTCGCCGAACTGCGGAACCCGCAGAAAATTTTACGCGACCTCGGCGGGCCGTTGCTGCCAGCGACGATCACGGCGCTGGGCGTCCCGCTCTCGACCAACCAATTGGCCGGTCTCTCCGTCCCGCTCCAGTGGGAGGCGCACCAGGACTGGCTGCAGTTGGGCCGCACCCGGCTGCGCACCTACCGGCTGAATGGACGTCTCCTCGACCGCTTCGAGGTGGTCGTCCACGTCAGCCCGGTTGGCGAAATTTTGCGCGTGGAACTGCCGGGAAAAGTTTTTCTGATCAACGAAGCCGTCGGCAACCTTTGCCCGCTCCCCAAATGATTGAGCTCGTCCACCTGGTCAAACGCTTCGGTGATCTCACCGCCGTCAACGATCTTAGCCTGACCGTGCGGCGCGGCGAGTTTTTCGCGGTGCTCGGCCCCAACGCCGCCGGCAAGACCACCACGCTCCGCATCCTCGCCGGCCTGCTCAAGCCGACCTCCGGCACGGCGCGCGTGGCCGGGTTCGATGTGCAGGAGCAGTCGCTCGAGATGCGCCGGCGTCTCGCCTACGTGCCGGATTTTCCGTTCCTCTACGACAAGCTCACGCCGTGGGAATTTTTCCGTTTCATCGGCCAGCTTTTCCGGATGGACTCGGCGCACATCCAGTCTGGCGCGGCGGCACTAATCGCGCGTTTCAACCTCGAGGACTACGTGGACAAGCCCATCGAAGGACTGTCCCACGGCACGCGCCAGCGCGTGGCGATCGTCTCTGCGCTGCTGCACGATCCCGAGGTGTTCATCATTGACGAGCCGATGGTGGGCCTTGATCCGCATCATGCCCGCGTGGTGAAGGACGTGTTGAAGGAACGTTCGCTCGCCGGCATGACGGTGTTTCTTTCGACGCATCAACTGAGTGTGGCCGAGGAAATGGCCGACCGCATCGGAATCATTCATCAGGGCCGGCTCGTGGCCGTGGGGACGCGCGAGGAATTGCGCCAGCAAAGCGGCGAGACCGGCCCGCTCGAAAAAACATTTCTCGCACTCACCGCGCAGGAAGCGAACCTCGTCGAGGAAAAGGCGAGGAGCGTTTAGACGGCGGGCTGTTTGCGGAGCGCGGGTCTGTGACCCGCAGCAGCGTGCGACTTTTCCGAGGCACCCCAGATCAATCCGAACGCTTCCTGTCTGGCGAAGCTGCTGCGGGTCACAGACCCGCGCTCCGTCCTGATCACACCGGCAGTGTCACGCTGATCGTGGTGCCTTCGCCAGGTTTGGATTTGATCCGCACCTTGCCGCGATGCGTTTCAACGACGCGGCTGACGATGGCGAGGCCGAGGCCGGTGCCTTTCTTTTTTGTGGTGCTCAACAGCGAGCTAAAGGCCCGCTTGCACATTTCCTCGCTCATGCCCGCGCCCGTGTCCTTGAATTCCACCACGACGTGCGTCGGTGCTTCCGCACCGCGCGGGAGACGCAGCGCCCGCGTGTTGATGGTGAGCCGCCCGCCCTCCGGCATCGACTCGACTGCGTTCAAGGTCAAGTTCAGAAACGCCTGCTCCAGTTGCGTCGCGTCCGCCATGACCGGCGGCAATGCCTCGTCTGACCAGCGGAGCAACTGGATGTTTTGGTTGCGCAGCTTGTGGCGGATGAGCAGGCCGAGGTCGTCGAGCAGCTCGTTCAGATTGACCTGGGTGAACTGCGGTTCGGTGCTCCGGGCGAAGTCGAGGATCTGCTCCACGATTTTGTTCAGGTGGTCCATTTTCTCGCCCATGATGCGCGCGTCCTTGGCGCGCGGGTCGGCGTCCGCGTATTTCAGATCGAGCGAGTGGTAGAGCATTTTCATCACCGTGAGGGGATTGCGGATTTCATGCGCCACCTCGGCCGCGAGCAGGCCGAGCGCGGAAAGTTTTTCGTTCTGCCGCAACTGCTCCTCGACATCGACGACGCGCTCATAGAGCCGGGCCTTCTCGATGGCGATGGCGGACAACTGGGCGAGCGCGGAGAGGATGCGGATCTCCTCGTTGGAAAAACTGTGCGGCTCGCCCATGTAAACATTGAGCGCACCGATGGCCTGGCCGCTGAAGGTCAGCGGCACGCTGAGCAGGGAGACCAGCCCTTCACGCCGCGCGACCTGGACGTTCTGGTAGCGGCTGGAAATTTGCACGTTCTCGATCTGGAGCGGTTTTTTCCGGCGGACCACAATGCCGAGCAGGCTTTCTTCGAGGCTGAGGCGCGGTTTGGTGATGTAACTTTCGCCTGCACCGTGGCTGGCGCGCAGGTCGAGCCATTCACCGCTGGGATCCAGCAGCAGCACCGAACCCATCTTCGCGTTCATCAACTGGCAGGCCTCGCGGGTAATGACCTGGAGCGCGTCGTCCACATTGAGCGCGGAGTTGATCGTCTGGCCGACGCTGGCGAGCGTCTCGAAAAGCCGCGCCTTGAGCCGGAGCTGTTCGTAGAGCCAGGTGTTGTGGATGACCTTGGCGGCCTGCACGGCCAGGTCGGCGAGCAGTTCCTGGTCGCCGGCGCTGAAGGCGTCGAGGCGGTCGGAATCGACGTTGAGTACGCCGCGCGTTTCTCCATGCACCTCGAGAGGCACGGCCAACTCGGAGCGGATGGACGGCTCGACCATGATGTAACGGGGATCGCGCCGCACATCCGCGACGCGCGCGGGCCGGCCGGTGCGCGCGACCCAACCGGTGAGGCCCTCGCCGGGCCGGAGCTTGAGGCGCGCGGCCTTGGCGGGCAGGCCGTGCGCGACCTGGATGTCGAGAAAGCCGGTGGTGGGATTGATGAGGATGACCGAACCGCTGCTGGCCCGCATCAGCCGCACGGCCTCGCCGAGGATGAGCTGGAGCGCCTCCTGCGGATCGAGCGTGGAGTGAAGGACGTTGCTGACCTGCTGGAGCAGGTGCAGCCGCGCGCAGCGTTCTTTTAATTCAGCCAGTTCGTCGCCCACGCGGGCGAGTAAACCAGAAGCGGGGCGGGGAGGACAGCGGATTGAGCAGGGGCGGTGTCCGCCGGGCCATCAGGCAGGTAGCACCGTGAGGAACGCCGGCTTCAGCCGGCAGCAACGGACGACCCACGAGTGCGCCCTCAGATGCGCCGCGCCTTCGGACCAGGGGCGCTGCTGCCGACTGAAGTCGGCGTTCCGTCCGGTGACCCAGCACGGTGGTCATTTCCAGATGCGCCCGTGTCCGCCCATTGCCCCGGAGCGCGGCTGGGTCGTCCTCGATCAGCCGCCGGAGCTGCGCAGGGCTGGGTGCATTCAGGGCATTCAGCACGGTTCGAAATACGGACGCGCGGCGGCTGGTCTCCGCGACCCCGCCGCGCTCCGCCAGCATTCGGGGCAGTGCCCGAATTCACCCAGACTCACCGCACGCGGTTCGTCATCACGATCCCCGCCACGGCAAACAAGAGGCCCGGCGCCCACCCGGCCAGCCAGGCCGGCACGTTGCCGTTCATGCCCAGCGCCGCGGACATTTCGCGGATGAAGAAAAAAGTGAAGCAGAGGAACACGCTGGCGGCCACGCCCACGAAAACATTCCGCCGCCCGGCCGGCGTCCCGAACGGAATGGCGATCAGCACCACCACCAGGCAGGTCCAGGGCAGCGCCAGGCGGCTGTGCAGCTTGGTCAGCAGCCAGTCGAGCTTGGCGGCCTCCATCTGCGGATGCAGATCGAGATAGTGGAGGATTTCGGCCACGGAAAGCTGCGCGCGGTTCACGTCCTTGAAGCTGCCGAGGACCTTGCGGATTTTGATTTCACTGGCGATGAGCTGCGGGGATTCAGTCAACTCCGGGTAGCGGGTCAGATTGGTTTTGAAGGGGCTGCCCAGCGCGTCCTGCGTCGGCAGGTATAAAATTTCCTGCACGTTGGTGAACACCCAGACGCCGTCCACGCGCGTCGCGCCCTCCGCGTGGATCTGCAGCCGCGAGCCGCCCGGCATCGCCCAGTCGATCTGCGGCTTGATCATCTCATGGGTGCGCAGGTGGTAGGCCTCGATCTGCCAGGTGCGGCCCGCGTGATGGTTGATGAAGGCGAGATTTTTCTGCCACAGTTTGTCGGCGGCGTTGGGCTGGTCCTTCTGGTAGCGGTCCGCAATCTGGCGCGTGGCCTCCGCCGCGTCCGGCACCGCCAGTTCGTTCAACAAATACAGGCCGGCGGTGAGCAGCAGCCCGACCGCGAGATGCGGCAGGCAGAGCCGCCAGAGCGTGACCCCGGCCGCGCGGATGGCGGTCAGCTCGTTGTGCCGCGCGTGATTGCTCAGCGCGTAGAGCAGCGCCAGGAGCAGCGCGATGGGCATGATCTGCACCAGCAGCTCCGGCATCTTGACCAGGTAGTATTCCGCGACATCCGCCGGCTGGAGCAGTTTTTTTTGGAAAAAATCCAGCTGACCGATCAGGTCGAAGGAAATCCACAAGATCAGGAATCCACCCAGGCAATAGGTGAATGGGAGCAGCAGTTCGCGGAGCAGATAGCGGTCGAGCAGGCGCATTGGGTGCCGAGCCTAGTCGCGGGCCCGGGTCAAAGCAAGCGGAGGTGGTGGCGGCCGACTTTCTCGATTTCGAGTTCCCACTCGAAGCTTGTCACGCGGGGATGAGGGTCTATTTTCCCACCATGAAAATTCCCAGGCTCACCCGGCGGCGGTTTTTTGGCGCGCTTCTGGTCAGTGCGCCGGTGCTGGCGGCGGATGCGTTTGGACTGTACCCGGGCTGGGTGATAACCAAAACGATCCGCATTGGCTCCGGGCCGAAGACGCATCGCTTCGTTCACTTCACCGACCTACATTTCAAAGGTGACGCGAAATATCTCCGCTCCGTCATCACCAAAATCAACGCGCTCCAGCCGGACTTCGTCTGCTTCACCGGTGACATCATCGAGCAGGAAAAACATCTCGCCGAGGCTTTGAAGATCTTGCAGGAAATCAAAACGCCGCTTTACGGCATTCCCGGCAATCACGATCACTGGAGCGGCGTGGATTTTGCACCCATTGCCGTGGCGTTTCAGGCGACCGGCGGTGCGTGGTTGGAAAATCGGCAGGTGCTGACCAAGGACGGCCGGGTGAATCTGATGGGTCTCGACTCCTTGCCCACGACGATCCAGCCGTTGCCGGACACGAAGAACATCCTGCTCCTGCACTATCCCAAGTGGGTGGAGAAAATCCGCATGACAGGAATCGACTTGATACTGGCCGGCCATTCGCACGGTGGCCAGGTGCGGATTCCATTTTACGGCGCGGTGATCACGCCTTACGACACGGGAAGATATGAAAAGGGCCAGTTCCAAACGCCGGCCGGGCCGCTTTACGTGAATCCCGGCATCGGCACATTCTTCATCCCGATCCGGTTCAACTGCCGTCCCGAGCTCACCCTGTTCGAAATTTGAGAATCCTTGGCCGGGCCCTTCCCTCCGGCCCTGAGGTCAATGAAACTCCTGCACCGTCTTGACTGCGTAGCCGCTCTTCTTGAGCGCGGCGATGCCGAGCGCGGCGGCTTTCGCGCCGCTCAAGGTGGTCATGATCGGCGTCCCGGTATAGACGGCGGTGGTACGGATTTTTACCTCGTCCACGCGGGGGGACTGGCCGGCGGGTGTGTTGATGACGAGCTGGATCTCGCGGTTCTTGAGCAGATCGAGCGCGTTGGGACGGCCCTCGGTCAGCTTGAAAACTTTCCGCACCTTCAAGCCGGCCTTCTCCAAAACCGCCGCCGTGCCGTCGGTGGCGATGAGTTCAAAACCAAGATCAGCATATGACTTTCCCACGGCGGCGACCTCCGTTTTGTGAGCGTCGCTTACGCTGATGAACACGGTGCCACCCATCGGCAGCGGCGAGTTCGCGGCCATCTGCGATTTGGCGTAGGCGATGCCGAGATCAGCGTCGAGGCCCATCACTTCGCCGGTCGAGCGCATCTCCGGCGAGAGCAAAATATCCTGGCCGTGAAACCGGTTGAACGGAAACACGGATTCCTTCACCGCCCAGTACTTCGTCCAGATTTCCTTGGTGAAGCCAAGTTGCTTGAGCGATTTTCCGGCCATCACTTTCGCGGCGAGCTTGGCAAGCGGCTGGCCAATGGCCTTGCTGACAAACGGCACAGTGCGCGAGGCGCGCGGATTCACCTCGAGCACATAGACCGTGTCGCCCTTGACCGCGTACTGCACATTCATCAGGCCGATGACCTTCAACTCGCGCGCCATCGCATGCGTGTATTGGCGGATGGTGTCGATGACGCCCTTGGTTAGCGTGTGCGGCGGCAGCACCATCGCGGCGTCGCCGGAGTGGACGCCGGCAAACTCGATGTGCTCGAGCATCCCGCCGATGACGATGGTGCCTTCGTCGGGATTCTGAAACTGGCCCACGTCGGTGATACAATCGACATCCACCTCGGTGGCGTCCTCGAGAAACTTGTCCACCAGCACCGGCCGGCCGGCGGAAATTTCCAGCGCCGCGTTGTGGTGGAAGTAGTCGCGCAGTTCCGCCTCGGAAAACACGATCTGCATGGCGCGTCCGCCGAGCACGAAGGACGGCCGGATCAGCGCGGGGTAGGTGAGCCGGGCGGCCACCGTGACGGCTTCCTCCACGTTGGTCGCGGTGCCGTTCGGCGGTTGGGGAATCTTGAGCTTGTCGAGCATCGCCGCGAACAGCTTGCGGTCTTCGGCCACCTCGATGCTTTGCGGCGAGGTGCCGATGATGTTGACGCCGTTCTTTTGCAGGCCGAGCGCGAGGTTGAGCGGCGTCTGCCCGCCGAACTGCGCGATGGCGCCCCAGCATTTCTCCCGCTCGTAAATGTGCAGCACATCCTCGAGCGTGAGTGGTTCGAAGAAAAGTTTGTCGCTCGTGTCGTAGTCCGTCGAGACGGTTTCGGGATTCGAGTTCACCATGATGGTTTCAAATCCATCCTCCTTCAAAGCGAAGGCCGCGTGGACGCAGCAGTAATCGAACTCGATGCCCTGCCCGATGCGGTTCGGGCCGCCGCCGAGAATCATCACTTTCTTCGCGGTGTTGCCCTTCACCTCGTCGTCGCCCCGGTCGTAGGTCGAATAGTAATAAGGCGTGTAGGCCTCGAACTCGGCGGCGCAGGTATCCACGAGGCGGTAGCTCGGCACGAGGCCGAGTTTTTTCCGCTCGGCACGGATGGCGTCTTCGGTCGTACCGGTCAAATGGGCGATCTGCCGGTCGGAAAATCCGAGCGACTTGGCTTTGGCTAACAGTTCAGCGTTCATGCGGTGCGGTTCGCAAAAAGGGCGGCCTTAAAAAAGGCCGCCCGAGTTGCCTGAAACAATGTGACGGCGGCGGATCAGTTACGGGCCGGAAGCTTCTTCTCAACACGGCTCTTTTCCAGCACGACGTATTTCGGCAGTCCGCCTTCGACCGGCACTTTCACTTCGCCTTCAATCAGCGGCCGGGCGTACTCGATAAATTTTTCGTTCGGCAGAAATCCGTCCTCGCTCACCCAGTCGCGCGGGACAAAATGCTCGACGTTGGCAATGTCTCCGAGCGGTTGCAGCGCGGTGGTCCAGCGGTAGGGATTGTTCTGCGTGCGGACGATCTTAACCATGAAACCGCTCTCGCCCTGGATGGCGGCGCGCACGGCGGCCTCACCGCAGGCGGCGGCCTCGGTGGCGTCGGTCAGGCTAGCGTAATGGGCTGCGGCGCGCTGGGCGTAGCCGAGCTTCACGCTGCGGGTCTTGAGGCCGAGCTTCTTCGTGACCATTTCCTCGAGATGCTCGGCCGCGCCGGAAAGAACCGCATGGCCAAACGAATCGAGACGGGAGGCGTCAGCGGCGATTTCCTTGCCGGTTTTGTCCTTCAAGCCTTCACCCACGACAACCACGCAGTATTTCAACTTGGCGATGGTCTCCTTGACTTTGTTGAAGAAAGCTTCCTCGTCGAGCGGAATTTCGGGGATGAGGACGATGTGCGGCGCGTCGTCGGGCGAGCGCTTGGCCAGCACCGAGCCGGCGGCGATCCAGCCGGCGGACCGGCCCATCACCTCGATGATGCAGCACGCGCCGTCATCGGTGGCCATGCTGCTGACATCGTTGGCGATTTCCATGACGGTCGCGCCGTTGTATTTGATGACCGAGCCGAAGCCGGGGCAGTGGTCGGTGTGCGGGAGATCGTTGTCGATGGTCTTGGGCACGCCGATGACCCGCAGCTCGTAGCCGCGCTTGATCGCCTCCTCGTGGATTTTGTGGGCGGTGTCCTGCGAGTCGTTGCCGCCCGCATAGAGGAAGAAACGGATGTTGTGCGCGGCAAAAACCTCGAACAAACGGTTCATGTCCTGCGCGGCCTGCCCGGCCTTTTTCTTAAAATCAATTTTGTAGCGGCAGGTGCCCAGCGCGGCGGCGGGCGTGTACTTGAGGCCCTCGATGGATCTGGCCTTCTCGTCGTTCAGGTCGATCAGCTCCTCGTTGAGGATGCCGAGAATGCCGTTGAGGCCGCCGTAAATCTCCTCGATGCACTCATGGCGTCCCGCCTCCTGAATGACACCCGCGACGCTGGCGTTGATGACCGCCGTGGGGCCGCCAGATTGGGCGACCAGCAAATTGCCGACTAGTTCTGACATAATTTTGTTCGTTAAAAAATCGAGTTAGAACACTGCCAACCGCCGCTAGCAGTGTCAAAGACGAATTCAAAAAAACGGCGTGGCACGCGGTTCGGACGAGGCGAACCGCTCCGCTTGAGCGGGTTGTTCGCATCGTCAACCAACTCTTGCCGCCGCCGCCGTTCGGTGATTCGCTCAGTCATGCCCGCTGAATTTTTAGAGCTGCCGCTCGAAGCGCCTGCCGTAATCTGCGACCCACGCGAAACCGGACTCGCGGCGCAGCTCGCCTCCTTCCGGGAATTCGGCGAGCCCACGCGCCAGATCGTCACGACCTCGAAAACCTTTTCCGGCGAACCGCTCGCCGTGCCGGCGTTCGTGAACGAGTTCTGGACCGCCCGGCAGCGCCAGGCCCATTCGATGCACGAGATTTCCTACCGCGCCTGCTTCAAGCCGCAGTTGCCCCGCTTCTTCATCGAGCGCCTGACCGCGCCCGGCGAAATCGTTTACGACCCGTTCATGGGGCGGGGCACGACGCCGCTCGAAGCTGCGCTGCTGGGCCGTGTGCCGGCCGGGTGCGATGTGAATCCACTCAGCGTCATGCTCACGCGCCCGCGCCTGCACCCGCCCACGCTCGATGAAATTTGCGCACGGCTCGACGCTATCAGCCTCACCGATCACGACGAACTGCCCGAAGACCTGGTGGCGTTCTTTCATCCCGAAACGCTCCGTGCCATCAGTTCGTTGAAGAAATATTTTCTCCACCGCCGCGCGGCCGGCACGCTCGACGCGGTGGACGACTGGATTTGTCTCGTCTCACTCAACCGGCTGACGGGACATTCGCCGGGATTTTTTTCCGGGCGGACCATGCCGCCGAACCAGGCCGTGTCGGTCAAGGTGCAGCGCAAGATCAACGAACGGCTCAACCTCACGCCGCCGCCGCGCGACGTGAAACAAATCATCCTGAAAAAGTCGCGCATCCTGCTTTCCGAATGCGACGCGCCGACGCGGCGAACGCTCGCGGGTGTCGCCGGGCGCGCGCAGTTGCTCACGCAGATTTCCTCGGCCACACCGCAGATCGCCTCGAATTCCGTGAGCGTCGTCGTCACCTCGCCGCCGTTTCTCGACATCGTAAATTACGCGGGCGACAACTGGCTGCGCTGCTGGTTTCTCGGCATCGACCCGGCGGACGTGAAGTTAACCGTGCCGCGAAAACTAGAGCATTGGCAGGCGGCGATGACGGATATTTTTCGCGAGCTGCATCGCGTGCTGAAGTCCGGCGGACACGTCGCGTTTGAAGTTGGCGAGGTGCGCGGCGGGAAAATAAAACTGGAGGAGGCCGTGCTGCCCTGCGGCGTCGAAGCCGGACTGAGGCCGCTGCTCGTGCTGATCAACGACCAGGAGTTCACCAAGACCGCCAACTGCTGGGGCGTGGACAACAACGCCAAAGGCATCAACACCAACCGCATCGTCGTTTTTCAAAAGCCATGAAAACCCCAGGCCGGAACAACGCAGCGGGAAATTTAATGCAAAGGCGCAAAGGCGCAGAGACGCAAATAGGGACAGACACTTTGAACTCGGTTCCCAGATCACCCTTTCGTGCGCGGTCGCCGGATCGTTTCTTTCGCTGTGCGCCTTTGCGCCTTTGCGTCTTTGCGTTAAAAATCAGGGTGCCGACTGCATGGTTCCGGCTA
>SIBH01000040.1 GCA_009695285.1 Pedosphaera sp.
TTTACACCAGCCCGGCCACGGCCGCAAGGCCCATCGCCTCTATAGCTATGATGATGCCAACCTCCGCGCCTTGCGCGAACTTCCTTCCGTCCGCCCCGGCAAAGTCGCCCGCGCACGGGCTTTGGTGAACGACCCCTCCTACCCATCGCCAGAAATCCTCCGGTGGATCGCGCTGCTCCTCGCCGGGAAAATCCACTGACCCGCCGGCCCGGCCTCACGGATTGGCCGCCAGCCAGTAACGAATCGGCCCGGACTGGGCGTGGCGCGGGTCCAGTTCCAGCACTTTCAAATAGTGCTCGCGCGCCAGCTTCGGCTGTCCCAGTTGCTGTGCGCATAAATTGCCCAGCGTCAGATGCGCCCGCGCGTCATTCGGGCTGGCCTGCAAAATCTTCTCCAGTTCATTCGCGGCGTCACGCGGATAACCCGCCTGCTTCAGCGCCAGCGCGAAGTTGGCCCGGGCGTCCGTGGAAACCGGGTTCAGGGCCAGCGCCAGCTCGTCCGCGCTCAAGGCCTGCGGCCAGTCCCCCGCCTGATACGCGGTCAGCCCGAGACCGTATTGCGCCTCGAACCAGCCCGGGTCCGCCAGCGTCGCCGCACGAAACGCGACCAGCGATTCCAGCGCCCGGCCCGACTGCTGCGCCTGCCAGGCCCGCTGGTAGGCGCGCTCCGCCTCGGCGCGGTTACCGGCGGCCGGTTTCGCCGGAGACAAATACGTGTAGCGCGGTACCACCACGGGACGCGGGGCCGGAACGAACGTGTTGGTCGCGCCGGGGGCGGCCACCCGCACCGGGGGCCGCGTCGGGTTGGTCTCCGGCCTGGCTTTTTCGGAGAAGGGATTCAGCCGGGTGAAAAATCCCGACTTGTTCGTCCGGGCCGGGATGGGGCTGATCACGACGAGCGGATTAGTTTTCGGCGGAGGCGTGACCACCGCCACCCGGTCGTTCGTGGACGGACGCGCGATCAGACGATTCGTCAACACCACCGTCGTCACCGGCGGGCTGACCACGGCCACCGGCGGCGCCGCCGTGACCACGGCGACACGCGGCGGGGGGTTGGTCACGGTGACCGGCGGCAAAACCACAGCGACCGCCACCGGGTTTGTTTTCAACGGCGCCAGGCCGCCGGCCATGTTGGTCACGGCGGCGTGGGGCGGCGGCGCGAGCTCCAGTTCCAACTGCCGCGCGGCGGCGTTGACCGCCTCCCAGTTTTGCGGGCGCGGCTGCAAGGCGAGGTAGTCGCGGTACTTTTGCAGCGCGGCGGGACGGGTCGCGGGCTGCTGCTGCGAAACCACGGCCAGATTCAAAAGAGCCGGGCCGTAGCCGGGGCTGGAGAGGGCCGCCGTGTTGAACATCTGCGCCGCCTCCCGCGCGCGGCCGCGCTGCACCTGCCAAAGACCCAGCCCGTTCCACGCCTCCGGATCACGCGGACGCAGCTTGAGCGCGGCGTTAAAACTTTTCTCGGCGTCAGGCGAACGCGCGCGGAGCTGGGCGGTGCCGAGCTTGATCCAGGCGGACGCGGAGTTGGTGAGCATGGTGAAACTCCGCAGCTCGTCGATGGCCGCCGGGAGATTGTTCTGCTCCAGATGCAGGCAGCCCAGATTGTAGTGGATGACGTTGACGACGTTGCTCCGGTCCAGCACCAGCGCCCGTTGATAGGCGAGCACGGCCAGCGGCGGTTGCCCGGCGGCATGGTAGGCGAGGCCCAGATGGTTCCAGGCGCGCGGATTGCCCGGCATCAGTTCGGTGGCGATTTTCAACTGCTCCACCGCCTCGGAATATTTCCCCTTCTCCAGCAGCCGGGCGCCCTCCAGCAGCGCCCCCGGCCCCGGCGGAGTGCAGCCCCCGACGAACAGGACGACGGCGGCCGCCCCAGCGCTTTGGAACAAATTCCGGAAAAGTTTTTTGATGGCCAGCATGGTGGCTGGTGGTAGCATCCGCCTCCTAACGTGTCAAGAAACGCCCGGTCGAACACAGCACCAATGCGATTAATCTGCTGGCTCTGCTTTTTTTTCCCTCTGCTCACACTGGCGCAAACGCCGCCCGCCCGGCCCGCCCCGGCGCACGCCCGCGTCGTCGTCGCGCAGGACGACGCGGCGACCAGCGCCTTCGAACCGCGCCCGGAAAAAATTCCGGCCCTCGTCCAGCGCGGCCTGACCAACCTGACCGGGCGCACCTCGGCCACCGCCGCCTGGCGCAGCCTCGTCTCCACCCAGGACACCGTCGGCATCAAAGTCTTTTCCGCGCCCGGCGCCGGCAGCGGCACCCGCCCGGCCGTGGTCGAGGCGGTCGTCAAAAGCCTGCTCGCCGCCGGCCAGCCGCCGAAAAAAATTATCATCTGGGACAAGCAATGGGCCGACCTGCGCCGGGCCGGCTTCGTCGATCTGGCCCGCCGGCTTGGGGTCCGCGCGGCGGCGTCCGCCGCCAGCGGCTGGGACGAAAAAGTTTTTTACGAGTCGCCCTATCTCGGCCAGTTGGTGTACGGCGATCTCGAATTCAACCGGAAGGGCGACACCGTGGGCCGGAAATCCTTCGTCTCCAAACTTGTCACGCGCGACCTGACGAAAATTATCAGCATCGCCCCCCTGCTCAACCACAACACCGCCGGCGTCTGCGGCCATCTCTACAGCCTCGCCCTCGGCAGCGTGGACAACACCCTCCGCTTGGACGGCGACACTCTCCGCCTCGCCACCGCCGTGCCGGAACTTTACGCGCTGCCGGCGCTGGGCGACCGCGTGGCGCTGAACATCGTCGATGCGCTCATCTGCCAGTATCAGGGCGAACAGGTGGGCCGGCTCCATTACTCGACCGCGCTGAACCAACTCCGGTTCAGCACCGATCCCGTGGCGCTGGACATTCTCTCGCTACAGGAACTGGACCGGCAGCGTGGGGAAAAAGGCTCCACCGGAACCTCCAACACCAATTGCTGGCAGCTCTATCAAAACGCCTCCCTGCTCGAAATCGGCGTCAGCCATCCCCGCCAGATCACGGTCGAGACCGCCAAATAGCCGGGCGGCGGCCGGTACGGATTTCCCCTAGATTCCCGGCGGTGGACTTCCGGCCCCGCCGCGGGTAAAGTGACCCTTGTCAAAGATCAGCCGCCAGTGCTTTGATGGTTCCAGGACAACGCCGCACCATTTCAAAACCATGCACGCCCTGCTCACCAACCTTCGCACCGAATGGAACAAGACCCGAATGTTTAACCGCACCTACGTCCGCTTCGGCAAACGGCAGGCCCTCGGACACCGTGCAGATGAAAAATCAATTCGCCTACGTGAACCACCACCGGTTCACCGAGGATTACCTGCCGGAAGACGTCAAGCGCCGCGGCGAAGGCACTTTCGAGCCGGCCATTGTCGTGCCGAATGGTCGCTACTTCGTCCTCGGGGACAACCGTCCCGTCAGCGAAGACAGCCGCTCCTACGGCCCGATCACCCCCGAAAACATTATCGGCGTGATCAAGCCCTGAGCCGGGCCAGTCCCGCCGCACCAGCCAGAACTCCCACCCCGCGTGCGGGACCGCATCGTTGGAGTTAAATTACGAATGAACCTGCAACTGTCCCCCTTGGAACTCGCGGTCCGGCTTCGTTCCCCTGCCCCACCACATTTGCTCGACGTGCGCCAACCGGAGGAGCACGCCCTGGCCGCGCTGCCGGATTCCACGTTGATCCCGCTTGGTGAATTGTTCGCGCGCGCGGAGGAGCTTGAGGAGTGGAAGAACGAGGAGGTGGTCGTCTATTGCCATCACGGCATCCGCAGCCTGAACGCCATCGCCCAACTCCGGCATCTGGGCTTTACCAAACTGCAAAATCTCGCCGGCGGCATCGACCGCTGGACGAGCGAGGTTGATCCCTCGGTGCCGAGGTATTGAGTAGTGGCGGGCGTCCCGCCGCCCGGATAAAACCGTGGGAGTGTTTACGGCGCCCGCGACCATTTCCAGCGCGCTGACAGTGCGGGAGGTTCTTTTCCGCCAGGCGGGACGCCCGCCGCCATGCCGGATTATTCCTTCGCCCAGAAGTCGATCACGAACGCATCCGCCAGCACCGCGCCGAGCGAATCACCGAAGGCCTTGTGCGCGGGATGCACGAGGTAGACGTCGCGATCCTTGTCCGTGGCGAAGGTGAGGATGAAGGCGTGGGTGAAACCTTTGTCATGTTTTTCCGGGCTGACGTTCATGCCCGATTCGAGCGTGATGATGCCGGGAATTTTCGCCTTCAACGCGCGAAAATCTTTTTCCACCGTGGCGATCTGCTCCTTGGTGGCGGTCTCCTTGAACTTGAAAAAGACCGAGTGGACGAGCCGGCCGCGCTTGGCGATGACCTCGGCGGCCGTAACGCCGAGCGTGAGCAAAAACAAAACACCGGTGACGATGACAATATATTTCATAGCCCAAACCTAGCGAAATTCCCCGGCACGATGCAAGCGAAGCGTCGCAACGGTAGTGGCGCAACCATCCCGGTGGTGTCCCCGGGCGTCTCGCCCGCAACCAGTTTTCCGTGGCGAAGACGCCTGCCCCGCCACGGAATCACCGCCGCACCGGCATCAGTCCGAAATGCAGCAGCAGCCACAACGGCAAGGCGAAGGCCAGGATCGCCAGCGCCCGGCCCGCCGACCAGCCGAGGTAATGCGCCGGGATGGGATAGATCGCGATCATGAAATAATTGCTGAACCACGTGTGGCCGAGAAACGAGCAGCCGCACGGATAACGCCGGCGCAGGCCGTTGACGAACGCCAGCACGCCCAGCACCAGCACGCCGATGGTCACGACGACATTCACAGCCAGCAGCGCGTCGAGGGTGATCTTCGGCGCGAGGGCCGGAGGTGGGACCGGGGCCAGGACCGGCGCCACCTCGGCCCGATACTGGACGGGCGCGGGCAGGGCGATGGACATGGTGGCCGGCATGGCGATGGGCCGAGGGTCTCCACCCCCGGCCCGCCGGAGGATCTCTGAAAAATATTTTTGATGAATCCAAACATGACGCGAATGAGTTCGAATTGTTTTCCGGATCGAATTATTTCTTTCTCCACTACACGTCGGCAGATTCCCTCCGGGAATTTAGCTGGAAATGAGACAGGGCCTGTTGCAACTGTCCGCCATGTCCGAAACGCCACGCCCCTTGCCGCCGCTCACGCCGGCCACGCTCTACCTCGTGGCCACGCCCATCGGCAATCTCGAGGACATCACCCTGCGCGCCCTCCGCACCCTGCGCGAGTGCGACGTGATCGCGGCCGAGGACACCCGGCGCACCGGGCAGTTGCTCCAGCACTTCGGCCTCAGCAAACCGCTCTTAAGCTATTTCCGGTTCAACGAGGCGCGCCGCGGCGAGGAGATCATCGGACGGCTGCAGCGCGGCGAAAAGGTCGCCCTCGTCACCGACGCCGGCACGCCGGGCATCAGCGACCCGGGCGAGCGCGTGGTCAAGGCGGCCCGTCTGGCCGGCTTCCGCGTCGAACCCGTGCCGGGGCCTTGCGCGCTCGTCGCCGCGCTCACCGCCAGCGGACTGCCGACGGAGGAGTTTCATTTCGCCGGTTTTCTGCCAGTGAAATCGGGGCAGCGGCGGCGGCGGCTCGAGGCCTTGCGCGCCACGGCCGGGACGCTGGCCTTCTATGAATCGCCCTATCGCATCGGGAAGCTGCTGGGCGAACTGCACGAGATTTTCCCCGGCGCGACCGTGGTGCTGGCGCGGGAGCTGACGAAAAAGTTCGAGGAATTTTTGCGCGGCACGCCGGCGGAGCTGCTGGCCGTGGTGGCGAAGCGTTCGCTGAAAGGCGAGTTCGTCGTGCTGGTGGAGCGCGGGGAGAAAACCATCTGATGCGGACGGCACGCTCAGGCAAACCTCACCACATCTAAATCGCGTACCGGAATCAAGCACCCGGTTCTTCGAAACCTTGTCCCACCTGGGACAAAATTTGGGGAAGAAGCCCAGCAGGCTTCATGGAGAGGGAGACGACTCCGCCAACCTCAGCGAGGGACTGAATCGTTGGTCGCCGCCGGGACGTTGGTGGGCGAAAACCGCCGGAGCGTGACGGAAACGACCTTGCCGGTGCTGCCATCGGCACGCGTGAGAGTCAGCACCGGTAGAGTTGGCGATGGACGCGGCGTGGTCAGGTGCTGGTAAGCGAAACGTACCGCCATCAAGCCCACGACGAGGAAGGCTGCAAGCTTCAACCAGAATAAGATTTTGCCGGGATCAGGGAGCACGGTGCGATGGATCTGGGAGTCTGGCCCTGGAAACTTTTATGCGCAAGACTTCGCACGACAGGCACCGCGCCGCTTTCTGCAATTTTATGGCGTGGACCGCCGCCGCCGGATAGATTGCGCCCATGCGCGTTTTGATTGTTGGCTGTGGATACGTCGGGCTTCCGCTGGGCGCTGAACTGGTGCGGCTCGGCCATGAGGTGTTCGGTCTGCGGCGCAGCCCGGCAGGCGCAGCGGAACTGACGGCGGCGGGCCTCCAACCGCTCGTGGCCGACATCACCCAACCGGCCGATCTCGCCGCCCTGCCCGGCCCGTTTGACTGGGTGGTCAACACCGTCTCCTCCACCAAGGGGGGCGTGGAGGAGTATCGCAAAGTTTATCTCCAAGGAACGCGCCACCTCATCGAGTGGCTTGCGCCCACGCCCTTGAAAAAATACGTGTTCACCAGCAGCACCAGCGTTTACGGGCAGACGGACGGTTCTCTCGTCAAGGAATCGAGCTTCGCGCGGCCTGAAAGCGAAACCAGCCAGGTGCTTGTCGAGACGGAAAGCCTCCTGCTCGCCGCCACGCGCGTAAAAAAATTTCCCGCCGTCATCCTGCGCGTGGCCGGCATCTACGGGCCGGAGCGCGGGCATTTGTTCCAGCAATACCTGAAGAGCGAGGCGCGCATCGCCGGCGATGGCAGCCGCCTCCTGAACATGATTCATCGCGATGACGTGGTCGGCAGCATCATCGCCGCGCTGAAAAGCGGACGCCCCGGCGAGATTTACAACGCGGTGGATGACGAACCGGTGACCCAACTACATTTTTTCCGCTGGCTGGCGGACACGCTCGGCAAATGGATGCCGCCCTTCGCCACCGAGGCCGAGAACGCCCAGCGCAAGCGCGGCCTCACCCACAAGAAGGTTTCCAACCGCCGGCTGAAGATGGAACTGGGCTACACCTTCAAATACCCGACCTTCCGCGAGGGCTACTCGGCGGAGGTGCTGCTGCTAGACCGCGCGGGCCGTCTGAACATCGAGCCGGAGCCTCGATAAGCCCTGAAATTTGTGAAGACATTCGGGGCTGGCTTCTGTCTAATTCATGTTAATTTATACGGCGACCAATAAACGCAGACTGTTTTTAACATGAAACTGACGACCATTTTGCTCGGTTGCCACCTGACGGGGTGCCTCCTCGCGGCGGACTTGAAGATCGAGAACGAACTGCCGCTGGTCAGTTCGCGCCACACCAACACCGTCAAACTCTCGCCCGGGCCGGACGACGCCCAGATCGCCCGCCTGGCCGCGCGCATCATGGAGCGCTCTCATTACTCGCAGCAGCCGCTGGATGAAACGGTCTCCTCGAAATTCTTTGACCGTTACTTCGACGCCCTCGACCCGGCCCGCCTGCTGTTTCTGCTCAGCGACATCGCGGAGTTCGAGCGCTGGCGCCCCAAGCTTGGCGAACTGACCGTCAAGCTCGGCGACACCTCACCCGCCGAAATGATCTTCAACCGCTTCATGGAGCGGTATGACCAGCACATCATTTTCATGACCAACCAGGTCGCGACCGGAAAATTCGAGTTCACCGGCGACGACCGCTACGTCCTCAACCGGAAAGAACTCTCCCGCCCCAAGGATCTCGACGAGGCAAAAAAAATGTGGCTCGAGCGGCTCCGCTACGAATACCTCCAGGAGAAGCTGAACAAGGAAAAGCCGCCGGAGATCGTCAAGATCATCACCCGCCGTTACAACCGCCAGTTGCGGATGCTGCGCGACTTCGACAGTGACGAGGTCTTCCAGATTTACATGAACGCCCTGACCCACATCTACGATCCGCACTCCGACTACATGGGCAAGCCGGCGGCGGAAAATTTCACTATCAGCATGCGGCTTTCCCTCTTCGGCATCGGCGCGCAACTTCGTTCCGAGGACGGCTACTGCAAAATCATGGAACTGATGGCCGGCGGCCCCGCCATCAAAAGCAAAAAGCTCAAGCCGAACGACCGCATCATTGCCGTGGCCCAGGGCACAAACGAGCCGGTCGATTGCGTGGACATGAAGCTCAACAAGGTGGTGGATATGATTCGCGGCCCCAAGGACACCGAGGTGCGCCTGACCATCATTCCGGCTGACGCTGCCGATCCTTCCACCCGCAAGGTGATCGTCCTGATCCGCGACCAGATCAAGCTCGAAGACTCCGAGGCGAAATCAAAAATCATCGAGCTGCCGGCCGCCAACGGCAAGGCCCGGCGCCTAGGCTACATTGACCTGCCCTCCTTCTACGCCGACATGTCGAGCAACAAGGCCGGCCGGAAAAGCACCACCACCGACGTGGCCCGGCTCCTGAAAAAATTAATGGACGAAAAAGTCAGCGGCGTGATCCTCGACCTCCGGCGCAACGGCGGCGGCTCGCTCGAGGAGGCCATCAATCTCACCGGCCTGTTCATCAAGGAAGGCCCCGTCGTCCAAGTGCGGGATCCGGACGGCAAGATCACCGTGGACAAGGACAACGATCCCTCCGTGCTCTACGACGGCCCGCTGATCGTTTTGACCAGCCGCTTCAGCGCCTCCGCCTCGGAAATTCTGGCCGGCGCCCTGCAGGACTACGGACGCGCGCTCGTCGTCGGCGACATCTCCACCCACGGCAAGGGCACCGTGCAATCCCTGCTCGACCTCGGCCCCATCGTGCGCAGCACAAACAATCTCGGCTCGCTCAAAATCACCATCCGCAAGTTTTACCGCGCCAGCGGCTCCTCCACCCAGCTCAAGGGCGTGACGCCCGACATCATCCTCCCCTCGATCAACAACCATGCCGAACTCGGCGAGGCCTCGCTCCCCGGCGCGCTCCCGTGGGACACCATCGCCTCGGCCAAATTCGAGCCGGTCAACTACGTCGCCCCGCACCTCGTGGAACTTCGCAAACGCTCCGCCGCCCGGGTGACCACCAACAAGGATTATGATTATGTGCGCCGCGAAATTGAGTATTACCTCAAGATCAAGGAGGACAAGAGCGTCTCGTTGAACGAGGAGAAGCGCCGCAAGGAAATGAAGGATAACGAAGCCCGCGCCGAAGCCCGCAAGAAGGAACTCCGGGTGCGCGCCGAGCCGGATTACAAGACCTACGATATCACCCTCAAACTCGCCGACCTGCCCGGCCTGCCCCCGCCCACGATCAAAACCAACGCCGTCGCCGTCACCCCCCCCCCGGAGACGAAACCGAAAACCAGCGACGACGACGGCGACAAGGACGACGAGGCCAAGGACGAGTCCGTGCCGGCGGTGGACATCAATCTGGAGGAGACCAAGCGCATCCTGATCGACTTGATCTCGCTCTCGCCGAAAGACGGCAACGTCGCCGTGACCAAGTAGGCCGCGCGACCTTCCGGCAAACCAAACGCATCCGATGTTGAAGCAAATCTGCCTTGGTTTGCTGCTGGCCGCGGCTCTTAGCGAGGCCCGCGCCGCCTGGACGCTCACCGAAGGCACGAACACCGGCGGCCCCGGCTCGGCGGTCGAGGTGAAGCTCGACGGCAAATTGTCCGCCCGCTTCGTTCACGGGGCCGGCCAGTTCAAGCCCTATCTCCATGTATTCGGCGAGGACGGCGAGCTGCTCACCAACGCCGGACTCGACGCCAGCGGCAAGGCCGACGGCCTCTTTCCGCATCATCGCGGCATCTACATCGGCTGGAACAAAATCACCTCCGACCTCGGCGCCTTCGACCTCTGGCACTTCAACAACGGGGGCAAAATGAACGTGGCCAAATTTGAAAAGCTCGAAGGCGGCCGGGACGCGGCCACGCTCGTCGCCACCATCGAGTGGCGCGGCGGCAAAAAAGACGCCGCCGGCAGCGACCTGCTGCTCACCGAGACGCGCACCCTGGTCATCTCGCGGCCCGAGGGCAAACGCACGCAAGTGGACGCCAGGTTCGAGCTGAAGGCCGCGCGCGACCTGACTCTAGGCGGCGACCTGCAGCACGCCGGCATCCATTTCCGCGGTGCCAAGGAACTCCCCGCCCGCAAGACCGAAACCTCCTATCTCTGGCAGCCCGACCTACCCGGCCCCGGCGGCAAGGTCTCCAGCACCAACCTCCAATGGTGCCGCCTGCTCTTCCCCATCGGCGCGCAGTGGTACGCCAGCACCGAACTCAACGCCCCCGCCAATCCTGTCGAGGATCTTTCCTGGCGGGACTACGGGCGCTTTGGATTTTTCTTCAAGAAAAGTTTACCGAAGGACGAGACGCTGCGATTGAACTACCGCTTCCTCACGGAACGCGTCGCGGCTCCCGCCAACCAGCCGAAGCCCTCCCCGCAGCAGTCCAAAATTTCCCGCACGGAAGCCCAGGCCCAATACGACGCCTTCGTGAAGTCACTCCAGCAGGCCGGGGGGCGCTGAATTATCCAATAAAAACAGTTGTTGGCCCGGCGGCAACTGGTAGTTTTCCGGCATGAAATCTCGATCCAACGCCCGCCCCTGGCTGCTTCTCCTGCTCGCCTGCATGACCGCCTCCTCCTTGCACGCGGCCGCCGGCGTTGGCGCCCAGCTCAAATTCAAGGATCTGCCGGTCAACACCGAGTTTTATTTCGCCTCCGACACCTCGAAACATTTTCTCAAGCTCAAGGTTTCGGAAACGGTCGCCCGGACCGTTGCCTCAGGCGAGGAACTGGGACCGGTGCCCGCCAACTCGTTAGTCGTGAAAAAGGATGGGGGCGCCACACCGCCCGCCAAGAAATTAACTCCGTAAGCTCCACCCGGTCTTGCCTGAACCGGCAGCCGGGAACAGAAGAAAACGAAGGGAAAAAAGCACGGAGTGGACGTGCGGTCGTCTTGCGTTCAAGCAGTGGAGTTCACCGGCTTGTGACCAGGTTTCAGAACAGCATGGACGCGCCTTCGTCCGGCCTCCACCTTTGTTCCCTTCGTTCCTTTCTGTTGATCTTTATCGTTCCGGATTACGTCCACAACTGCCGGTCCAGCGAGCGGTATTGGATCGCCTCCGCGACGTGCTCCGCCGCGATTTTTTCCACCCCCGCCAGATCCGCGATGGTGCGCGCCACTTTCAAAACCCGGTCGTAACCGCGCGCGCTTAAATTCAAATCCGCCATCGCCATTTTGAGCAATTCCAGCGTCGCCTCGTCGAGCGCGCAGTGCGCCTTCAACTCGCGGCTGCCCATGCGGGCGTTGCACACCAGGCCGGGGCGGCCCGTGAACCGCGCGTGCTGCCGCTGCCGCGCCGCGATCACCCGTTCACGGATTTGCGCGGAAGCCTCGCCGGTTTGCTCGCTGGTGATCTCGCGGAACTTCACCGCCGGAACCTCGACGTGCAGGTCGATGCGATCAAGCAGCGGGCCGGAGATGCGGCCCAGATAATTTTGAATCTCCCGCGGCGAACTGCGCGATTCGCCGGGCATTTTCCCATCCGGCGTCGGGTTCATTGCGGCCACCAGCATGAACTCCGAGGGAAAAGTCATCGTGCCCGCCGCGCGCGAAATGGTGACGCGCCCTTCTTCGAGGGGCTGGCGCATCGTCTCCAGCACGCTGCGCTTGAACTCCGGCAACTCGTCGAGAAACAGCACGCCGTGATGCGCGAGGGAAATTTCGCCGGGCGTGGGATTGATGCTGCCGCCGAGCAGTCCGGCGTCGCTCGCCGTGTGATGCGGCGCGCGGAACGGCCGCCGCGTGACCAGCGCCTGACCCGGCTTCAGCAGGCCGACGATGCTGTGAATCTTGGTCGTCTCCAGCGCCTCCTCCAGCGTGAGCGGCGGCAGGATGGTCGAGAGCCGTTTCGCGAGCATCGACTTGCCGGTGCCGGGCGGGCCGATGAGCAGGACGTTGTGCCCTCCCGCCGCCGCGATTTCCAGGGCGCGCTTCACTGACTCCTGGCCCTTCACTTCAGCAAAATCAAACTCATCATCGTGCGGCTGGTTGAAAATCTCCGTAAGGTTCACCTTCGTCGGCGCGATTTTCAACGTGCCTTCAAGAAAGCCGGCGGCCTCGCGCAAATTTTGCAGCGGGATGACCTGCAGGCCCGCGACAACGGCGGCCTCGGCGGCGTTTTCGGCGGGGACGAGTACGCCGATTTTCCCCTCCGCCCGCGCCCGCAGCGCGATGGTCAAAACTCCTTTGACCGGGCGCACCGCACCGGTGAGGGCGAGTTCGCCGACGGCAATGAAATTTTCCAACTGATCCGTTTCGAGCTGCTCGCTGGCGGCCAGCATGCCGAGGGCGATGGGCAGGTCAAAGCTCGGCCCCTCTTTTTTCACGTCGGCGGGGGCGAGATTGATGGTGGTGCGGCCCATCGGAAATTTGAAGCCGGAGTTGCCGAGCGCGGTGGTGACGCGGTCACGCGATTCCTTCACGGCGGCGTCGGGCAGGCCGACGATGATGATGAGCGTTTCACCCCAGCCGGCGTTGACCTCGACTTCGACGGGATACGCCTCGATGCCATTGACGGCGGCGGAACAGACCCTTGCTAACATGGCGTGATTCTATGGGTGAGAGCGCGGGCCACTGCAATCCAGTTTTTCAAGTCTTCCGAAAATTCACTCCTGCGGATAAAGCAGGATGCGATCATGCACCAGCACGATCAAATCATTTTTCCCGTCACCAGTGAAGTCGGCGATGACCGCCTCGCGCGGTTCTGGAAACTCGCTGCGACGATTCCGAAACGTCCGCTCCTCGAACACCTGCCAGCGATTCATCGGCACCAGCTTGCGTGACGCATCAAAAATCACCAGGTCGAGATAGTTCTTCGCCGTCTCCAGGAAGACCAGTTCCTTGCGGCCATCCTGGTTGAGATCGCCGCTCACCAGGTCGTTCAAGTGGCCATCCTTGACCGGCGTTTCGTAACCGTCCAGCTCCGCAAACTCCCACGTCTCGCCCTGGAGCGGCATCCACCCGGTCGCGTTCAGGCCGATGAACGCGACGCCGTTCGGACCGGTCCCGCCGAACTGCACCGCGCGCAGCTCGCTGAATTCGCTGAACGGCAGCGGCAGATTCCGCACCACCTGCCAGACGCCGTTCGTGTCGCGCTCGCAGAATGTCGCCGCCTTCTTTTCGGCGTCGAGGAGGAACAGCGATGGGACGGAGCCGCTTCCGTTCCGCAGCGACGCCGCGCCGACGATGCGCGAATTGTTCGCCGCGCCATTGATCTGATCCTTCACGATGAACGACCAGGTTTTGTTCGTGCCGTCCTTCGCGTCCGCCTCCGCCTTCAAGACCACCGCGCGCAGGAAATTTTTCTGGGCCAGGAGCAGCTCCGACTGGCCGTCGCCATCCACGTCCGCGCTGGCCAGCCACGGCTGCTCGACGCTGCCGCCCGGCGGCGCGAGGTCCAGCTCCTCGAAATCCTTGCCGGCGATCTGCCGCAGGATTTTGATCTTCTCGTAGGGAATCAGCACCACGAGATCCGCCAGCCCGTCCTGGTTGACATCATGGAACGCCAGCGTGGCCGGGTTGGATTTGAAATTCTCGCCAAGCTTCTGCGTCTTGGACTTGCCGTCGGCGGAGCGCGTCAGCAAGGTGCGCTTGCCGTCCTGGTCAAGGATCACCACCAGCACCGGTTTCGATTTCGCCTCGAGCGCGCCCACCGCCATCGCCAGCGGTTTTCCTTCCAGCGGAATCATCACCGGAAACGCCACGCGGCCGTTTTCATCGTAGTGCGTCACGCCCAGCTGCCGCTCGTCCGCGCTCAGGAGAAAAATTTCCGGGCGTCCGGTGCCGTCCCAGTCCGCCACCGAAAGGTCGCTGACACCGGTGAGCGACGGAAAAGTTTTCGCCGGCCCCAGCGTGCCGTCGGCCTGCTGCAAATAAATCTTGAGCTGGCCGTTCTCCGGCTCGGCCACCAGCAGGTCGGGGAGCTGATCGCCGTTCACATCGGCCCAGACCGTGCCGCGTTTCGCCTTGGTGGTCTTGCCCAGCGGCATGATCTGCAGCTGGCCGGCGTGAAAATTTCCGGCCATTTTTTCGGCGGGCTGGCGGGTGATGTTGGAAATCTGCGCGCGCCCGGAATTCTGCGAGATGGTGATGATTTCAGTTTTGTGATCGCCGTCCAGATCGTCCGCCCAATACGAGCGCACCGCCGGCATGGCAAAATGAATCTCCGGCCCCAACTGGCCCGCCTTGTTTTGCAGACGAATGCGAAACGGATTGGACGTGTCCCAGTTGGAGAGCAGCAGGTCGTCCCGCCCGTCGCCGTCGATGTCCAAAACCTGAATCGATTTCAACGTGCCGGAAAACGGAATCTTCTCCGGCTCGGCCAGGGTGCGGTCCGCCTTTTGCGCCAGGAGATAAATGTGATTTTCACCGAGCAGCAGCAGATCGGCGCGGCCGTCGCCGTTGCTGTCGCCGGTCACGAGGGCGTTGGGCGAAAGCTGGCCGTCGTCGATTGGAAAACGCTTGGGCGCGCTCCAGCCGTTCGTGCCCTGGTTGTATTGCACGACCAACTCCTTCGGCTCGCCGTAGTAGGCCAGGTCGGGGCGGCCGTCGCCGTTCAGGTCGGCGACGACTAGCGCGGCGATGCGCTTCTCGGAGGCGATGGAGTCGATCCGAAAACGCGCGTCCGGCGGCAGTTCGTTCAACTCGCGCTTCACGCCCTGGATCGCGGCCCGCGCCAGGTTGGTGCGGCCGGTTTGATTGATGAGCAGGCTGATCTTGGAGCGGGCGTTGTTGACCACGACCAGATCCTTCAGGCCGTCGCCGTTGATGTCCGCCGCGTGAACCTGGGAAATCAGCTGATCGATGGGAAACGTCTCGGGGCCGGTGAAACCGAACGTGCCCGCGGCGGCGGCGCGGGCGTGAACGGACAGGACGACCGCCGCGACGATCACGGCGCACACTGAAGGTCTAAAATGTTTCCGCATGATGATCCTTATCGAATGCGCGGCACGTTGCCAGCGGGGCAAAATTTTGGCGAGATTATTCCCCGATGACATGCACGGCGACGCGGCGCTGGTGCGGTGCCAGCCGGTGTTCCCAGAGGTAAATCCCCTGCCACGTTCCGAGCGTCATTTCACCGCCGCGCACCGGCACGCTGAGATTGACGGTGGTGAGCGCGGTCCGAATGTGCGCCGGCATGTCGTCCTCGCCCTCGCAGGTGTGCTGGAAGAGCGCGTCGCCGTCCGGCGCGAGCCGACTGAAGAACCGCTCCAGATCGCGACGCACCTCCGGGTCGGCATTTTCCTGGATCAAGAGCGAGGCGGACGTGTGGCGCAGATGGAGCGTGACCAGACCGGTCTGAAATTTTTCACGGTGCAGCAGCGCGCTGACCTGATCGGTGAACTCGTGGCAGCCACGCCCCCGGGTGGCGATGACAATTTCATGGATGGCCTGGCGCAACATGGACGGCGGCACGGAAATTACTTGGCCGTGTCCAGCAGTTTTTCCAGGACCAGGTTCCGGGCATGGCCGGCGGCGAGCGATTTTTGATAATGCCAGCGGGCCAGCGCCACGGCCGGGGGGGTTTGCGTGATGTAAACGACGGACAGATTGTTGTGGGCGGCCGCGTGGCCGGACTGGATTTGAATAGCCTTGCGCAGGGCGGTTTCCGCCGGCTGCCGCAGCCCCTTTTCACTGAGCGCAATGCCGAGATAGTTTTGCGTGTCGGCGTTGGCGGGATTGATTTTGGCCGAGCGGCTGAGCGCATCCAGCGCGTCGTCATATTTCTCCTGGCCGAACCGGATCCGGCCCAGCAGATACAGGCTGAAATCGTCATCGGGATCAACCGACAGCGCCTTCTTGATGTTCTTTTCCGCATCGTCCACCCGGTTTATCTCCAACTGAATCGAGGCGAGATTGGCCAGCGTGTTCACATTGTTGCCATCCTGCTGGAGCACCTCCAAATATCTCTTTTCGGCCGTGGGAAAATCTCCGGCCTGGAAAGCGCGCTGGGCCGCGACCACCAGCGGGCGGGCGCCTTCCGGCACCTGCTTGAAGCTCCGTTGCGCCCGTGAAACCGGAGGCGCCTGGCCGTCACCGGGCGGGACGGATGCGGTGGAAAGCTCGACCGACGCGAACGATGGACGCGAGCCGGAGAAGAGGGCGAGTTCATCCGCCGAGTAGGGCACGGGCTTGGCCTCCAAAACTTCCAGCCGCGCCAGGATCGTTTCCGTGCGCCTGGTTTCCCCGGCCGTATTGGGGCGGACTTTCGCGGAACGCTCCTTGGCGGCGACTTCCAGCTTTTTCCGCAGGCCGGTCAGTTCCTGATCCAGGGATTGACGTTTGATCTGCTCCTCCTTCGCGGCCACCGCCGCTTCCTTGGCGGCCTTGCTCAACTTCGCCTCCAGCTCGGTCTGCTGTTTCTCCAGAGCCGCCTTGTCCTTTTGCAATTTTCGGGCGTGATCCGCGTTGTCCCCGGCCGCCGTCCGGGCCGCCGTCAACTGCCGCTCCATTTCCCGCTGCATCTGTTTGAGCTGTTGCGATTCGGTGCCGGTCAGCACCACGGCGGGGCCGGCCTTCGCCGCCTGGATTTTCAACGCCTCCCGGTCTTTTTCCAAGTCGCTCTTCTCCTGCAGCAATTTTCGGACGAGCAAATCTTTTTCCCGGGTCGCCGCCGCCGCTAGGTCCAGGTTTTTGCCAACCTCCCCGGTCTTCGCCAGCGCCGCCGCCAGATCCTGCTCCAACTGCCGGCGCTTCGCCGCCTCACCCTTGGAGGCATCACCGGTCGTGCTCTCGGCCTTGGCGAGTTTCCTTTCCAGCTCGGCCAGGCTCTTTTCAAACTTGCCGTTTTCCGAACGCAATTTCGCCAGTTCGGTTTCGCTGGCGCGGCTGGACAGTTTCGCGGCCGCCAGTTGATCTTCGAGCTGCCGGCTCCGGGCGGCCTGCGCCAGGGCCTCGTTGAGGCGGGATTCCAACAGCGATTTTTCCGAACGCAACAATTCGATGTTCGAAACCAACGAGGATATTTTTACCGCCGCCTGGTCCAACACCCGCGCCGACTCGGCGCTGTTAGCGTCGGCCTTTTGCCCGATCTCGGCAGCCTGCTTTTTCAAAACCTCATTTTCCGATTGCAGCACCCCCATCGTCTCCAACTGCCGGGCCAGTTTGGTCTTGATCTCGGCCAGCGTCTGATTCAGCGCGACCACCGACGCCGCGCCCTCGGCCATCTGCGACGACTTCAAGTGTTCCTGATCCAGGCTCACCTTCATCAGCTCATTTTCTTTCTGGAGCGTTTTGACGGCTTCGGCCGCCTTGGCCATTTCCTGGGGATCAACCCCCGCCGGCTGCACCGAGAGCGCCTCCTTCAGTTTCGCCGTCAGCAGCTTGTTGTTCGCCTCGAGGCGCTGAATCTCGTCCGTCAGCGCTTTGAACTGGCTGTCGATGTCCGAGGTGACGGCGGGAGCGGGACGATTGGTGACCGCGCCGGGCGTGGGAGGAGCAGTTTTGTCCGGTGGCAGCTTGGCGGCGAGCGGGGCGATTTTGGTGGCCACATAATTCAGGCGGTAATTGATGACTTTCTCGTTCCAGCCGGGAAAGGTGGTGCGAAATCTTTCCAAGGCCTGCTGCGCCTGGGCGTATTTGTCCAGGGCCGGACGGATTTGACCGGTTTCGTTTAGATTGTCCGCCTCCTGAATCAGATTGAAAATCACCACGTAATGGTCATCGAGACCGACCGCGCGAACCGACAGCACCCCAAGCAGCAGCAGGATGATTCCTGCCGTCGTAAAGATTCTTTTCATAGTAACAGTCTAGGCCGGGAGCACCCGATTTGGCAACGGTTACATCGACGGCCGGTTACATCTAATGCGACCGCACCACCCGGAGCGCGGGTGGTCTCTCGCCCGTAGCGCGAGGCAAATTACTCATGCGACGATGAATTACACCCATGAATCTCGCGGCAACCGCGCCTCGGGCGCATCAAGAATTCGGCACGGCCGTTGACACGTTAATTTTGCCTGTGATAGTTTCGCGCGTCGCAGTCGCTATGAGTTCCTACCTGACGCAACATGTTCTGGTGCTGAACCGGCTCTGGCAGGCGGTGAACATTTGCACCGCCCGTCGCGCACTCACTTTGCTTTTTGAAGGCCACGCCCACGTCGTGTTCAACGGCAACGACGGGGCGTTTCAGACCTTCAACTTCGACCAGTGGCATGACTTTTCCCGGCAGGAACCGCACCCCGAAAGCATCCACACCATCTCCTTCAAAATCCGCGTGCCCCGGGTGATCCTGCTGGTGATGTTCGACCGTCTGCCGAAGAAGGAGGTCAAGTTCACCCGGCACAACATTTTCGAGCGCGACCGGAACACCTGCCAGTATTGCGGGCATATTTTTGACCGGAAGGATTTGAATCTGGATCATGTCATTCCGCGCGACCGGGGCGGCCCCACCACTTGGGAAAACATTGTCTGCTCCTGCATCGTCTGCAACACGCGGAAATCCAACCGCACCCCCGTCGAAGCCGGCCTGCACCTGATCCGAAAACCGAAGCGGCCCAAGTGGCGGCCCTTCGTCCAGGTCAATCTCGGCAC